>CBHFOL010000194.1:0-14856 GCA_965995405.1 uncultured Saccharothrix sp.
GACGATGCCGTGGCCGTAGACGCCGTTGACCTTGGTGGCGCCTTCGCAGGACGCGGTGAACTCGGCCGGCCGGCCGACGTTCTCGTAGGACACGGTTCGCGGGGTCGGGCAGGCCCGTGGCGTCGCCGTCTTCTTCAGGACCTTCTCCACCTTGTCCGGTGACAGGGTCAGCGCGCCGGGGTGTGCCCGGTCCTTCTTCCCGTACTGGCTCACGACGAGAGCCGCCACGCCGGCCGCGTGCGGGGCGGCCATCGACGTGCCCTGGATGTACTGGTAGTACCCGCATGTCGTGCCCTGGCAGTACTTCGCCACGCCCTCCTCCTCGCCCTTCGGCGTGAGGTTGCCGGCCGCGTCGATGTTGCCCTCGGCCAGTGCCACGTTCCGCGGGTAGGTCGAGCGGATCATGTTCTCGTTGGTCCGGTACCAGGGGGTGCCGAAGCCGTCGCGGAAGTAGCCGCCGGGGGCGGAGAGCTCGGTCTGCTCGGTGCCGTAGTTCGAGTAGTCCGCCTTGAGGGTCGACGGGCCGAGCGCCGAGACGGACAGCACGTGGTCACCCTCGGACGGGAGGTGGATGCACGTCTTGTTGTCGATCACGCGCGGGTACGCGGTGTCCGGTGGGTAGTTCGGGCTCACGATGTCGGTTCGGGGGTGTCCGAGGTCCTCGTGGTTGTTGCCGCCGGCACCCACGAGGGTCACACCCTTGCGGTGGGCGTAGTTCAGGGCCCGCTGCACCGCCGTGATCGTGGCGCGCTGTTCCAGCTTCGCCTCGGGGCTGTCGGCCGGGTTGTCCGAGCAGTTCATGTACCACGGGTCGATGTAGAACGACATGTTGATGACGTCCAAGCCGATGTCCGCCCCGTACGTCAGCGCGTCCACGACCGGCTGGAGGAAGAACGAGCCCGAGTCCTGGCCGCCGCGGATGTTGACCAGGGTGATGTTCGGGGCCACGCCCGAGATGCCGAAACCGTTCGCAGCTGCGCCGATCGTGCCTGCCACGTGCGTTCCGTGGCCGTCGTCGTCGTGGTCCGCCGGGTCCACGCAACCGCGGAACTCGCACGGGCCGTCGAACACGCCGCCGTTGGGGTCGTTCGGGATGTCGATCGTGAAGTTGCGGGACAGGTCGCGGCTGAAGTTCGGGGCGATGTCGGGGTGGTTGCCGTCCACGCCGGTGTCCAGGACGCCGACGTAGACGCGCTTGTCACCGGGCTGCTTGGCGCGCGCGAGGTCGGAGCGGACCAGGCGCAGGCCCCACAGGGCGTCGTCCAAGGGGTCCAGGCCGGCTGCCTGGGTGGGCGCCTGGCGGGTGGGGGCGGCCTGCCGGTCGGCGTCGGCGGTGAGGTGTTCGCGTTCCACCTCGTCCCACTCGCGGTTCCCGCCGGGGCCCGGGGACTTGGGCGCGGTGCCGATGGGCTTCACCGGGGCCGCGCCGAGCACCGCGTCGGACGCGGAGACGCGCAGTGCGAAGCCCCCGGCGGGCGCGTTGACGGTCAGGGTGCCGACGGCCGTGTTCTCGGCGGTCACCCGGCCTCCGGCGGCGGCGATGGCGGCCTTGGCGGCGGCTGGATCCGCGCCCTCCTCCACGACCACCGTGAAATCGGCGGTCTCGCCTTGGCCGGCGGCGGGCTGGGTCCCGGCCGCGAGCAGGGCGGCGGTGGCCGCCAGTGCCAGCGCCGACGGAACGAATCTGCGTGTTCTCACGCTGTCTCCTCACACCCGGACAGGGTTGCGTCGCGCGACACCCTGACACAGAAAAGTCGGTGTGGTCAGACGCCTTTCGTCGTCAGTCTGGAACGTAGTCGAATGAGCGCGGAGCGTGACCTTTTCGGGTTTGGTAACACGTCTGCCAGCAGCTTCGATGTCCCTAAAAGGTCAACTAGCTCATTGGTGCGGACCATTTGCCGCCCGATCGTTGCTACGTCTTGACGAAGCGGCGTCCCGGGGGATGAAATCCGCACAATCCGAATTTCGGCGGTCAGCGGGCGGACGGTCCGTGCTAGGGGTTGGCGAATGCGAAGACTACGCGGAGCGGCGTGTTGTGCCGCGCTCCTCATGCTCGTGGCTTCGTGTGCCGGCAAGGACAAGACCGACGCCCGCACCCAGCCCACGACCGCGCCGGTCGATCAGCCGGTCATCGGCGTGATCCTCCCGGACAAGACGACCTCCACCCGCTGGGAGCAGCAGGACCGGGTGCTGCTGGCCTCGTCGTTCAAGATCGCGAACGTCGAGGCGGTGATCGAGAACGCCGAGGGCGACGAGGCGAAGTTCGCGAGCATCGCCGACTCGATGATCCAGCGCGGCGTGAAGGTGCTGATGACGACGCCGCTGAGCACCGAGGGCGGCGCGACCGTCGAGCGCAAGGCCAAGCAGGCGGGCATACCGGTGATCAACTACGACCGGATCAGCCTGGGCGGCACGGCGGACTACTACGTGTCGTTCGACAACCTGAACGTGGGCGAACTCCAGGCCGAGGGCCTGCTGACCTGCCTGGGCACCAAGCCGGGCGGGCAGATCATCGAGATCCAGGGCGCGCCGACGGACAACAACGCGACCCTGTTCGCCGACGGGCAGCGCCGCGTGCTCGGCCCCAAGTACGAGAGCGGCGCGTTGAAACTGGTGAAGAGCCAGGCCATCGACAAGTGGGACCCGGTGGCCGCCAAGGCCGTGTTCGAGCAGATCCTGAGCGGCAACGCAGGCCGGGTCGACGGCGTGGTCGCGGCGAACGACACGCTGGCGGGTGCGGTGATCGAGGTGCTGAAGGAGAAGGGCCTGGCCGGCAAGGTGCCGGTGACCGGGCAGGACGCCACGGTGGAGGGACTGCGCGCGGTGCTGCGCGGCGACCAGTGCATGACCGTCTACAAGCCGATCCGGGACGAGGCCGAGGCCGCGGCGCGGCTGGCGATCGCGGTGGCGCGTGGCGACATCAGCGGCGCGGACGACCTGGCCACCGGCAACACCCGGGACCTGGTGTCGCGGCGGGACGTGAAGTCGGTGCTGCTGGGCGCGGACCTGATCACGCGGGACAAGGTGCGTGGGCTGGTGGCGCAGAGTGCGGTCAAGTCCGCCGAGCTGTGTGCGGGTGACGTGGCCTCCGAGTGTGAAGAGCTCGGCATCCTGGTCAACTGATGTCTTGATGTGCGCCGGGGCCGGGTAGGACGTCGATGTCGGTTGCGCCCATGGGTGCGCCGCAGGCTGCGCAGACCAGGTCGACGTGGCTGGTCGCGCCGCACGCGTGGTGGCGGTAGAGGACTGGTGGGCCTGCCTCGCCGGCCAGCCACCGGTCACCCCAGCGGACCATGACCATCAGGACGTCCACCAGTTCCAGGCCGCGTTCGGTGAGTGCGTACTCGTGGCGGTTGGGCGCGTATTCGTGGCGTTCGAGCACTTGTCGCCCGGTCAGGTGGCGGAGGCGTTCGGCCAGCACCTTGCGGGAGATGCCGAGCTGCTGCTGGATCTGGTCGAAGCGGTTGATGCCCACGTAGACGTTGCGCAGGATCAGCGGTGACCACGGCTCGCCGATGACGTCCATGGTGCGTGCGATCGAGCACGCCATCTCCCCGAAGTTCGTCCGCTGCACGGGGTGCAGTCTACTCCGTTGGGTTCCCTCAGGGAACTTGAGGTGTTATGGTTCCCTCAGGGAACTTAGGTGGAGGAGTGGGCATGGATCACCCGAACGTGGATGCGGTGCGGGACGAGTTCTTCGGACGGCCGTGGGTGGCCGTGCTGAGCGTGGCGGCCGACGACGGGCGTCCGCCCCTTACGGTGCCGGTGTTCTACGCGTATGAGGACGGGCTGATCACGTTCTTCACCGGCACGGAAGGGCGTAAGGCGCGCAAGACGAAGCTCATCGCGCGTTCGGGGCAGGTCAGCGTGTGCGTCCAGCAGGTCGAAGGTGCGTTCCGGACCGTCACGGCCGAGTGCACGGTGGTCGACGCCGACCGGGCCCCGGCGTCCGAGCGGGTGTTCGCGGTGGTCGGGCGGTACCTGCCCGAGGAGCAGGCGCGGGCGTTCGCGGCGGCCGAGACGGATCCGCCGAGCGGGACGTTCGTGCTGTTCACGGCCCGTCCCGACCGGTGGCTGAGCAGCGGGCTCGACTAGTTGTCGTCGTGCCGGCCGGAGATGAACTCCTGGAACCGGATCTTCGCCCGGATCAGCGGCTGCCTGATCCGGGCCTCCCGGCGGTAGGCGCGGCGCAGCTTGCGCGAGTCCTCGGAGTACCGCCAGCGTGCCCACGGCGAACCCGGCCGGGCCAGGCGGAGTGCCCCGATCTCGGGCAGCACGGGGACCAGCAGGCCGAGCAGTCCCGTCCAGACCTTGCCCTTGAGCAGCGCGACGATGGCGAACCCGAGGTTCACCAGGATCGCGGCCGTCCGGAGCCAGACGCCTTCACCGTAGAACTCGTCGTAGCCGAGCGGCCGTGCGCCGAGCAGCAGCAGGCCGGTCATGCCGATGGCGAGGAACACGGCGTCCACGGACAGCCGGCCGTCCTTCGACCAGTACACGTCCCGCAGGTGCAGGATCAGCGCGAACTCGTCCAGCACCAGGGCCGCGCCCACCCCGAGCAGCGCCGCCGCGGACACCCGCAGCCCGTGTTCCTCGTCCGCCGCCGCGAGCCCGGTCACGCCGCCGATCAGGATGAGCACCGTGCCGAACACCACGTGGTGGATGTGCGTCCCGCCCGGGGTGATGTTGCCCGGCCACCAGCGGACCTTGGCGCGGATCATCCGCACGCTGATCCTGATCAGGACGAACGTCAGGACCAAGCCCAGGAAGAAGAACAGCAGGCGGGTCTGCGGCAGGTGGAGCGTGGACACCGGTCCATCTTCACTCCACCCGGCGGTGCGCCGCTGTCTATTCGGCCCGAACCTGCACGTACGGGCTCCGGAACAGCCGGATGGCGGGCGATGTGGCGACAGACACCCTATACGACGGACGTTGCGTGATCACGTAGTAGCCCACGGTAGCAGTGCGACTCGCCGCACTCAGTCGCTCGACTGGTAGTGGTCTGTCGTGGTTGACTGTCTTCGGTCGTACCTTTCTGTGTTCGTGTTCCACCACGCTCGCGGAACGGAGTTGCGGGCGCCGAGCTTTCCTCCAGGAAGGGCCGTCGCCCTGGCTGACCCGGTGGTCGCAAGCGCGATCCGGCACCTGTTAGAGGAGAAGTAGCAAGATGGCAGTTCAGGGCACCGTCAAGTGGTTCAACGCGGAGAAGGGCTTCGGCTTCATCTCCCCGGACAACGGTGGCGCCGACGTGTTCGTGCACTCCTCGGAGAGTCAGAGCAACGGCTACCGCACCCTGGAAGAGAACCAGCGGGTGGAGTTCGAGATCGGCCAGGGCCAGAAGGGCCCGCAGGCGCAGACGGTCCGACCGCTCTGACCTAGTTAATCCGGGGTTTCACTCGGAGATCCGGGCCGCCATCCCCGGTGACGGGGGTGGCGGCCCGTTTTCGTTGGTTTCAGCAGGTCAGCGCGGGTGTGGACGGGTCACCGTAGAGTCGCTTGCCGACCAGTCGCGCGCCGTCGAACAGCAGGAACGCGGTCGTCCGCGCGCTGAATCTCAGTCCCGCGCGGGTGCCGTCGAGCGCGAGTTCCACGATCACCGCGTCGTCGGCGTGGTGCAGTTCCACCAGGTGACTGCGCTGGTCGGGACACGCGGCGTGGGCACGGGCGTAGTAGCCGGTGAGCTCGGCCGGGCCCTCGAACACCTCACCGGTCGCCACGACCTCGCAGCGCGGGCGGTCGAACGCGCGCACGGCGGTCGCGAACTCGTGCTCGTTCTCCGCTTCCAGGAGTTCGAGCACGATCGCCTCCCGCAGCGCCCGCAGTGACCTGGACGCGGTCATGCGTCCCCTCCCCTCACCCGGTGCCCGACCAAACACCCGGCGCGGCCACCAGTCAAGACGGCACCCGAGTGCCGTCGTGGACGGGGGTTCCTAGGGGTTCATCTCGTACCGGCCGGACAGGGCGGCGACCTGCGCCCAGACCCGTCCGAACCGGTCGCGGTCCACGACCGGCTTGCGGATCTGGGCCAGCGCCCACTCCTGCTGGGCCCCGGTGGAGGACGCCTTGCCGTGCAGCGCGACGGCGTAGCCGGAGAAGTCCCGGACCAGCACGTCGAAGACCTGGTCCAGCACGTCCCGGTCGGTGTTCGTCAGCGTGGCCTGCTCCAGGATCAGCTGGCCGTAGACGACCAGCGTGAACAGGTGGCCGAGGGTGAGCAGGAAGTCCAGGTCCCGCTGCTGCTCCTCGTCCGGGGCGGCGGCGGTGAGCAGCGTGCGGATCGTCTGGGCCTGCTGGTGGAAGCGGGCGACGTTCGGGACGTGCGCGTGCTCCCGGTACGCCTGCTCCCAGTCGTGGAACCGGATCGCGCCGAGGCCGCGCGCCGGGCCCTGCCGCCAGAAGAAGTCGTCGTCCGCCGGGTCGTGGCGGGTCGGGACGTCGGGGTAGTCGGCGGGGGAGAACAGGTAGGCGGGCATGAACTTCAGCACCAGCGCCAGGTTGACGTGGACGGTGCCTTCGAGCTTGGGGAGCGCGCCGATGTCCCGGCCGGCCATCGCGAAGTAGGTGTCCTTCTCGAAGCCTTTGGCGGCGATCACGTCCCAGAGGAGGTCGATGACCTGCTCGCCCTCGCTGGTGACCTTCATCTTGGTGATGGGGTTGAACAGCAGGTAGCGGCGGTCGTCGGGGGATGCGGTGCGGAAGTAGTCCACGGCGCGGTCGGCGAACAGCTTCATGGCGGTGAGGCGGGCGTAGGCGTCCACGAAGTTCTGCCGCACGTGCGGGAACTCGGTCACCCGCTTGCCGTACAGGATCCGGTTGTGGGCGTGCGTGATCGCTTCGTACGTCGCGTGTTCGGCGATGCCGATGGATGCGGTGCACAGGTTGAACTTGCCGACGTTGACGGTGTTGAGGGCGGCGCTGAAGGCGTCCTGGCCGGTGTGCAGGATGTCGTCGGCGGTGACCGGGTAGTCCTCCAGGCGGAACTCGCTGACGAACATCTGGGAGTCGACGATGTTCTTGACCAGCTTGAAGTTCGGGTGCCGGCTGTCGACCGCGAAGAACACGTAGCCGTCCGGGCCCTCGATGTCGGCGCGGCGGCCGAAGACCGAGACCATGCCGGCGACGTTGCCGTTGCCGATGTAGTACTTGTCGCCGTTGGCGGTGAAGCCGTTGTCGGTGGTGCTGTTGGCTGTGTTGTCGGTGGGGGTGAGGACCATGTCGGTGGAGTAGACGTCCGCGCCGTGTTCCTTCTCGGACAGGCCGAACGCGAACACCGCGCCGTCGTCGAGCAGGGCGGCGGCGCGTTTGCGGGCGGTGGCGTTGTCGCTCATCCAGATCGGGCCGAGGCCGAGGACGGTGACCTGCCAGGTGTACCAGTACTGGAGGCCGTAGAAGCCGAGGATCTCGCTGAGGGCGGCGTTGCGGGCGGCGTCCCAGCGCTTGTCGGGCGCGCCGTCGGCTTCGTGGGCCGGGGTGAGGAAGGTGGCGAACAGCTTTTCGCGGCGGGCGAACTCCAGGAACTCGTCGTACCAGACCCGGGCCTGGTCGTCCGCGACGAGGCGACGCTTGCCGCGCTCCTCGAACCAGTCGACGGTGGCCTTCAGCAGTCGCCTGCTCTCCGGGTCCAGGTGCGCGGCCTCGAAGCTGTGGGGATCGAACAACACCGGCCTTCTCCCTTCGTCCGGACAGGACGCTACCAGTCGGTAACTTATCCGGCCGGTTTCCGCGGCGCCGAAAATGTCGTACCCCTGTGGTGGAATGAAATCAGGGGACCCCCTGCGCGGGGACGCGTGCGAGAGCCTGCGCGGCTGGAGGTCCCGGGTGTGTCGGGGTGGCGTGCCGACCAGCCGGAACGACCGGTCGGAACGGCCTTGCCGGAACCCCGGGACGTGAGCCGGAAGTGGGCGGGAGGCTGTCCGGCGGATGGTCCCCGCGGTCGACCCGGGCGAATTGTCGTACCCCCGGCGTAGCGTGCTGCACGTCACTGGAGGAGGCCCCTAACCTCGGAGAACACCATGCATCTGCTCGCCATCGGGACCCGCAAGGGGCTGTGGCTCGCGACCAGCCCGGACCGCCGGTCGTGGGAGCTCAGCGGCCCGCACCACGCCATGACGGAGGTGTCGGCGGTCGCCGTCGACCCGCGCGGTCCGCGACTGTTCGCGGGCACGGCAAGCTCGCACTTCGGGCCCACCGTGTTCATCAGCGACGACCTGGGCAAGACCTGGCAGGAGCCGGCGGAGGCGCCCATCGCGTTCCCGGAGGAGGTGGCGCTGGAACGGGTGTGGCAGCTCACCCCGACCTCCGACCCGGACGTGGTGTACGCGGGCGTCCAGCCGTCCGCGCTGTTCCGTTCGGAGGACGGCGGGCGGACGTTTTCGCTGGTGGAGGGGCTGTGGAACCACCCGCACCGGCCCGAGTGGGGTGCCGGGTTCGGCGGTCAGGCGGTGCACACGGTGCTGCCCGACCCGCGTGACCCGGCGCGGGTGACCGTGGCGATGTCGACCGGCGGGGTGTACCGGACGTTCGACGGCGGCGCGTCCTGGCAGCCGGGCAACCAGGGCATCAAGGCGTACTTCATGCCCGATCCGTACCCGGAGTTCGGGCAGTGCGTGCACAAGATCGCCAGCCACCCGTCGGCACCGGACCGGATGTACCTCCAGAACCACCACGGTGTGTACCGGTCGTCGGACGGCGGCGGGGCATGGGAGTCGATCGCGGCCGGCCTGCCCAGCGATTTCGGCTTCCCGATGGTCGTCCACCCGCACCGGCCGGAGGTGATCTACAACTTCCCGCTGGCCGCCGACAGCGATCGGTTCCCACCCCGGGGCGATTGCGCCGTGTACCGGTCCCCGGACGGCGGCGACACGTGGACCGCGCTCCGCGACGGCCTGCCGGACGGCTTCTGGACAGCCGTGATGCGGGACGCGATGTGCGTCGACAGCGCGACACCGGCGGGCGTGTACTTCGGTTCCCGGTCGGGCGAGGTCTACGCCAGCGCCGACGAGGGCGACAGCTGGCAACGGGTGGCCGAGCACCTGCCCGACGTGCTGTCCGTCCGGGCTGCGGAGGTGTGATGCGAGTCGTCGTGCTGGTGCCCGGCGTGCTGCGTTCCGCGGCCGGCGGTCACGCGAAACTGGAACTGGACATCGGCGAACCGGCCACTCTGGGCGCGGTCCTGGACGTGCTGGCTGCCCGCTACCCGCTGCTGGACCGACGCCTGCGCGACGAGCGCTCGGACCTGCGCCGGTACGTGAACTTCTACGTCGACGGGGAGGAATGCCGTCGCCTGGACGGCCCGGCGACCAGGCTCGGCCCGAACGCGGAGATCCAGATCCTGCCCTCCGTCGCGGGCGGCTGACCGGCTGTGCGCGGCGAAGGCGGGCCGGCTGCTGATCGCCCAGGATCTGAACGCGGACGGCTGAGCGCGGCGGAGGCGGGCGGCTGACCGGTTGGTGCCCCGGCAGAGGTGGGCGGCTGGACCGACGAGGACCGGCTGGCGAAGGTGGGTGGTTGATCGGCCAGGGCTGGGCGAAGGGAGGCGGCTGACCCGGCTAGGGCCCGGCGAAGCGCCGGTACAGCGGCCGAAGCTCGTCGGTGATCGAGTGTCCGAGCACGGTGAGCGGGTCGAGTTGGTCCAGGATCGCGTCGGCCCGCCGACCCGGCAGCTCCTCGGGCTCGGGCACCGCCGGAACACCGGGCTGCGACCAGAACCGGTCCAGTTCGTCTTCCAGGCTGGGCAGGACATCCTGGCCCAGGTCGTCGCCGGACTGGTCGTCGGCCCGGTCGCGGTCGGGCGGAATGGGGTCGCGCAACTCCCGCAGGCGGTCCAGCAGGTCCTCGCGGGAGCGGCCCCGCCACGCCAGGATCTCGAACGGGTCGGTGTCGAACGACTCGGCGAGCAGGTAGCAGGTCGCGGCGAGGTGTTTGCACGGCACCTCCCAGTCGGGGCACGTGCAGTCCATGGTCAGCTCACGCGACGTCGCCGGGAACAACGTCAGGCCGAGCCCGGCGAACACGTCCTCGATTTCCGGCGGCATCTCGCCCGCCAACAGCTTCGCCGCGAACACCGCCCGATCCGCCAACGCGTGTTCGATCCGCCCCCAGTCTTCGTCGCCGAACTTCCGCACCCCGATCCGAGCCCGATACGGCTGCGGCTGGGAACCCTGGACCAGCGCGACGACCAGACTGGTGGACAGCGACAGGCTCAGCACCTGCCCGCTGCGCGCGTACGTACGGCCCCGCGCCAGCCGCCCGCCCATCCCGAGGGACTCAAGCACCTCGACGAACCGCCGGGACCACCAGGTCTGCGCGATGTCGCCCCGCTTGCTCCGCAACGAAAGCCCACCCTCGACCCGAACCGGTCGGGACGGGCGGAACGTCGGGCGCTCCCCGTGCCAGTCACTCACCGACGGCCTCCTCGGACAAGGCGAACAGTTCCCGCAGCTCGCTCGTGGACAGCTCGGTCAGCCAGTCCTCACCCGCCCCGACGACCAGCTGCGCCAGCCCGCGCTTCTCCTCGATCATGCGGTCGATCCGCTCCTCCACCGTGCCGACGCACACGAACTTGCGCACCTGCACGTGGTTGCGCTGCCCGATCCGGAACGCCCGGTCGGTCGCCTGGTCCTCCACCGCCGGGTTCCACCAGCGGTCGAGGTGGACGACGTGGTTCGCGGCGGTCAGGTTGAGGCCGGTGCCGCCCGCTTTCAGGGACAGCACGAAGATCGACGGCCCGTCCCCGGACTGGAACCGCCGCACCATCTCGTCCCGCGCGCGTTGGGACGTGCCGCCGTGCAGGAACAGCACCTCGGTGTCGAAGCGCGCGGCCAGGTGCGGCACGACGAGCGCCCCGAACTGGGTGAACTGGGTGAAGCACAGCGCCTTGTCGCCGTCGGCGAGCGCCTCCTCCAGGATCTCCTCCAGCCGCGCGAGCTTGCCGGACCGGCCCGCGACCCGTGAGCCGTCGCCGAGCAGCTGCGCCGGGTGGTTGCAGACCTGCTTGAGCCTCGACATGGTCGCCAGCACCAGCCCCTTGCGCTTGATGCCCTCGACCTCGGAGATCCGCGCGAACATGTCGTCGATCACCGCCTGGTACAGCGACGCCTGCTCGGCGGTCAGCGTGCACAGCTGCTTGACCTCGATCTTGTCCGGCAGATCGGTGATGATCCGCGGATCGGTCTTCAGCCTGCGCAGCACGAACGGCCCGGTGATCCGGCGCAGCCGCACCGCCGCGTCCTCGTCGTGGTGCCGTTCGACGGGCACCGCGAACCGTGCGCGGAACGTGTTGACCGTGCCGAGCACACCGGGGTTGACGAAGTCCATGATCGACCAGAGCTCCGCCAACCGGTTCTCCACCGGCGTCCCCGTCAACGCCACCCGGTGCCGGGCAGGCAGCGCCCGCACCGCGCGCGACTGCCGCGTGGCGCTGTTCTTGACGTTCTGCGCCTCGTCCAGCACCACCCGGTCCCAGGCGACCTCGGCCAACGCGGCGGCATCGCGTGCCACCACGGCGTACGTGGTGATCACCAGGTCGTGGTCGCGTCCCAACCCCGCCGCGGACCGCTCGGAGCCGTGGTGCACGTGGACCCGGAGGTCCGGCGTGAACCGCGCGGCCTCCCGCTGCCAGTTGCCCACCACGGACATCGGGCAGACCAGCAGCGTCGGCGGACGCGTCTCCCGTTGCCGGGTGTACGCCTCCAGCGCCAGCAGCTGAACGGTCTTGCCCAGCCCCATGTCGTCGGCAAGGCACGCGCCCAGCCCGAGCCGGTCCAGGAACACCAGCCACGACAGGCCCCGCAGTTGGTACGGCCGCAGCGTCGCGGTCAGGCCGGCGGGCGGCTCGACCGGCTCCAGCCGGTGCTCCACCTCACCGGACAGCAGGTCGCCCAACCAGCCTTCGCCGCGCACCGCGTTCAACGGCAACGGCAGGTCGGCGTCCTCCGGCCCGAACCCGGAGTGCAGCAGCACTTGCGCGGCCGACATCTGGCCACCGCCGCGTGCGAGGAACGCCAGCCCTTCGGCGAGCCGCTTCCGGTCGACGTGCACCCACTGCCCGCGCAGCCGGACCAACGGCGCTTTGGCCTTGGCCAACGCCGTGAGCTCCGCCTCGGTCAGCCGCTCGTCGCCCAGAGCGAGGTCCCAGCGGTAGTCCACCAGCACCTTGAGCCCGAGCTCGCTTTCCTTGGCGACGACCCCGGCGGCACCCCGCGCGGCGGCGGTGAGGGTGAGCCCCAGCTGCCGGGGCTGCCGCCACCACGAGGGCAGCAGCACCCCGTAGCCGGCCTGCGCGAGCAGGGATGCGTGGGTCAGGAACTCGTGCGCACCCTCGACATCGAGGACCATGCCGGCCGGCCGCTGCTCGGCCAACGCCCGGTCCAATGCCGGGTAGAGCCGACTGGCCCGCCCGAGATCGCCGAGCAGCACCTCCTGGGGCCGGTCCACCCACCGCCGCAACACCGCTTCCCGGCGTCGCCACATCTGCGTGGCGGACACCAGGACGCTGGGCTCGCTGACGGCCTGGAGCAGGAACTCCAGTCGCCAACCTCCGTCGCCCGGACCGCCCTGCATCGGCGAGGACAAGCGGAAGCAGGTGCGCACCCGACTACCTCGGACCTCGTCCGCACCCCACCCGGCGACCTTGGCCCGCAACAGGTCCACCTCGCCCGGCTCGGACTGGAACCCGCCCGATCCGGCCAACGCGGCCAGCCACCGCACGACCGTGTCCCCGCCCGCGTCCGCGCCGCCGCTCACACCTGCGCCGCCGCCCGTGCTCACGTTGCCGCCCGCTCCGCCGCGCAGGCTCGCGCTGCTGCCCGCGCCCGTGCCGCTGCTGCCCGCGCCGTCGCGCACGCTCGCGCTGCCTCCCGCGCCCGCGCTGCTACCCGTGCCGCCGCTCGCGCTTGCGCCTCCACGTGCGGTGCCGCCCGCGTTCGCACTGCCGCCTGAGCTGCCGCTCGTGCTCGCGTTGCCACGTGCGGTGCCGCCTGTGCTCGCGCGGCCGCGCACGTGGCCGCCCGTGCCCACGTCGCTGCTGCCCGCGCCGTCGCGCACGCTCGCGCTGCTGCCCGCGCTGCCGCCCGTGTCGGTGCTGGCGACCGCGACTGTGCTGGCGCCTGGGCTGGCGACTGTGCCTCGGCGGGCGACCGGAGGTCCGCCATGAAGGGTGGACCCGGCCAACCGGCGTCGGACCTCGTCGTCCACCAGTGCGTCGAGCACCTGCCGTAGCGGGTCCTCCACGCCCTCGGCGGCGCGGAACGCGGGTGGCATCGCGGTGCTGAGAGCGGCGTGCCGCGACGCGTCGATCCCGGACAGTGATGCCCGCCAGCGGGCGGTTGGGTGCCGGGCCGCTGGGCGCTCGGCCGTCGAGTGACGGGCGGTTGGGTGGTAGGTGTCCACTACCTCGGGTAGCACTCTGCCGCGTGTTACCAGGTCCTCGGCGAAGGCCATTACGTCGCGGAGGTACTTGGCGGAGGCACCGGTCCGGCAGTCGGGTAGGTCGGTCGGCAGGTCGCCGTCCAGCCAGACCACCGGTACCAGCCAGCTGCGCAGTCGGACCGCGCCTCGGCGGGACGGTGGCTTGGCCAGGGGGTCCCGCACCAGTTCCGGTGATTCGGTCGGGCCGGACGCGTAGGACGGCAGTCGTACCGCGATCGTGTCCGGGGTGCCGCCGATCAGGTCGGTGAGCGTCTGCCCGTCGGCCGCGAACGGGTGGTCCACGGTGGCTCGGGGCAGGCGGCCGGCCGCGCGTGCCGGTCGCTGGGAATCCTCCGCCCACAACGCCGGCCGACCTTCGGCCGTGCACAGGCCGTGCAGCACCAACACGCGCACGACTCTAGGCGTGACCTGGGACGTGGGCTCGGGCGGATGCCGTTCGGACTGAATTCTGTTGTGTCGCGCGCCGTTGGACGGCGCGGCCGGGCTTGGACCGGCGGTGATGGGTTGGTGTTGGTGGGCCGACCGCAGCTGAGCCGGCAGCACCTGAACAGGCAGTGGGCGACGGAGGGTGGGCGCGCCCGGAGGGACGCGCCCGGTCCGTGGCTCGGGGTTGGCGGGAGAGGGCCTAGTGGTCCTGGCGGGCCTTTGCGCGGCCGGCGAGAGCTGTCACGCCTACGCCTGCCAGGCCCACCTGGAGGGCCAGTTCGATCCAGTCGATGCCGTCCGTGTCGGCCACGCCCAGTGCCGACGCCGCCAGCGTGCCGACCAGCGCTGCCGCGATGCCGACCAGGATGGTCGTCAGCAGCGAGATCTTCTGCCTGCCCGGCACGACGAGTCGTCCCAGGCCGCCGATGATCACGCCGATGAACAGGGCCGAGATGATGCCGGTGATCTCCATGCGAGGTCCCCTCCTCCGAACTACGTCTGCACCATGAGCATCACCGTTCTCCCTCCTCCGGCGTATCGGGTGTACCCCTGACGTCGCCCTGATCCCGACCCTGAACCCCGAGTAGGTGAGCGGCCTCCGGGGACAGGGTGCGGCCCGGGATGTCCGGGTCGCAGCCGACCTTGGCCAGCCGGGAGCGGATCGAGGTGGCGGAGCGTTCCAGCTGCTTGGCGATGGTGCGGATCACTTCGGTGGCGGGGCTGCCGGGTTCGGCCGCCAGCCAGCTGAGGTACAGGTGGTCGTCGAGGTCTCGGGTCCAGGGTTGATTGGCGTTGGCGGGCCGTTTCCGGCCCGTTCTCGGAGGTGGCTCGCCCAGCTTGCCCAGGGCGTCGAGGACTTGGCCGAGGAGCTTGCCTATGGAGCCGCCCGCGCCTGCGGGCAGGCGGAGGTTGCCCTCGGCCACCAGGAGCCCGGACGTGTCCGTGCCGGCCATTTCCACTGTCAGGTCCGGGTCGGCGAAGGCCCGCAGGTAGTAGGTGGTC
>CBHFOL010000195.1:0-14822 GCA_965995405.1 uncultured Saccharothrix sp.
GGAGTAGTCGAACTCGCAGGCCTGGCCGATGACGATCGGGCCCGAGCCGATGACCAGCACGTGCTTGATGTCGGTCCTCTTCGGCATTAGCGGTCCTCGCTCGTCTTCGGTACCCCGGCGGAGCCGGACATCAGGTCGCAGAACTCGTCGAACAGCGGGGCGGCGTCGTGCGGACCGGCCGCCGCCTCCGGGTGGTACTGCACGCTGAACGCGGGCACGTCCAGGGCGCGGACGCCCTCCACGGTGCCGTCGTTCGGGCAGTAGTGGCTGAGCTGGACGCGGCCGAAGTCGGAGCCGAACTCCTCCCCCGGCTCGCCCTCCAGCGCGAAGCCGTGGTTCTGCGCGGTGATGGCCACCTTGCCGGTCGCCACGTCGATGACCGGGATGTTGATGCCGCGGTGGCCGTAGCGCATCTTGTAGGTGTTCCGGCCCAGCGCGCGGCCCAGGATCTGGTTGCCGAAGCAGATGCCGAACAGCGGGATTCTCTTCTCCAGCACGGTGCGGGTCAGCTCGACGGCGTGCGCCTGGGTGGCGGGGTCGCCGGGGCCGTTGGACAGGAACACGCCGTCGGGCGCGATGGCCTCGATGTCGGCGAACGTGGAGCTCAGCGGGAGGACGTGCACCTCGATGCCGCGTGCGGCCATCATCCGCGGGGTGTTGGACTTGATGCCCAGGTCCAGCGCGGCGACCCGGAAGCGGCGTTCGCCGATCGCGTCCACCACGTAGGGGGCGGGGGTCGTCACGTCGCCGGCGAGGTCCGCGCCCACCATGGCGGGGCTGGTGCGGACCCGTTCCAGCATCTCCTCGGTGCTGCCCAGGTCGTCACCGGAGAACACGCCGGCCCGCATCGCGCCCTGTTCCCGCAGGTGGCGGGTGAGCATCCGGGTGTCGATGCCGGCCACGCCGACGATGCCCTGGCGGACCAGCTCGTCGTCCAGGCCGCGGGTCGAGCGCCAGTTGGACGGCACCCGCGCCGGGTCGCGCACGACGTAGCCGGCGACCCAGATGCGGGACGACTCGTCGTCCTCGTCGTTCCAGCCGGTGTTCCCGATCTGCGGCGCGGTCTGCACCACGATCTGGCGGTGGTAGGAGGGGTCGGTGAGGGTTTCCTGGTAGCCGGTCATGCCGGTGGAGAACACGACCTCGCCGAGGCTCGCGCCGACCGCGCCGTACGACTCGCCGCGGAAGACCCGGCCGTCTTCGAGGACCAGTGCCGCGTTCGTCATCGTTTGCCTCCCAGCGCTTGCACCCACTGCTCGTACACGTCCTTGTCGTCGCCCCGGAAACCGGTGTCGAAGGTCTGGCCTTCGAGTTGCCAGCGGACCACCAGCAGGCCGTCGGCGGTCATGACCTTGCCCGCGAGGCCGCGCGCGGTCCGGGCGTCCAGCACGTCCGCCAGCGGGATCCACATCGCGCTCGCCCCGGTGCGTTCCACCAGGACGCCGGTGTCGGTGAGCTTCAGCGTGGCCTCGGCGCGGTGGCCGATGTCGCCGACCGCGACCCGGTCCTGCCAGTTGTCGCCGATCGTGGTGCCCACGTAGACGCCGGTCGTCTCCAGCTTCGCGGTGCCCGGCTCGGTGGGGGCTTCCGGGAAGGTGGGGAGACTGTCGGCTTGGCGTCGGGCGCGGGCTCGCCAGCCGTGCCACATGCCGTAGACGCACAGCGCGAACACGGCGAGCACCAGCAGGGACAGCAGCACGCGGCTCATGCGGGGATCCTTCCGCCGGTGGCGGTCACGCGCCCGCGCAGCAGCGTCGCGACGACCCGGCCGGGCAGTTCCATGCCCTCGAACGGGGTGTTGTCGGCGATGCTGGCGAAGTCCGCGCCCCGGACGGTCCAGGTGGCGTCCGGGTCGACCAGGGTCAGGTTGGCCGGCTCGCCCACCTCGATCGGGCGGCCGTGGTCGGGCAGGCCGGCGATCTCCGCCGGGCGTTCGCTGAGTACCCGCGCCACGCCGCGCCAGTCCAGCAGGCCGGTCTCGACCATGGTGCGGACGACGATCGAGAACGCGGTCTGGAGGCCGAGCATCCCGGGGCGGGCGGCGGACCACTCGCAGTCCTTGTCCTGGACGGCGTGCGGGGCGTGGTCGGTGGCCACGCAGTCGATCACGCCGTCGGCCAGGGCCCGGCGGAGCTTTTCCACGTCCTGGGCGGTGCGCAAGGGCGGGTTGACCTTGTTGACCGGGTCGTAGGTCGCCAGGCGGTCGTCGGTCAGCAGCAGGTGGTGCGGGGTGACCTCGGCGGACACCTCGGTGCCCCGGGCCTTCGCCCAGGCCAGCACGTCGGCGGTGCCGGCGGTGGAGACGTGGCAGACGTGCAGGCGGGCGTCGACCTGCTTGGCGAGGAGGCAGTCGCGGGCGACGATCGCCTCCTCGGCGGCGGCGGGCCAGCCCTGGAGGCCGAGGCGGGCGGCGTGCTCGCCTTCGTGGGCCTGGGCGCCGGCGGTGAGGCGGGGTTCCTCGGCGTGTTGGGCGATGACCACGTCCAGGGCCTTGGAGTACTCCAGGGCTCGGCGCATGATCAGCGGGTCGTGGACGCAGTGGCCGTCGTCGGAGAACATCCGGACGCCGGTTTTGGCCATGGTGCCGAGTTCGGCGAGCTTCTCGCCCTTGAGGGCTACGGTGACCGCGCCTACCGGGTGGACGTCGACCAAGCCGACCTCGCGGCCTCGGCGGGCTACGTGTTCGACCACTACCGCGTTGTCGGCTACCGGGTCGGTGTTGGCCATGGCGAAGACGGCGGTGTAGCCGCCCAGGGCTGCTGCGGCGGAGCCGGTGGCGATGGTTTCGGTGTCCTCGCGGCCGGGTTCGCGCAGGTGGGTGTGCAGGTCCACGAAGCCGGGGAGCAGGATCGCGCCGTTGCCGTCGATGATCTCGGCGGTTTCGGGGGTGTCGGGGATCTCGCCGATCGCGGTGATCACGCCGTCGCGGATCAGGATGTCGGTCGGATCGTCGCCGTACGGTCGTACTCCCTTGAGGATCAAGGGGCTCACGCGTTCTCCTCCTCGTGGGCAAGCAGGTGGTAGAGGACTGCCATCCGCACGTGGACGCCGTTGCGCACCTGGTCGGTGATGGCGGCGCGCGGCGAGTCGGCGACCGCGCTCGCGATCTCCATGCCGCGCAGCATCGGACCGGGGTGCAGCACCACGGCGTGCTCGGGGAGCAGGTCCAGCCGTCGTTCGTTGAGTCCGTAGGAGATCGAGTACTCCCGGGCGGACGGGAAGAACCCGCCGTGCATCCGTTCCGCCTGGACCCGCAGGAGCATCACCGCGTCCTGGCTGGGTAGCTCGGCGTCCAGGTCGTGCGAGACCGTGACCGGCCAGCGTTCGACGCCGGTCGGGAGCAGGGTCGGCGGGGCGACCAGGGTGACGTGCGCGCCCAGCGCGGTCAGCAGGTGGACGTTCGAGCGGGCGACCCGGCTGTGCAGGACGTCGCCGACGATCGCGATGCGGCGGTCTTGCAGGTCGCCGAGGCGTTCCCGGAGGGTGGCGGCGTCCAGGAGGGCCTGGGTGGGGTGCTCGTGCATACCGTCGCCGGCGTTGACCACCGAGGTGCCGGTGTGGCTGAGCCAGCCGGCCAGGCGGTGCGCCGCGCCGGACGCCGGGTGCCGGACGATCACGCAGTCCGCGCCGGCGGCGGCCAGGGTGAGGGCGGTGTCCCGGAGCGACTCGCCCTTGCCCACGCTGGAGCCGGACGAGGAGACGTTCACCACGTCGGCGCTCATCCACTTGCCCGCGATCTCGAAGCTCACCCTGGTGCGGGTCGAGTTCTCGTAGAACATCGTGATCACCGTGCGGCCCCGGAGCGTGGGGAGTTTGCGCACTTCACGGCCTTCGAGGGACTGCTTGAGGCCGGCGGCGGTGTCCAGGATGGCGGTGGCGTCGGCCGGGTCGATGCCCTCGGTGGACAGCAGGTGCTTCACCGCAGCACCACCCCGTCCCGCTGGTCGAATTCCGCCAGCAGCACGTGGACCTCCTCGGACCGGGCGGTGGGGACGTTCTTGCCGACGTAGTCCGCGCGGATCGGCAGCTCGCGGTGGCCCCGGTCGACCAGCACGGCGAGTTGCACGGCGCGTGGGCGGCCGTGGTCGCGGAGCGCGTCCAGGGCGGCCCGGATCGTGCGTCCGGAGAACAGGACGTCGTCCACCAGGACCACGAGTCGGTCGTCGATACCGCCGTCCGGGATCCGGGTCGTCTCAAGTGGCCGGGTGGGGCCGCGTCGCAGGTCGTCGCGGTAGAGAGTCACGTCCAGGGTGCCGGTGGGTACCGCCACACCGCTGAATTCGTTGATCTTGACGGCTAGTCTGCGCGCGAGGGGCGCGCCTCGGGTTGGAATCCCCATCAGGACTACTTCGGGTGCGCTCGGTGCATCGAGCGCGGTCTTCTCGATGATCTGATGGGCCATTCGGGCGACGGTGCGCGCGACGTCACCGGCCGACAGGAGCTCGCGCTCCCCGGCCGGGTCCGTCGCGCCACGTTGACGTGGCGCCACGGTTGGACCTCCTTCCCCGCCACGCAGGACGGGTCCTTAAAGGACGTCGGACACCCGGTTGCGACCGGGCTGACCAGCACGGTATCAGGCTTTCCGGGTCAATCTTCCGGGTGGTCCGCGTGGTCTCGCACACCTGGACCGGCGAGATCAGCTTGACCTGGTGACCACGGAGAGCAATCATTACTCTGCGTATTGATCTAAGCCTCCCCGCGGCAGTCCCCTACCGGCTGACGGGGCGAATGAACGGAGAACCGCCACATGGGCGACTACGCCAAGGCGCTGGGGGCAAAGCTCCGCGCGATCCGCCAGCAGCAGGGCTTGTCTTTGCACGGCGTCGAGCAGAAGTCCGGCGGTCGCTGGAAGGCCGTGGTCGTCGGCTCGTACGAGCGCGGCGATCGGGCCGTGACCGTGCAGAAGCTCGCCGAGCTGGCCGACTTCTACGGGGTTCCGGTCGCGGAACTGCTGCCCGAGGGCAGGGTGCCCTCCGGGGCCGAGCCCGCGACGAAGATCGTGATCAACCTGGAGCGGTTGCAACAGTTGCCTGCGGAGAAGGTCGGG
This sequence comes from uncultured Saccharothrix sp., assembly GCA_965995405.1. Classification (GTDB taxonomy): domain Bacteria; phylum Actinomycetota; class Actinomycetes; order Mycobacteriales; family Pseudonocardiaceae; genus Actinosynnema. The sequence continues at coordinate 5,048 of CBHFOL010000195.1, forward strand.
CCGCTCGCGCGGTACGCGGCCACCATCCAGAGTCAGCGCGGCGACTACAACGGCAAGGTCCTCTCGATCAGGACGGAGGACCTGCGGTCGCTGGCGATCATCTACGACATGACGCCGGGCGAGCTGACCGAACAGCTCATCGACTGGGGTGTGCTGCCTCCCGAGGCCCGACCGGCCAAGGAGGACTGAGGTCCGGGGTGCGGACGGGGTCGTTTCTTCCTGAGGAGGCGACCCTCTTCGTGCTGGTCCGGCCCGTTCGCTCTCAGGGTTTTCGGGCTCGGATGTCGGTGCTGCCTGGTTGGATGCACGCAGGGGTCCCCGGTTCGGGGGGACGTCTGCGTTCGCTTGGCCTGCTGTTCGGTGTCACCCCCGTACGCCCGGTCAAAGGCCGTACGGGGAGACCAACAGACAGGCGGGGATGAGAACGCCGACCGGGTGTGCCGAACGCCAAGCGCGCCCAGGCCGCGGTGCGTGGCAGGGGCGCGCGTGGGCACGTTCGGTTCTGTCGGCTAGAGGACGGCCCGCAACTGGTCGGCGATCGTGGCGATTCGGCCCAGCACGCCGTTGACGAACCTCGGCGAGTCGTCGGTCGAGAGCTGTTTCGCCAGTTCCACGGCCTCGTCGATGGCCACCGCGTCGGGCACGTCGGCCGCCCACAGCAGTTCGTAGAGACCTACTCGCAGCACGGCCCGGTCCACGCCCGGCATGCGTTGGAGCGTCCACCCCTCGGCGTGCTCGGAGATCAGGTCGTCGATCCGCGACCGGTGCGCCGTGACGCCCTCGACCAGACCGATCGTGTAGTCGTTGATCGGCGGCACGTCGGGTGAACCCACGCGCTCGGCGAGCAGGGTCACCGCGTCGATGCTCCGCAGGTCCGCTTCGTAGAGGACGTCCACGGCGCGTTTCCGGGCCTTGCTGCGTGCACCCATGTCAGCCGTTGACTCGGCCGAGGTACCGGCCGTCGCGGGTGTCGACCTTGATCTTCTCGCCGGTCGTCACGAACAGCGGAACCTGGATCTCGGCGCCGGTCTCCAGGGTCGCGGGCTTCGTGCCGCCCGTGCTGCGGTCGCCCTGGAGGCCCGGGTCGGTGTGCTGGATCAGCAGTTCGACGCTGGTCGGCAGCTCCACGTAGAGCGCGACGCCCTCGTGGACGGCGACGATCGCCTCCTGGTTCTCCAGCATGTAGTTCGCCGCGTCGGCGACGGTCTCCGCCGGGACGCTCAGCTGGTCGAACGTGTCACCGTCCATGAAGACGAAGTCGGTGCCGTCCTTGTACAGGTAGGTCATGCCCCGCTTGTCCACGGTGGCCGTGTCGACCTTGGTGCCCGCGTTGAAGGTCTTGTCCACGACCTTGCCGGACAGGACGTGCTTCAACGTGGTGCGCACGAACGCACCGCCCTTGCCCGGCTTGACGTGCTGGAACGCGGTGACGGTCCACAGCTGGCCGTCGAGGTTCAGCACCAGGCCGTTCTTCAGGTCGTTGGTGGTGGCCACGGGGTGGGCTCTCCTGTTACTCGTGCGCGGGCGTCCGTCCGGGATCCGGGCGTCAGACGACCACTAGCTCTTTCGTGGTCAGGGTGAGGAGTTCCGGCGCGCCTTCGCGCACGACCAGCGTGTCCTCGATGCGGACACCGCCCTTCCCGGCCAGGTACACACCGGGCTCGACGGTGACCGCCATACCGGGCAGAAGTGTACCGGCACCCGCCTTGGACAGCGCCGGAGCCTCGTGGATCTGTAGACCCACACCGTGGCCCAGGCCGTGCAGGAACTGTTCGCCGTAGCCGGCCTCCTCGATCACGTCGCGGGCCGCCGCGTCGACCGCGCCGAATGCGGTGCCGACGGCCAGGGCCTTGCGGCCTGCCGCCTGGGAGGCCGCCACCAGCGCGTACAGCTCGCGCTGCCAGTCCGCCGCACTGCCGATGACGAGGGTGCGGGTCATGTCCGAGTGGTAGCCGTCGACCAGCGCGCCGAAGTCGAGCTTCACGAAGTCGCCCGCGTGCACGACGGCGTCGGTCGGGCGGTGGTGCGGGACGGCCGAGTTGGCACCGGTCGCGACGATGCTCTCGAAGCTGGGGCCGGCCGCGCCGTGGTCGAGCATTCGGCTTTCCAGTTCGCGGGCGATCTCGCGTTCGGTGCGGCCGGGACGCAGGCCGCCGTGTTCGATCAGGCCGGCGAGGGCGCGGTCGGCCGCGGCGCACGCCATGCGCAGCGCCTCGATCTCGGCGTCGTCCTTGACCAGCCGCAGTTCCTCCACCAGGCCGGGCGCGCGGACCAGCTCCACCTGGTCGGCGGCGTCGGTCAGCACGTCCAGGCCCTCGACGGTGACGTGGTGGCTCTCGTAGCCGGTCCGGCCGAAGCCCGCTTTGCCCGCGCGTTCCGCGAGCGCCACGTCGCACGGCCGGTCGATGAGCCGTTCCAGGTCCGGCACCTGCTGCCCGGCCTGGGTCAGGTAGCGGCCGTCGGTGCAGAACACGGTGCCGGCGTCGGAGTCCGAGCCGGAGTCCGCCGACACGAGCAGTGCGGCGTTGGAACCGGTGAAACCGGTCAGGTAGCGGATGTTGAGCAGGTTGGTCACCAGCAGCGCGTCGAGCTCCCGGTCGCGGAGGGTGGCGCGCAGTGCGGCGCGGCGGGTCGAGTGGGACATACCCGCAGCCTAGAGCCACGCCGGCGGTCGCACAGTGGGCTTAGGGTGGGGTCTATGCGCAGGTGGCTGCCACGAGGGCTGTGGATGGGGTTGCTGCACGGCGGTGTGCAGGTCGGCACGGAAGCGGTGGCCGTGCACAGTCCCGGGGCCAGTTCGTCGCTGCGCTACATCGCGCTCGGGCTGGTGGTGGTCGCCGGGGTGCTGTGGGGCGCGTTGGACGCGTGGCGGCAGCTCGACGGGCGCGGGATGGTGTGGTTCTTCGCCGCGCTGGTCGCCGGGCCGGTGGCTGGGGTGGTCGGGGTGCTCGGGAAGTCGCTGCTGGTGGACCGGACCGGGACCGAGGCGCTGGGCGCGGCGTTGACGGGTGGTGCGGCGTTCACGGCGCTGCTGGTGTTGGCGACCGCCGGGATCGGGATGGGACTGGGGAACCTGCTGCCGCAGTCCGGCGGTACGCAGCCGCGCTAGCGAGTGGTTCAGCGGCGGAGGTCACCGGCCTGCTCGTAGTCGTCCCACGTCTTCTGGGTGATCGCGGTGATCGGGGACGAGTTGAGCGCCACCACTTCCTCCGCGCCCACCAGCCACAGCTTGTCCTCCAGCAGCAGGGCCAGCTGGCCGTTCGGGGCGCGGACCGCCTTCGCGCCGGCCGGGATCCGGGCCGCGAGCGGCAGTTCGTCCAGGATCGGGGGGCGGCGGTCCAGGATTCGGGTGGCCAGGCGGTCGGTCACCGAGCGGCGTTCCACGCGGACCAGTTTGCCGCCCACGACCAGGTCGACGGTGTTCTCCGGGGACGGGAAGGCGAAGCCGTTCAGCACGCGGGCCGCTTCCGGGGTCCGGCAGCCGGGTGCGTTGACCAGGTCCAGGCCGAACCGGGTCAGGTCGGTGGGCGCGGCGGCGGCACCGTCGATGGTCGCGCGGACCACGTCCAGCGGGACCCGGCCGCACGGGTCCTCCGGGGACACCGGGGCGTGGCCGTCCGGGGTGCGGACCAGGCCGGGGCCTTCGCGCCAGCGGCCCGGGATGGTGACCGGCGGGATCGGGTTGGCGGTGAAGTCGTGGTCCCAGAACGTGACGGTGGTGCCCTGGTCGGTCTCGTGGGCGATCGCGAACGCCTTCAGCGCGTCCACGTACATCCAGTCGGCGCTGAACGCGTCGACCACCGAGCGGGTGCGGGGTTTGCGGGTGTCGGCCACCGGCTCGAAGCCGTGTTCGCCTAGGGCTTCCACGTTGTTGACGAACGTGGGGCTCTTGGCCCGCAGCACGAACTGGCCCGCGCCGTTCCAGCCGGCGGCGCGGCCGGTGGTGTCGGTGAACATCAGGTAGAACCAGCCGTCCACGAACAGCACGGACGGCTGGCCCACGCCGTAGGTGTTCTCGCGGGTCGTGTCGTAGGACGGGCTGACCAGCGGCATCCCGCCCGCGCCCCGGGTCCAGCGGACGCCGTCCGGGCTGGTGGCGACGCCGATCGCGTTGCCGTGGGCGTGCTCGCCGGCCGCGCCCGTGTAGTACAGGTAGTAGGTGCCGCCGACCTTGAGGACGGACGGGTCGCACACGTGCTTGCCGTCGAAACCCGTGACGCTGCCGGAGAGGACCGCCTGGCCGGGGCCGCCGTCGGGTGCGACGAACGGGCCGTCGGGGTTGGTGCTCTGCGCGTACAGCAGGTCGTCGCCGGGCGGGTCGGCGAAGCCGAGCTGGCTGCACCACCACATGCGCACCTTGCCGCCTTCGGCCAGCACGGCCGGGCCGTAGTTGTACGGGGCCTCGGCACCGCTCGCGACGATGCCGGGGCTCTGTCTGCCCCGGTCGACCGCCATGGGCACCGGTGGCGGAGGTGTGGTCGTAGTGGTGGTGGTCGTGGTGGTCGTCGTGGTGGTGACGGGCGCGGCCACCGGCTCGGCGACGCTGGGCGCGCACGCGGCGAGCGCGGCTACGGCGAGAAGGGTTCCGAGGAGCCTCTTCGGACCGGCCATGGTCTCCAACTTCCGGACGACGTGGTGTGACACCCCGGGGGCACGAGCCACACCCGGTTCCGGTTCAGTGTAGAGATCGACTCACTCGATTGGGTTATATCGCGGCAGGCCGGCCCGCCGCGCTGTCCGGGGACGGGTGGTGGGCCGGTGTCACGCGTTGGCGGCCAGCCAGCGGATGGCCAGGGGGTAGCCCTGGACGCCCAGGCCGACGATGACGCCGTCCGCGATGGCCGACAGGTGACTGTGGTGGCGGAAGTCCTCGCGCTTGTGGACGTTCGAGATGTGCACCTCCACCAAGGGCGCGGTGAGCTGCGAGCACGCGTCGCGCACGGCGATCGAGTAGTGCGTCCACGCCGCCGCGTTCAGCACCACCGGGATGGTGTCGTCGGCTGCCTGGTGGAGCCAGCCGAGCATTTCGCCCTCGTGGTCGGTCTGCCGGACGTCGACCTCCACGCCCAGCTCGCGGCCGGTCTCCTCGCACAGGGCGACCAGGTCCGCGTACGTGGTGCGGCCGTAGACGTCGGGTTCGCGGGTGCCCAGCCGGCCCAGGTTGGGGCCGTTGAGGACGAGGATCTTCACAGCAGCACGCTCCCGCCGGACTTGGGCTCGTCCGCGACCGCCGAGTAGGCGGCGGCGATCAGGGACGGGTCGGGGCCTTCCAGCCGGCCCGGCTTGGCCAGGCCGTCCAGCACCACGAACCGCAGCACGCCGGACCGGTTCTTCTTGTCCACGCGCATCCCGTCCATCAGCTGCGGCAGCGCCTCCGGGTCGTACCGGGTGGGCAGGCCCAGCGCGGTGAGGATGCCGCGGTGGCGGTCGGCCGTGTCGTCGTCCAGGCGGCCGGCCAGGCGGGCGAGTTCGGCGGCGAACACCAGGCCGACGCTGATCGCCGCGCCGTGCCGCCACCGGTAGCGCTCGCGGCGCTCGATGGCGTGGCCCAGGGTGTGGCCGTAGTTGAGGATCTCCCGCAGGTCCGACTCGCGCAGGTCGGCCGACACCACGTCGGCCTTCACCTGGATCTTGCGGCGGACGAGTTCCTCGATGACGTCGCCGGTCGGGTCCAGGGCCTGCTCCGGGTCGGCCTCGATCAGGTCCAGGATCACCGGGTCCGCGATGAACCCGCCCTTGACGACCTCGGCCATGCCGGCGACCAGTTCGTTGCGCGGCAGGGTTTCCAGGGTGGCCAGGTCGACCAGCACGGCGGTCGGCTCGTAGAACGTGCCCACCAGGTTCTTGCCCGCGTCGGTGTTGATGCCGGTCTTGCCGCCGACCGCCGCGTCCACCATGCCGAGCAGGGTGGTGGGCACGTGCACCAGCTTCACGCCGCGCATCCAGGTGGACGCGACGAACCCGGCCAGGTCGGTCACCGCTCCCCCGCCGAGCCCGACGACGGCGTCCGAGCGCCCCAGCCCGATCTGGCCGAACACGTTCCACAGGTACCCGGCGACCCGCAGGTCCTTGCCGTCCTCGGCGTCCGGCACCTCGGCCCGGTGCGCGTCGATTCCCGCCGCCGCCAGCTCCTCACGGACCGCCTCGGCGGTCTCCGCGAGCGTGGCCGTGTGGACGATCGCCGCCTTGGCCGTGCCCCGCAGGGTGTCGACCAGGTCGCCGAGCAGCCCGCGCCCCACCACCACGTCGTACGGTCGTTCCGCCGCCACCCGGATCCGCACCGGCTCGCCCATCACCACTCCCCTTCGTCGGTCACCATTCGACCACGGTCGCTTCCAACGCGTTCGCGCCCCATGCGCCGGCCAGCACGTCGGCCTGGTCCCGGACGGCTTTCCGGGCGGAGCCCTTGACCTTCGGCCAGCCCTCGACGTGGAAGGTGACCGTCCGGCCGCTGAACGTGTACCGCCACGCGCCGACCACCCGCCCGTGCAGCACCAGCGCGCCCGGACTGCCCACCGGCCGCCAGACGCGTTTCGCCACGTCCGGGTCGGCGACGAGCCGGCGCGGGCCGAGCAGGTACGGGTCGCGCGGGAACAGCAGCAGACCGGCGGGCGGCTCCGGGGCGTCGCGGACGTCCTCGGAGGCGAGGAGCTTCAGGCCGTCCACCGTCACCGGCCGCAGTTCCGGCCAGGTGTGTCGTGGGCCCGCGCCGAGCCACTTCTCGGCGTCCGCCTTGGTGAACGGGCCGACGAAGCGGGCGTAGTCGGCGAGCAGCGTCGGGCCCTGGTCGGCGGGCGGGACGGTGTCCTGTCCGGCGGTGGGGCGGCGGAACACCAGCTTCGCGCCCAGTGGCTCCAGTTCGATGCCGGCGAGGAGGGTGCAGAGGCGGAACAGGCCCTCGATGACGTGGTGCGCCCGGCACGTCGGGCAGTACGGGCGGACGATTTCGGGCAGCAGTGGGCTGATCGCGCCGGACAGCTCGCCCTTGGTCGCGGTGTCGCCGGGGAACTCGCGGCGCATGACGTCCACGACCAGGTCGACGTGTTCCAGCTCGGGCACCGGGAACGCCCCGCACCACGCCGCCAGCTGGGCCGACGTCCGGGGCCGCAGCTGCCTACGCAGGCCGGGCACGTCGGCCGGCCGGTGCAGGTGCGGCGCGCCACGCAGGCTGAGCACCCGGACCAGCGGCTCGACGTGCCGGTGGTCGCGCACCGCGATCGCCGCCGCGCCGGCCTTCGGCGGGCTGTCGACCACGCCGAGCGCGAGCACGCCCAGGCCACCGCCGTGCAGTCCCTGCACCGCGGCGCGGTGCGCGAGAACACGGTCGGCGGTCAGCTCCACGTCACTCGGACGAGCCGGAAGGCGTGTCGGCGGACGGGCCGTGGGCCAGCACGGCGTCGACCACCTGGTCCGGTTCGAGGGTGTCGGTGACCACCTCGATGGTCGCGACCTCCCGGTACAGCGGCAGCCGGGCGTCCAGCAGGGCCTTGAACGTCGAGCGCGGGTTCACCCCGGCCAGCAGCGGGCGGGCGGTGGACAGGCCGGTCCGGCGGACGCCTTCGGCCATGCCCACGTTGAGGAACACCACGGTGTGGCCGGCCAGGCGCTGCCGGGTCGTGGCGGACAGCACCGCGCCGCCGCCCAGTGCCAGCACGCCGTCGTGCTCGGCCAGGCCCGTGGCGACCGCGTCCTCCTCCAACGCCCGGAACGCGGGTTCGCCGTCACCGGTGAAGATGTCCGAAATGGACTTCCCGGCCGCGGCCACGATGTCCTCGTCGGTGTCCCGGAACACGACACCCAGCCGCTCGGCGAGCAGCTGCCCCACCGTCGTCTTGCCCGCGCCGGGCGGGCCGAGGACCACGAACCTGGGCGTCACAGGCCCTCCCAGCGGGCTTCCAGCGCCTCGACGTACGACGCGACGTTCCGCCGGGTCTCGGCGATCGAGTCGCCGCCGAACTTCTCCAGCGCCGTCTCGGCGAGCACCAGGGCCACCACGGACTCCAGCACCACACCCGCGCGCGGCACCGCGCACACGTCCGAGCGCTGGTGGATCGCGAAGGCCGGCTCACCGGTCCGGACGTCCACAGTGGACAGAGCACGCGGGACGGTCGAGATGGGCTTCATGGCCACCCGCACCCGCAGCGGCTCGCCGTTGGTGATGCCGCCCTCCAGCCCGCCGGCCCGGTTGGAGCGACGGGTCACGCCCTTCGGCCCGGGACCCCGGTCGATCTCGTCGTGCGCCTCGCTGCCCCACCGCTCGGCGGTGGTGAAGCCGTCACCGACCTCCACGCCCTTCATCGCCTGCACGCCCATCAGCGCGCCCGCGAGCCGCGCGTCCAGCCGCCGGTCCCAGTGCACGTGGGAGCCGATGCCGGGCGGCAGCCCGTACGCGATCACCTCGATCACGCCGCCGACCGTGTCACCGGCCTCCTTCACCGCCTCCACCTCGGCCACCATCGCCTCGGTGCCGCGCGGGTCGAACGCCCGCACCGGGCTCGCGTCCACGGCCGCCAGGTCACCCGGGCCGGGCACCGGGGCGTCGGCGGGTGTCTTCGCCCTGCCGATCGAGACGACGTGGCTGACGATGTCGACGTCGAACACCTGCTTGAGGAAGTGCCGCGCCACCGTGCCGAGCGCGGTCCGGGCGGCGGTCTCCCGCGCACTGGCCCGCTCCAGCACCGGCCGCGCCTCGTCGAAGCCGAACTTCTGCATACCGGGCAGGTCGGCGTGGCCGGGCCGGGGCCGGGTCAGCGCCTCGTTGCGGCCGGTCGGCTTCAGCTCGGCCGGGTCGACCGGGTCGGCGGACATCACCTTCTCCCACTTGGGCCACTCGGTGTTCCCGATCCGGACGGCGATCGGGCCGCCCTGGGTGAGCCCGTGCCGCACCCCGCCCAGGATCTCGACCTCGTCGGCCTCGAAGCCCATGCGCGGGCTACGCCCGAACCCGAGCCGTCGACGTTCCAGTTGGACGGTCAGGTCGGCAGTGGTGACCTCAACCCCGGCGACCATGCCTTCCAGCACGGCTACCAGGGCCGGTCCGTGGGACTCCCCAGCGGTGATCCAGCGCAGCACGTCCCGAATCCTTCCACAGCACCTCGTCACGACCCCACCGCCGGGCCGCAGAGGGACGTGAGCCAGGTCGCCCCGGCCAGCCCCGGGCCGTGCGGCAGGTTGTCTTTCGGGCGGTACAGGGCTGTGGTGAGGGTGATCGCACTCGCCAGGGCGGCTGCCAAGGGCAGGGCGAGCCAGGAGACCGCGCCAAGTACCGCGCCCACGGCTCCGGAGAGTTTCACGTCACCTCCGCCGAGTGCGGAAGGCCGAAGGAGGTGCGTTGTCAGGTGCACGGCGAGGAAGATCAGACATCCGACCAGTGCCCGGAGCAGGTTCGCGTCCGCCACCCACAGGAGGGCTGCCAGTAACGGGTACGCGGGCAGGGTCAGCGCGTCGGGCAGGCGACTGTGTCGGATGTCGACCGTGCTCAGCAGCACCGCGAGCCACGCCAGCGCCAGCGGCACGGGCAGCCACTTCGACGGGACGTCGGCCAGGCCCGTCAGCCACCACAGCAGGGCCGTGGGCGCGGCACAGCACAGCCATCGGATGTTCGTGCCACGCGGGAGGGTACGCAGCAGTCGTGCTCCCAGGGTTCCGGCGATCAGGCCGGACAGCGGAATGACCATGGACCCACCGTGCCGGAGGGTCCGTTCGGAGCACAAGGAATGGTGCGACAGAAATGTGACATAAGAACAACACACCGGGAAAACACCACGTCACTGAG
>CBHFOL010000196.1:0-14670 GCA_965995405.1 uncultured Saccharothrix sp.
CATCCGGCTGAAGAAGCCCCCGGCACCGGACAAGGCGTCCTGGCGGTTCCGGCTGGACCCCGGCGGCCTCACCCCGGCCGTGGACCCGGGCGGCTCGGTGTCACTGCGCGACGGCTCCGGCACGGTGAAGCTGGTGATCCCGCCCGTGGAGACCTGGGACTCCTCCGGCACCGACGACCGGGCCCCGGCGATGACCGGCGGCAGCTACCGGCTGGACCGCGACGGCACGGCCTGGTGGCTGACCGTCGCGGTGGACCCGGACTGGCTGCGCGCCCCGGAGCGGGTCTACCCGGTGAGCGTCGACCCGACGTTCAGCTACGGCGTCAGCGAGTCGCACACCTACCGGTCCGACGGCTACACCTGCGACAACTGCGGCCTGCGGATCGGCAACAGCCGGAACAACGGCGACTCCTACAACCGGAGCTGGTTCTACATCGACTACTCGCCGCTGTTCGGCAAGACGGTCGTCGGGGCGCGGCTGGACGTGTCCAGGGACACCGACACCACCGGCTCGATCAAGTCGTGGTCCAGCGGGCTCTACCACGCGACCGACCGACACATCAACGCGCTCGGCGAGTTCCTGGGCAGCGCGCTGGTCGGTGACGTGGGCAGCTTCAGCAGCCCGACGTTCACCAGCTACCTGCGCGGCCGGGTGGACGCCCGCGACAACAACGTGGCGTTCATGCTGACCGGCGCGGAACAGCCGGGCACCTGGACCTACAAGCACCTGAACGCGACGCTGGTGGTGGACACCGGCACCGCCGCACCCGCGCCGACCCTGGCCGGGCCCGCCGACGGCAGCGTGCTGACCAGCCTCACGCCGACCCTCGCGGTCAACCCGGTCACCGACCCGGACGGCGACCCGGTCAAGTACTGCTTCAAGATCGCCACCGGTTCGGACGCCCAGTCCGGCGTGGTGGTCGACTCCGGCTGCCTGCCGACGCCGTCGTGGACCGTGCCGTCCGGGGTGCTCCAGGACGGGGTGTCCTACACCTGGCGGGGAGCGGCGTACTCCGGCTCCACCATGGTGACGCCGAGTTGGATCGGGCACCTCAAGGTGGACCAGCGGATCGGTGACCACGGACCGTCCCCTGTGGACACTCTCGGCCCGGTGACGGTGAACCTGGCCAACGGCAACGTGTCGCTGTCCGAGGCCACGCCGACGTTCACCGCGGTCGGCGGCAACGCCGGTCTGACGTTCGCCTACAACTCGCAGCAGCGCGACACCAAGGGCCTGCGGGTGTCCTACTTCAACGACCTGAGCCACAACGGCATCATCGACCCGTCGCAGCAGCCCACGCTGGTGCGCACCGAGCCGCAGGTCAACATCGACTACGGGGCCGAGTCGCCGTTCCCGCCCGCGCTGGCCGCCGACTGGTTCGTGGTGCGCTGGGAGGGCTTCTTCCAGGCCCCGGTCGCGGGCACCTACCAGTTCGCCGGCGTGCACGACGACGGTGCCGAGGTCTTCGTCAACGGTGCCAAGGTCTACGACGGTGACAGCCCGAGCGACCTGAACTGGACGCAGGCCACCGGGGTGCCGCTCACCGCGGGCCAGCGGGTGGCGATCAAGGTCGAGTTGCAGGAGATCACCGGCCTGTCGCGGATGCGGCTGTTCACCCGCACCACCTCCGGGACCGCGGTGCCCGCGCAGATCGTGCCCGCCGACTGGCTGTACAGCAGCGACCTGCCGCCGTTGCCGCAGGGTTGGACGCTGTCCGCCGACCTGGACGGCGAGGGCCGGAGCTACACCACGGCCCAGGTCACCGACCAGAACGTGGTGCTGACCGACGCGTCCGGCGCGAAGCACACCTGGACGAAGAAGAGCGCGGGCGGCTACACCGCGCCCGACGGCGAGGAGGGCATCCTCGGACTGGACGCCAAGGGCCTGGTCACCCTGCACGAGGGCGGCACGGTCTTCACCTTCCGCGCGGACGGCAAGCTGGACACCCAGTCCTCGGTGGCCGACTCGCGCAAGCCCGCCGCGTTGCAGAACGTGTACGACGGCGCGACCCCGCCCCGGCTGACGCAGATCAAGGACCCGGTCAGCGGGCGCGCACACGTGCTGCACTACAACCGGTCCGGCGACGACTGCTACGGCGGCGCGCCCCCGCCCGCCGGGGCCGATGCCGCGGCACCCGCGCAGATGCTCTGCCGGGTGTCCTATTGGGACGGTACCGAGACCAGACTCTGGTACACGGCGGGCAGGCTGACCCGGATCGAGGACCCGGGTTCCGAGGTCACCGACTACGGCTACAACGCCGAGGGCCTGCTCGACCGGGCCCGGCCCGCCCTGGTGAACGACTGGATCGCGGCGGACCCGGCCGGCCGCGCCGGGAACACCGAGGTGCTCGCCACCATCGGGTACGACAGCGGCTCGGGCAAGGCGAAGGCGACCGGGGTGACCGCACCCGCACCGACGCCCGGCGCGGCCCGCCCGGCACACACCTACCGCTACGACCCGGCGAACCGGCGGACGTTCGTGGACGTGGCCGGAACGAGCCCGGCGACCGGGTTCGGCAACAGGTACGACTACGACGAGGCGGACCGGCTGCTGGCCACCACCGACGCGACCGGCCGGACCACCGGTCAGACCTGGTCGGCCAAGGACCAGAAGCTGACCTCCACCGACGCGGCGGGCCGGGTGTCCACCACCGTCTACGACCACGCCGACCGGCCGGTGGACGAGTACGGACCGGCGCCGGCGGCCTGTTTCGCCGGGCAACTGCCCACCCCGGCCTGCGCGGCGACCGTGCCGCGCACGCACACCGGGTACGACGAGGGGATCACCGGGCTGAGCGCGGCGTTCTACGACAACACCTCGCTGACCGGCGCGCCCAAGGTGTCGTCCACCGGGGTCGGCACCCCGGACGGCACGCTGGCGGCCAACTGGGGCTGGGAACGCGGCCACCCGCCCGGCCTGCCCGGCGACGTGTTCTCGGCCAGGTTCACCGGTGAGATCGTCTTCCCGGCCGCGGGCACGTACACGCTGCGCGCGCTGATCGACGACGGCATCCGGATGTGGGTCGACGACCAACTGGTGATCGACGACTGGAAGCACAGCGACCCGACCTGGCGGCAGGCCACCACCACCAGCCCGGCGGCGGGCACCGTCAAGAAGATCCGCATCGACTACCTCAACGACGCGGGCTACTCCAAGATCGAGCTGCACTGGACCACCCCGTCCGGCACCCGGCAACTGGTGCCCGGCACGCAACTCCGTCCCAGGTACGGCCTCGTCACGTCCACCACCGAGGCGGAGTCCGACGGTGTTCCGGACAAGGCGGGCACCACCAGGTACGACGGCGGCGTCGACCCGGTGTTCGGCCTGGCCACCGGCAAGACGGCGGACCCGAACGGCGCGAACCTGACCCAGGGCGTCGGCTACGAACCGGCGGGCAGCGGGTACCTGCGGGTCGTCGACAAGACCAAGCCGACCGGCGCGAAGACCACCAACTCCTTCTACGGGGACAACGAGACCAGGGCAAACCCCTGTGTCGCCGGGAGCCCGGCGGTCAACCAGGGCGGGGCGATCAAGCTGACCACGTCGCCGACCCCGGCGTCCGGTCCGGCGCGCACCGACGAGCTGGTCTACGACGCGTCCGGCCGGGTGGTGGCCAAGTCGGTCAACGGCGACTGGATCTGCACCACTTACGACGCCAGGAACCGGGCGGTGCGGGTGGTGTACCCGGCAAGTGCGAGTGCGGGCGCCCGGACCGTGAACTACGACTACGCGGTGGGCGGCGACCCGCTGACCACCTCGGTGTCCGACCACACCGGCACCGTGACCACCACCGTGGACCTGCTCGGACGGGTGGTCGCCTACACCGACGCCAACGGCGTGCGCACCACGACCGGCTACGACCCGGCCGGCCGGGTCGCGACCACCACCACGACCCTGGCCCAGGACGCCCCGGTGACCACCACGTTCGGCTACGACGACGCCGGACGGCCGCTGACCACGACGGTCGGTGCCACCGTGCTGGCCACCAGTGGCTACGACGACGCCGGTGAACTCGCCTCGGTGGCCTACGCCAACGGCGCGAGCCTGACCGCCGTCGGCCGGGACCCGGCGGGCCGGACCACCAGCCTGGGCTGGCGCACCGCCGACGGCGCGCAGGTCGTCTCGGCGGTCACCCGCACCAGGAACGGCACCATCGTGGACGAGTCGCTCGGCGGCGTGGACGCCCGCCCCTCCGGCGCGAACTTCGGCTACGACGGTATCGGCAGGCTGACCGAGGCGTACGTCAACGGGCACCGCTACACGTACGACTTCACGTCGTCCGCGCCCGCCGGCTGCCCGACCGGGACGCAGGCCGACGCCGGGCGGAACACCAACCGGGTCCGGCTGCTCGACCAGACGGCGGGCGGCACCGCCGAGACCGGGTACTGCTACGACGCAGCCGACCGGCTGCTGGCCACCACCGGGGCCGACCCGATCACCGGCTTCGGCTACGACAAGCACGGCAACACCACCGAGTTCACCTCGGCCGGCACCACCACCCGGCTCGGTTTCGACGGTGCCGACCGCAACATCAAGGCGACCTCGACCGGTGCGGACGTCGGGTACCTCCGGGACGCCGCCAACCGGATCATCCGGCGGGACGTCACCTCGGGTGCCGACACCGGGTCGGTGCTCTACGGCTACACCGGGACCGGCGACAGCGCCGACTTCGCGTTGGACGCCGACAAGAAGCTGCTGACCCTGTCGGTGAGCCTGCCCGGTGGCGTGCTCTACACCGCACCCGCCTCGGGCCGGCCGACCTGGGACCACCCGTCGGTGCGCGGTGACCTGGTGCTCACCACGGACGCGGACGGCAGGCAGAGCGGTGACCTGCGCGGCTACACGCCGTTCGGCGAGGCGCTGGCCACTTCGGGCACGCCCGACCCGCAGAACGTGCCGGACAACCAGCCGGGCAAGCTGGACTACGGCTGGCTCGGGCAGCACCAGCGCCCGTACGAGCACCTGGGCGCGCTGGCCCTGGTGCAGATGGGGGCCAGGCCGTACAGCCCGCTGCTGGGCAGGTTCCTGTCGGTCGACCCGGTCGAGGGCGGTTCCGCCAACGACTACGACTACGTCAACGGGGATCCGGTCAACGACACGGACATCGCGGGCACCTGGAGCTGGCGGCGGGTCTGGCGCTGGGGCCGGTCGATCGGCCGGAACGTGGCCCGGCGCACGTTCCACGTCACCAGGTTCGCGCTGAACGCGCCGTTCACGTTCGGCGCGATGAGCTGGGCCAGGGCCAACCGGGGCAGGTGCCGGTGGGCACCCGGTCTGATGGTGCACTGCACGAGCATGCGCTGGGGCTACGGCGCACGCGCGGGCATGACGATCGGGAACACCTTCCTCACCAACAGGTCCTCGGTGTCCAGTGGGGTCGCCCGGCACGAGGCGAAGCACGCCACGCAGTGGGGCTTCTTCGGCTGGCGGTTCCCGATCTTCTACGGGGTCGCCGAGTTGTTCGGACGGGGGCGCAGGAACCTCTTCGAGCGCATCGCCGGGTTGTGCGACGGGGGTTACGGCTGCTGACCTCCACGGCCGACTGACCCACGAGTGCGGAACGGCCGGATGGCGGGCACCCCGTCATCCGGCCGTCCCACGTTCCCGGTCGCGGCCACGTGGTGGCGCACCCATCGCCGGAACGCGACAACCCATGCCGGGCCGGGGATTGCCCGGCTGGTGCGGCCCGGAAGGGAAGCGCTCGACCGTACGGGCTCGCGCGAGCGATCCGACGACCCTCGTCGCCCGGACCGGGCCACGCTGCTCCACCTGGACGTATGGCTTCCGCACAAGAGCGGGTGCCTGCCAGAATGCCGCCGACCACGACACTGGGGGATTCCATGCGCGTGACCGCGGTAGGCGCTGCTCTGATCGCGTTGCTCGCCTCGGTTGTACCCGCCCAGGCCCAGGCGCGGACCGGCTGCACCTGGGTGCCCTCCGACCTGCCGCTGCCGGCGGGCGTCACCGGCGGCACGGTCTACGCCGCGGGCCCGAACGGCTACCTCGCCGGGGCGGCCAACCGCAGCGGAGGCGTGCTGGTGTGGCATGACAGAGCGGTCACCCGCCTGGACACCCCGGTCGACGCCGACCTGTCCGTCTCGGCGGTCAACGGCAACGGCGACGTGGTCGGCTTCGACTCCCACACACATTCGGCGTTCGTCCACCGCAACGGCACGTACCAGCTCCTGCCCGGCCCCGCCGGCGAGCGCACCGAGGCCGTCGGCATCAACGCCTCCGGCGACATCGTCGGCACCGTCGGCGACGGCGGCGCGTCGTCCCCCAGCAGGGTCGTCCTCTGGCAGGCGACCCAACCCGGCACCTACCAGATCGTGGCGGGCAGCCGTGCCGTCGGCATCGACGACGCGGGCCGTGTCGTGAACGACGAGGGACTGGTCCGGGCGGCGGACGGCACCACCTCCACCCTGGCCGGCTACGGCGGCCTCCTGGTCGAGCTGTACCAGGGCGGACGCATCCTCGGCCGGCGGTGGGACGACACCAAGGGCCTGCGCGAGTGGAGCATCACCGGCCCCGAGCTGCGGCGGTTCGACATGCCGGTCACCGGCCCGATGGGCATCAACAGCAAGGGCACGCTCGCCACCTGGTACTACAAGTACGGCAACCGCGGCAACACGCTCGGCGTGTGGCAGGACGGCACGTTCGCGGGCGAGTTGGGCACGAGGGTCAACGTGTACGCGGTGACCGAGGCCGACGAACTCGCCGGGTCGCGACCGGTGGCGACCGGGGTCCCCTGGGGCCCCGCGACCTGGACCTGCGTCTGACAGCCGGCAGGCGCTCCACGCCGGTCGGGCGGGCGGCCGGCGGCTACCCGTCGGCCAGTTCCTCCAGGCCGGGCCGGTCGAGCACGTCGAGTCGCTGCCCTTCCGACGACTCGGAGCGTTTGACCAGGCCCTTCCGTTCCAGGTGGGCCATCGTCTTGCGGAGCTTCCCGGTCGCCAGCGAGCCCTTGCCCTTGGCCGCGAACTCGGTCTTCTCCTCGGCGGCCAGGGTCGGCGCGACCGCCTTCTTCCACGCGGTCAGCAGCGCGGCGCGCGGGATCGACGTGGCGTTGCCGGCCACGTCCAGGATGATCCCGGCCAGCACCCGCCCGAGGTCGTCCTGCTGCTCCGCGTGGCGCTTGACCAGCTCCTCCACCGACGCGCGTCCCTCGCCGTCGGACGTGCCCGGCACGTCGAGCTCGGTCAGCCGCGCCCACAACGCCCGGTCGGTCGCGGTGGGCTCGAACCCGGCGGCGAGCACGGCGGCCCGGTGCGCGTCGATGGCGGTCCCGAGGGCGAGCACCAGGTCCGTCAGCTCGTCGCGGACGTCGTCGCCCCGCAGTCTGCGCGCCGACTGCGCGATCACCCGGTGGTGCTCGCGCAGCAACGTCTCGAAGTGGGCGGTCTTCGAGGCCCGGGTGGCGTCCTCGGCCGCGTCGCGCTGGTACTCGGTCTGGGTGATCTCCCCGGAGAGCGCACGCGCACGCGCGGTGGCGCGCTCGGCCGTGCGGTGGGTGCGCGCCACCGCGATCCGGTCGAGCATCGCCCGCAGCACCCGGTCGGTCTGCTCGACGTGGGTGTCCGCGGCGAGCAGCCGCCACGCGTCGGCGTCCCGGCCGCGCAGCACTGCGTTGATGTAGTGGTAGGCGGCCGAGTCGTCGTCGGGCTCGTAAGGCAGTGTCACGTGTCGATCCTCGCTAATGGGGTGGACCCCCGCAGCACAACAGGGCCGGGGACAAGAGTGCCTGGTCAGCCCCGGACGTGCGGTCGCGGGGTGCTGTGCGCGGCACGGTGCGACAGGTGGTACAGCGCCACCGCTTCAAGTCCCACGTCTCCCGACGGTCCTCCGAGATCACCAGCCACGTAATGCCATAACCTGACACCAGGTGTTCACGTCATGACGGTACATGCGTCATTTTCCGCGCCTAGCTTGAAGGCATGACGAACCAGACGGGGACGACCCAGGGCACGGCGGGCGCGCGGGCGATCGCCCGGATCCAGGCCGTGCTGGGGTCGCTCGTGGCCAGTGAGCGCCGGGTCGCGGAGGTCGTCCTGGCCGATCCGCGCGGGGTGATCGGGTCCACGGCATCCCAGCTCGGAGCCAGGGCGGGCACGTCGGCGACCACGGTGATCCGGTTCGCCCGCAACGTCGGGTTCTCCGGATACCAGGAACTCGCGATCACGCTGGCGATCTCCGAACCGGCACACGAACCACAGCCGGCACTGTCGCGACAGGACAGTCCCGCCGAGACCCTGCGCGGGGTCGCGGTGATCGGTGCCGAATCGATCGCCGCGTTGCCCGGGACGCTCGACCCGGACAGCTTCGAGGGTGCCGTACACGC
Organism: uncultured Saccharothrix sp.; assembly: GCA_965995405.1. GTDB lineage: Bacteria > Actinomycetota > Actinomycetes > Mycobacteriales > Pseudonocardiaceae > Actinosynnema. Next base: position 8,340 of record CBHFOL010000196.1, read on the forward strand.
CCTGGCCGGCGCGCGGCACACCCTCGTCGTCGGGTCCTCGCTGACCGCTCCGGTGGCCGCGGACCTGGCGTACCGGCTCAACCACCTCGGCCTCGCCGCGGACGCGCCGTCCGACGGCCAGATCCAGCGCATCCGCGCCACGCACCTCGGCGAATCGGACGTCTGCGTGGCCATCCTGCACGGGGGAACCTATCCGCGCGTAGTGGATGTCGCGCGAGCAGCCAAGGCGTCCGGGGCCCGCGTCATAGGAATAACGTCGTTCAGGCGCACGCCCCTGGCCGATCTGGCCGACTTCCCGCTGACCGTGGGCGCGAACGTCGTGGAGCCCGGCATCGGTTCCTGGGCGAGCAGGCTCGCCTTCCTGGCGTTGGTCGACGCCCTCACGCTGTCGGTGGTCAACACCGACCCAGCGCGTCACACCGCTTCGCTGGAGCAGATCTCCGAACTCATCGAGAAGGACTTCCTGTGAGATCGGCACGTACCCGCGCCGCGCCGTACCTGCTGACCGCACCGGCCGCGGTCCTCCTCACCGCGTTCGTCGTCCTCCCGCTGATCTTCGTGGTGGGGCTGAGCTTCTTCGACGTCAACCTGATCGGCGGCGGTGTCTCGTTCGCGGGCCTGGACAACTTCGTCGCGGAGACGGCGCACGAGGAGTTCGGCACCAGCATCCGGAACACCGTCGTCTACGCCGCGCTCACGATCGTCCCGTCCATGGTCCTCGGCCTCCTGGTCGCACTGCTCGTCAACGGACTCGCCCGCGGCCAGGGGTTCTGGCGGAGCGTCTACTTCCTGCCGGTCGCCACGACTCTCGTCGCCATGAGCGCGGTGTGGCGGTGGATGTTCCAGGCGGACACCGGGATCGTGGACCAGGTCCTCGGTCCGCTCCTCGGGGTACGCGGCTGGCTCGACGATCCGGACCTCGCCCTCGGCGCACTCGCCGTGGTCGGCACCTGGCACCAGTTCGGTCTTGTCGCCATCCTCTACCTCGCCGCCCTGGGCACCGTGCCGCGCGACCAGTACGACAGCGCCGCACTGGACGGCGCCGGTGCGTGGAACCGGTTCTGGCACGTCACCTGGCCCGCCCTGGGGCCGACCACGGTGTTCGCGTTCGCCACGACGGCGAGTTCGGCGCTCCAGGCCTACGACATCGACGCGGCCATGACCGGCGGCGGCCCCTACGACTCGACGCAGACCCTCACCTTCGCGATCTGGTCCCGGGGCGTGCGCTTCTTCGACCTCGGCCGCGCGGCCGTGCTGTCGATCGCGCTGCTCGCCCTGTCCCTGGTGGTGACCGCCGCGCAGCGAACCGGATACGCCCGCCGGCTCGAACGCGGAGGAACCCGGTGAAGATCCTCGGCCAACTCGCCCGCCACGCCGTGCTGGCGCTGGGCGCGCTCTACGTCCTCGGCCCCATCGTGCTGATGCTGCTGAGCGCCTTCACCCCCACCGGGGACATCCTCGCCGGGAACTACCTGCGCAACGCCACGTTGGACAACTTCGCCGAAGTCGCCCGACGCGTCCCGCTGGCGACCTACTACCGCAACTCGCTGATCGTGTGCCTCGGCACGTTCGCCCTCCAGGTCCTGGTCTGCGTCCCGGCGGCATACGCCATGGCGCGGCTGCGCTTCCGGGGTCGGACGGTCGCGGTGTGGCTGCTCGGCGTCCTCATCCTCGTGCCGTTCCAGGTGCTCGCGATCCCGATCTACCTCGTCTTCCGCAACGTGGGGCTGATCGACACGCTCCCGGCGCTCATCATGCCGTTCGTCGGATCCGCCTTCGCGATCTTCCTGCTGCGCCAGTTCTTCCTGTCCCTGCCCCAGGCGATCTTCGACGCGGCCAAGCTCGACGGCGCCGGCACGGTCTCCGTGCTGTTGCAGATCGTGGTGCCGTCGAGTCGGCCGGCGCTGCTGTCACTGGGGGTCTTCACCATCACGGCCGCCTGGAACGCCTACTTCTGGCCGTCCTTCGTGCTCACCACCGACAACGCCTCCACCGTCCCCTTCGGTGTCGTGGACTTCCTCAACTCCGAGGCCGTGACCGAGTACGGGCCGCAGATGGCCATGGCGACCCTCTCCGTCCTCCCCCTGCTCGTCGCGTTCCTGTTCGCGCACAAGCAGTTCATCAAGGGCCTGGCACTGAACGGCCAGTCCGGCTGAGCATCGGGCCCCACACCTCTCCCCCACCGAACGAAGGAATGTCATGTCCCGCTGCACTCGTGCCGGCGTCGCGCTGGCCGTGGTGTCCGTCGTCGGCACCGCCGTCCTCTCCGGTTGCGGTACGTCCGACTCGTCCCGGCCCGACGGTCCCGTGATCATCGTGTCCGGGCAGTCGTCCCAGAACGGAGACCTCCTCAAGAGCGTCTTCGACAAGTACAACGCAAAAGTCGGCCACGAAGCGGTCGCCCTGCGGCTCAACGCCGACTCCGATGTGGACACCGCACAGAAGGCACTCGTAGACCTCGCCGCCGGACACGGGCCCGACGCGGTCCGCGTCACGAATGCCACCTATCAGACCATGATCGACGCGGGCGCGGCCCAGCCCGCCGACGAGTGCCTGGCACCGGCCGAGGGCGGTCTCGACCGACGGGTCGTGGACGGCATCCGGGTCAAGGGTTCCGTCTACGAGATCCCCTGGTACGTGACCCCCAACGCACTGTTCTACAACGCCGATCTCTTCACCGCGGCCGGTCTCGACCCGGACAGGCCACCGAAGACCATGGCCGAGTTCCACGCCGCCGCGCGTGCCGTCGCGGGTACCGGTGCGGCCGGCGGAACCGCGTACTTCGGCAACGACTACAACTTCCAGACCTATGTCGCCTCCCTCGGCGGAAGCGTCTACGACCCGGCAACGGGCAAGCTCGGCATCGACACGAGCCAGGGCCGGGCCGCGTTCGACGTCTTCGGCGCCATGGCCGCCGACGGCAGCAGCCCCGTGTACCCCAACTTCTTCCAGCAGGCCAACGAGGCGTTCGCCGGCGGCAAGCTCGGCATGATCGTCACCGCCGTCTCCGGGTACCCGGCGCTGAAGGCCGGCGGCAAGGTGAAGATCCGCATCGCGCCGGTACCGGCCATGGACGGCGGGAAGCAGGTCGCCGCGACCTCCACGAACGGGTTCGTCATCACCACGAAGGACCCGGCCCGCCGGAAGGCCGTCTGCGACGCGCTCCGGAGCCTGCTCACCCCGGAGACGGTGACCGCGACGGTGCGGGCCACCGCGACGATCCCGCTCCTCACCTCGGTGGCCGCGGACCCGGAGCACCTCGCCCCCGTCTACGCCGAGAACCCGGACTGGGCGGCCGTCCGGGACCAGGAGACCGTTTCCTGGCAATCGCTTCCGGGCGGTGCCAACGCGGAGTACACCAAGGCGTACGTGGACACCCAGCTCCGGGTCCTCCGCAAGGAGAGCGACGGGTCCACCGCCGCGGCGAAGCTCCAGAGCACGGCCGAACAGCTGCGGAAGGAACACTGAGTTGAACGCGTCCCTATCGCTCCGGTCGATCACGAAGGCGTTCCGGCAGAAGGACGATCTCCTCCCGATCCTGGACGACGTCACCCTGGAGGCGGAGCCCGGGAAGATCACCACGATCCTCGGCGAGTCCGGCTGCGGCAAGACCACGTTGCTACGCATCGTCGCCGGCCTGGAAACCCCGTCCGGCGGCCGGGTCCTGGTCGACGGCCGGGAGGTCACCCACGCCCCGCCGGCGAAGCGCGACGTGGCCATGGTCTTCCAGAACTACGGCCTGTACCCGGCCAAGACCGTGGCGAAGAACATCGAGTTCCCGTTGAAGATGGCCAAGGTACCGCCCGCCGAACGCCGGGAGCGGGCCGCGGCCGTCGCGAAGATGATGCACATCGAGCAGGTCCTGGATCGCCTGCCTGCCAAGCTTTCCGGCGGCCAGCGCCAGCGCGTGGGCATCTGCCGGGCGCTGGTGCGGCAGCCGCGGATCCTGCTCATGGACGAGCCACTGTCCAATCTGGACGCGAAGCTCAGGATGGAACTCCGCACCGAACTGGTGTCGCTGCAACGGAAGATCGGCTCCACCATCCTCTACGTCACCCACGACCAGGCCGAGGCGATGACCATGTCCGACACGGTCGTGGTGATGCGAGGCGGGCGGATCGAGCAGGCCGGCGCGCCGGAGGACGTCTTCGCCAAGCCCGCGACCTCCTACGTGGCGGACTTCCTCGGCAGCATGAACCTGGCCGGCCCGGACGGTGGCGACACCATCGTCGGGGTACGTCCGGAACACTTCTTCCTCGACGGGCAGGCCCCGGGGCGGACGGACGACTTCACCGTGCGCGGTCGGCTCGAACTCTCCGAGCTGTTGGGAACCGACCGCGTCCTGCACGTGCGGGCCGACGGAATCGTCTGGCGGGCCCGGGTCGATGCCGCCGCGCCCGTCCAGGACCTGGTCACCCTGGTGGCCCGGCGCGAGCACGTCCACCTCTTCGACTCGACCACGGGGAGCCGACGTGCCGCGTAGCACCGCTCTGCTGGTGACAGACCTCGACGGAACCCTGCTGACGACCGGGAAGACGGTCACGCCGGCAACGGTGTCCGCACTGCGGGCCGGCCACGCCGCCGGCCTGGCGCTCGCCGTGGCTTCCGCGCGACCGTACCGACTCATCGACACCCTGCTGGAGCCCGAGGTGCTGAGCCTGTTCTCGGTCGTCATCGTCTCGAACGGCGCGGCCGTCATCGATCCGTCCACAAAGGACGTCCTGCACGAAGACGCGCTCGAAGCGGGCCAGGTGGCCGCTGCGATCGGGCTCCTCCGGGCGCGTTGGCCGGCGGCGGCGTTCGGCTGGGAATCCGGAACCGAGTTCTCCAGCGACGCGAGGTTCCTGGAGTTGTGCGGATCGGCCCCGATCAGCCGGGATCCCCACCCGGATCGGATCGCGCCGCTGCCCGCCGGTCCGGTCCACCAGTTGGTGATGGCGACACCGCCGCACGACCCGGCCGGGCTGATCGCCGAGACGGCCTCGGTGCTCGGCTCCGGGTACCACGTCACCGACTCGCGGGGTGGGGTGCTGGAGATCTCGCCGGCCAGGGTCAGCAAGGCGTCCGCGACGGCGTGGTGGGCGGCGTCGCGGTCGCTCGACCTCGGTGCCGTGGTGGCTTTCGGCGACGAGCACAACGACCTGCCGCTGCTCACGGCGGCAGGTATGGGAGTGGCGATGGGCAACGCGAGCGACGAGGTGCGCGCCGCGACCGCGTACTCGACCGGCGGCAACGACGAGGACGGCGTGGCCGCGTTCCTGCACTCGGTGGTACTTCCCGCGCTGGGACGGACCCGGTGACCTTCACCCTCGTCCACGCGTCGGATCCGCACCTCGGCGACTCGGGAGGGCCGGCACGAGCCGAACTCGGCCGCCGGAGCTGGGCGGCGTTCCGCGAGTACGTCAACCGCACCGGCCCCGATCTCGTCGTCGTCACCGGAGACCTCGTCGTGGACGACGCCGACGACGAGGCCGACCACGAAACCGCCGAACGCCTGTTGTCGGAGCTCGAAGTGCCGTACCGGGTCGTGCCCGGCAACCACGACGTCGGCGACCACGTGATCCGGACCGGCCTGCCGGCCGACTGGCACGGCAAGCCGGTCTCGTCCGCGCGGATCTCCGCGTGGGAGAGGCGCTGGGGCCGCTCCTACTGGCGGTCGGACTTCGGCCCGTGGCGCATTGTCGGCGTGAACTCCCAGGCGTTCGGCAGCGGAACGCGGCACGAGCACGAGCAATGGGGATGGCTCCGCCACACGGCCCTGCCCGACGACGGACCCGCGGTGGTGTTCCTGCACGAATCACTGGGCGCGCGCCCGGAACCCGTCGAGCCGGAGAACTGGATGAGCGTGCCCACGGCCGCTTCCCAAGAGCTGGAGCAGCTCTTCCGCCGTGCCGGGGTGCGACTCGTGGGCTCGGGACACACCCACCGGCACAGCGAGTGGACGCTGGCCGGGATCCGCCAGGTCACGGCCCCCAGCCTGGCCGGACCGATCCCCGTCCGGGCGGACATGGTCCAGCCCTTCGGTGACGGCGCTCCGGGATGGTTGAGCCACCGGCTGTTCGACAACGGGACGGTCGAGATCACGCGACACACGGCGTCGGTCGACTGAACGACGACTGGCCGCCGTACGACCCGATTGCGGTGCGGCCCAATCGCCTTCGGGGGGTGCCGCTGTTCGTCCGAACCACTGTCGATCTTGCCCGGACCACTGCGTGATAGGTTCAGCCGACCCCTACCCCGACCCGCTGGCCCACCATGTTCAACCCTGCAGACCTGCCGGCTTTCGTACCGATCGAGTTCGAGGAGGAGGACGAGGACGACGACGACGAGC
>CBHFOL010000197.1:0-14538 GCA_965995405.1 uncultured Saccharothrix sp.
GCATACGATGACCTCTATAGTGCCCATTGCGCGGACGCATGCCGGAATGGGTATAAAGCTTGAAGACAACCGTTATTGTAGTCCGTTGTTACTACGGGCGTCTTACCGGCCTTCCGGGCGGGGGTGGGCGAGATCCACGGGTGGGACCCGACGCCGTGGATCCGGGTCGCCACCGGGTTGATCGCCTACCGGCTGGAGTACGGGGTGGTGGCCGCGCTGGATCCGTTGGGAGAGCCGCCTTCCGGCGCGTCCGGGGCGGCGGCCTGGGTTCGGCGCAGCGAGGTGCACACCGATCTGGTGGACCAGTTGCAGTCGCTTCGGCCCTGAGTTACTTGCACGTGGTGATCATGGCGGCCAGGGCGTCGTGTTCCGGCTGGTCGACGGTGAGCTTGTAGTTGCCCTTCACGGTGATCCAGTTGGTGGCGTAGGTGCACCAGTAGGTTTCCACCGCGGGCTTCCACTTGGCCGGGTCCTGGTCGCCCTTGGCGCGGTTGGTGGTCGCCGAGACGGCGAGCAGCTGGCTGCCGTCCAGGTCGTTCGCGAACTTCTGGCGTTGCTCGTCGGTCCACTTGTCGGCGCCGGAACGCCAGGCTTCGGCCAGCGGGACGGTGTGGTCGATGTCCAGCTTTCCGGCGTCGGTGATCGTCGCGCCGTCGTACGGGCTCGTCCACGTGCCGGCGGTCGCCTTGCAGTCCTTGTCGGTGCGGACGTCCGTGCCCTGGCGTTGCAGGACGGTCTCCCGCGTGTCGCAGTTGTCGCCCTGGCTGCTCCAGTGCGGGAAGCGGTCGCGGCTGTAGCCGGCCATCTTGCCCTCGGGCGCGATGGTGAGGGCCTGTAGCGCGGCCGTGGGGGCCGGTTGGCCGGCGGTGCCCGTGGGCTGGGTCTGCGGTGGGGATTTCTCTTCCTGGTAGCGGGTCAGGTAGTAGCCGATGACCAGCAGCAGGATCAGTACCGCCACGCTTGCCCATGTTGTCGTCGACCGCTTCCCGCTCATGGGGACCAATGATCAGCGATCGCCGTCACGATGCGGTCACCGGGGTGGAACGGGCCGGTCGGGTGTCACGGGCGGCTGGCCAGGTAGCCGCCCATGGTCGTGAAGTACTCGCCGGCGGGCAGTTCCCGGCCGTCCTCGGTGCGGACGCGCTTGACCAGCAGGGCGTGGTTGCGGCCTCGGCGGGCGTCCGCGCCGGCCACGATCGCCACGCCGTCGCCCTCGCGGTAGAAGATCCGGCCCGGGGTGCCGCCGTAGCGGGCCCGGGAGACCTCGGCTTCGGTGATCTCCAGGCGCTTTCCCTTGTGGAACGCGAAAGCGCTCGGGTACGGGGAGCACTGGGCGCGGATCAGCCGGTCGAGTTCGTCGGCCTGCCAGGTCCAGTCGATGCGCAGGTCTTCCTCGGCCCGCTTGTGGAAGAAACTGGCCTTCGACCGGTCCTGCTTCCGGAAGTCGGTGCGGCCCTTGGCGATTTCGGCCAGGCCGTCGACGGTGATCGGGCCGAACAGGTCCAGGGTCTTGTGGAACAGGACGGCGGTCGTGTCGCGGGGGCCGACCGGGACGGCGCGCTGGAGGACGATGTCGCCCGCGTCCAGGGTGTCGTCCATCATGTGCGCGGTGACGCCGACCTCCTTCTCGTCGTTGATCAACGCCCAGATCAGCGGCGAGAAACCCGCGTAGGCGGGCAGCAGGGAGTCGTGCACGTTGAGCGTGCCGCGCTTGGGGAGGTTGAAGATCCGCGGCGGGATCCAGGTGCGCCAGTTGGTGGCGACGATGACGTCCGGGTCGGCGTCCTTGAGCTTCTCGAACAGCTCCTCGTCGTCGGGGCGGTTGCGGATCAGGGTTTCCACGTTGTGCTCGGCGGCCAGGTCCGCGACCGAGTCGCTCCAGATCCGCTCGTAGGCGTGGTCGCTCTTCGGGTGGGTCACCACCAGCACCACCTCGTGTTCGGAGTCCAGCAGCGCTTGGAGCGTGCGATGGCCCCAGGTCTGGTAGCCGAACATGACGACCCGCATGAGCCCCTCCTCTGTTTAGGGTTGCCTAAGTTATCCAACCCTAACCCAGATCGTGGCGGGTTAGCCTGCGCGAGTGATCCTGGATCTCAAGGTCGTCGGCGGGCGGTTCGTGACCATGGACGCGGCGCGCCCCACGGCGTCCGTGGTGGGGGTGTGGGGTGGGCGGATCGTCGGGTTCGACGGTGAGGTGGCCGACCTGCCCGCGCGGCGGGTGGTGGACGTGGGCGGCGCGGTGGTGCTGCCGGGGTTCGTGGACGCGCACAACCACCTGGCGTGGGCGGGGCGGGCGTCGCGGACGTTGGACGTCTCCGGGTGCGTGACCGTTTCGCAGGTGGTTGGGGTTCTGCGGGGTGCTTCGCGGTCGGTGTGGCTGGAGGTTGCCGGGTACGACTGGCGGGCGCTGGACCGGCCGTTGACGGCGCGTGACCTGGACGTGGTGGGGCCGCGGGTCTACGTGCAGGACCTGTCCGGGCACGCGTGTGTGGTGAGCAGTGACGTGCTGGAGTTGCTGCCGGCTTCGGTTCTGGGGGATGTGGAGCGGGATTCGGCGGGGGTGCCGACGGGGTTTCTGGCCGAGGGTGCGCAGACGGCGGTTCGGGCGTTGATGTTGCCGTATTCGGTGGGGGACATCGCATCGGATGTGCGGCTGGGTGCGTTGCAGTGCCTGAAGGAAGGTGTGGTGCTGGCGGCCGAGGCGGGGGTGGGGGAGGGGCTGATCGGCAGCAGTCCGGTCGAGGTTGCGGCTTATCAGGCGGCGGATCTGCCGATTCGGGTGCAGTTGATGGTCTCTGCCGGGGAGCTTCGGGACGTTCGGGCGCATGTCGACGACGGGGTGCGGCGGGCGTTGCCGTTGGGGGTGCGGACCGGGTTCGGCGACGAGTGGTTGTCGATCGGTGCGCTGAAGCTGTGGACCGACGGCGGGATGATGGCCCGGACCGCGGCGTTGACGTCGCCGTACGTGGGGTCGGGCGGGGTCGGGCAGTTGCAGGACGATCCCGAGGTGATGCGGGCGGCGATCCTGGACGGGCACGCGGCCGGGTGGCAGTTGGCGGTGCACGCCATCGGGGATCGGGCGGTGGACTTCGCGCTCGATGCGTTGGCGGAGGCGCAGTCGGCGGTGGTGCGGGAGGATGCGCGGCACCGGATCGAGCACTGCGGGCTGGTGCGGCCGGACCAGTTGGCGCGGATCGCTTCGCTCGGGGTGACGCCCGTGGTGCAGCCGGCGTTCCTGTGGGCTTATGGCGACGACTACTCGGCGATCATGGGGGCGGAGCGCGCGCCGTGGCTGTACCGGGGGCGGTCGTTCCTGGAGCGCGGGGTGGTCGTCGCGGGGAGTTCGGACCGGCCGGTCGCGGACGGGAATCCGTTGCGGGGCGTGCAGTTCATGGTCGAGCGTCGGTCGCGGGGCGGGTTGTCGGTGGGGCCGGAGGAGGCCGTGTCGGTGGGGGAGGCGCTGGCCGCGTACACGCTGGGCGCGGCGTACGCCTGTCGGCGGGAACGGGACTCCGGGTCGCTGGCGGTGGGGAAGCTCGCTGATTTCGTGGTGCTGGACGACGATCCCCGGACGTGCGAGGTGTCGCGGATCGCGGACATCGGGGTGTTGGCGACCGTCGTGGGCGGCGAGTTCCGGCACGATCCGGCCGGGTTCGCGGGTTGAGCGACAGCGGCGCGCTCGGCAAGTCGGTGGTGTTTGGCGGGGCGGTGTGCGGGTGTGGGCGGTCGGCCCGCGTGGGGCGGTGGCACCCCTCGGGCCACGGTCGCACGCGGGCCTCGTGTCGTGCGTTCAGGCGCTCATGCGCCAGTGCACGACGTACCCGGCTGCCTCGGCGGCGAGCAGGGCGTCCAGCTTGGCCAGGTTGGTGCGCTTGGCCATCTTGAAACCGCGGCCACGGCGGGCGTCGAGGAGGAGCGGTGTCGCGCCCGGCAGGGTGTCGGTGATGGTCTGCTGGAGGATGCGCAGGCCCACGTTCGCCGCCTCCTGGGTCATCTCGCGCTCCTTCGTGTAGACCAGCACCGCCGCCGTCGAGCCGTCCGGCATCCGCAGGCCCAGGTGCGGCCGGACGCGCAAGGTCAGTTCGCCCGCCGCCCAACGGGTCGCCTGGACCGGCACGCCGGTCGCCCTGGTCGCCCGCAGCCACGGCAGGAAACCCTCGCGCAGCTCCTCGAACGCCCTGGGCTGGCCGTTGCGGTACGCCGAACGCACCGCCGCGTCCAGCTCGCCGTCCGGGTCGGGCGAGTTCGCCGCCCGGCGCATCGCGTCCCGCATGGGGTTGTAGAACCCGCACACCCACGGGTCGACGCCCAGGTACACCTCGCGCTGCTCGGACACGATGTTGATCCGTCCGCGCTGGCCGCTCATCACGTACTCGGTGAACGACAACGCGGTGACGCTGATCGGTTCCACGACCACGACAGGCTCCCCTCGCCGCATCGAACTCACGTTCGAATTCTAGCGGTCGGGTACGACAATCCAGGGTTACGAGCGGACCTTCGTGAGCAGCGGGCCCAGCTCGGGGTCGGCGGCCACCTCGGCGAAGATCGCGGCCAGCGTCTCCTCGTAGAACGGGGACGCGTCGTGGTAGACGTCCCGCCCGGCGGGCGTGATGCGGCTGTACACGCCGCGCCGGTCGGTCTCGCAGACCTCGCGGGTGGTCAGGCCGGACTGCTCCAGGCGGGCGACCAGCCGGCTCACCGAGCTCTGGTTGAGGCCCACCACGTCGGTCAGCTCCTGCATCCGCAGCTCGCCGTCCGGCGAGTCGTTCAGCGCGCCCAGCGCGGTGAACTCCGACATCCCGAAGTGGAACCGTCGCTGAAGTGCCCGTTCCAGGCTGGCGTTGATCCGGTTGTGCAGCGTGCGGAGACCGGACCAGGTGGCGCGGACGGACAACTCGACCCTCCCCGGAACGCAGGTGCGGGTCTACATCCTAGGCCGGGTAGTCCTGGGACGGGGTGTCGCTGACCAGCCCGAGCGCGCTCAGGCGTACCGCGAACGGCTCGACCAGTTCGATCACGTCGTCCCCCTCGGACACCGCGACCTCTTCGTACCGGCCGTCGCGCAGGCTCAGGCAGCGCAGCGACGGCAGGTCGGGGTCGACCAGCCAGTAGTGCGGGCAGCCCGCCTCCTCCAGCTTGATCCGTTTCAGCTCCAGGTCCAGCAGCCGGGTACGCGGCGAGTGCACCTCGACCGCGAGCACCGGGGGACCGACCAGCGCCTTGGTGGTGAACGCCTCGCGGTCGCCGACCACCACGTCCGGGATGAAGACGGTGTCGTCGGCGAGCACCACGTCGACCGGCGCGGGCAGCACTTCCCAGTCGGGCGGGCACACGGCGGTGAGCGCGATGACCAGCCGGGCGACGGCGCGCTGGTGCACGGGGCGGGGTGAGGGGCTCACCAGGAGCACCCCGTCCACGAGTTCGTAGCGCCGGCCGTCATCGGGCATCGACTCCAGGTCCACCCACGTCAGCGGCTCACCGCTGGCGAACGCGGGGGGTACACCTGCCATGGTGCGTGCCTTCCCTCGTGCGGTCCACAACGCGGAGAACGACCCGGAAGAGGCCATTACACCCGAATCACGCCGCTCGCACGACTGCGGACGCACGGATGGCCGAGCGCACGAATGCGCACGGGGGCACCGCGACCCGGCAGGCTCGCGTTCCGTCGCCACCGGTTTCACCCGTTCGGCCCAGCCACACGCCTGAACGGGCGCACCCGTACGTCTGTCCGAAAAGTGAGTGAAATTCGTCCCAACAGCAGGAAGGTGACCACGGGGTATCGCCGGGACCCCGGCGTGACCAGGCCCGACCCCCCCCCCGCCGGCACCCGCCACCGCCCCGGGAGGACCGGGGCGGTGCCGGGTGCCACGGCGTCAGAACTGCAACGCCCACGAGGTCAGCGTGCCCGTGTCGGACTGGTAGGCGTCGTACACGCGCAGCTTCCACGTGCCGTTCGCGAGCTGGGCCGACGCGTCGACCGTGTACGTCGCCACGATGTCGTCGCCCGAGTCGTTCGACGTCTCCTTCAGCAGGTACGCCGTGCCGTTCGGGCCGACCAGGTGGAGGCGCACATCGCCCCGGTAGGTGTGCTTGATGTCCACCTCGACCTTGAGCGTCGCCGGCGCGTTGCCCGCCAGCTCGGCCACGGTGATCGGCGACTCGACGGTGGCCAGGTCGTTCACCGGGAAGTCGGCGGTGTTCTCGAACCGCTTGCCCGGACCCGGGCCGGGACCGCCGTCGTCGTTGTCGATCAGGCTGGAGATCTCCTTGTGCACCAACGAGATCCGGGTTCCCCAGTTGGGGCACCCGCCGAGGTGGTGCAGGGCGATCACCTTGTGCGAGGACGCGGCCAGCACCGGCGAACCGGAGTTGCCGCCCGAGCTGTCGCACTTGTAGCCGGTGTTGACGCCCGACGAGACGACGTCGATCTTGCAGTACGCGCCGCCGTCGCTCTCCTCGTACAGGGACAGCCGCTTCGGCTTGGTGTCACCGTGTCCCGGGATGTAGATCCGCTCGCCCGCCTTCGGCTCGCGGACGTCCAGGTACAGCGTGCCGAACGACTTGATCGAGTCGAAGTTGTTCACCGAGAACAGGGCGTAGTCCAGGTTCTGCAACGAGCTGGACTTGATCAGGTCCTGACCGCTGACCTTGGTGCCCGGCTTGGGGTTGTTCCCACCGCATGTGCTGCACTGGTAGTCGAACTGGAACTCGCTGGCCCGCAGGTCGGCCGCGCTCTCCATGCAGTGGAAGTTGGTCAGCATCCGGTTGGTGTTGCCCACCCGCCACGCGGTGCAGTGCCCGAGCCCGTTGAGCAGCTGGCGCGCGACCGCGCCGGACCGGGCGTACTCGGTGGGGTGATTGGTCTGGTAGCAGACCACGTCCTTGCGGGCGTCCGTGCCGCAGACGCTCAGCGTGCCCGGGTTGGCCGCGGCCAGCTCGGGCCGGCTGTAACCCCGGTAGTACGTGTCGATGCGGACCCCGAACCCTTGCCGGGTCAGGCTCTCCGCGTTCCGACGCTCCTTCGCGGCGTGCAGGGTCACGACCGCGGTGTCGCCGTCGACCGACATGGCCGCGAATCCGGCCTTGCCGTGCACGGTGAACGCCGAGTCGCCGGGGAACGACGCGGTGGTGGGGTTGCCGTGGTAGGTGTGGACTTCACGTCCGGTCGGGTCGGCCACCGTCACCCGGTCGCCGGGTGCCAGTTTGAGCGACGCGAAGTGGACCTTGACGTAGCTGGACCCGGGCTCGGTGAGGACCACCTGCCAGGAACGGCCGGTGGGCGCGTACCGCAGGGTCGCGCCGCTGGTCTTCTCCTCTCCCACCTTCGTCACGTGTTGCGTGCTGTCGGGTTGTTCCGCCTGCGCAGGGGTGCCGGTCGGAACGGGGGTGAAAACTGCAAGTTCAACCGCCATCGGCAACAGCAGGGACCGGATGGACAAGGCGCACCTCCTTGGAAAGGTCGTTTCCTTCGGGGCGGCGGCGGGTGTCCGGTCCGACCTCGGTAGAGGCCGGACCGGACCTGTACGGTCGCACGATCAGACGGTGACACTCCAGCTGTCGAGGATTCCGATGTCACCCGGGCCGTAGTCGTAGATCCACAGTTGCCAGGTTCCGGCCGCCGCCGAGCTGACGCCCGGCACGGTGAACGTCATCGGACCGTTCCACGGCGTGCACACGTACCCGCCGGACCGCTTCACCCCGTACTGCAACCCGTTCGGGCCGATCAGCGAGATGCCGAGGTCCTCCGCGCAGGTGTGCTGGACGTTGATGGTCAGCGTGACCGTGGTCGCCGCCGGCCCGGACGCGTTGGACGTCACCGTGCTGACGGTCCGCTGGTAGTCCCAGATCCCGAAGTCGCTGTCGTTGGTGAACGTCCGCCCACCACCCGTGCGCTCCACGGTCAGCGTGAAGGTCGTGGTGTGGGTGGCACGCTTGCCGGTTCCGGTGATGGTCACCGTGTACGTCCCGGCCGGTGTGTCCGCCGTGGTGGCCACGGTCAGGTCCACCGTCTCACCCGCGTCGACCGTCGGCGGGTCGAACGTGACCGTCGGCCCGGCCGGCGACACGCTCGCGGTGAACGTGACCGGCTGGGTTGCGCCGCTGGTCACCGCGGTGTTCACGGTGGCCGTCGCGGAACCGCCCGCCTGGACCGTCCCGGTATTCGGGTTGACCGCCACCGAGAAGTCGTCGGTGCCGGTGCCCTGCACGGTGAGCGTGAACGTGGTGGTGTGCGTGACGCGCTTGCCGGTTCCGGTGATGGTCACCGTGTACGTCCCGGCCGGCGTGCCCGCCGCGGTCGCCACCGTCAGGTTCGAGCTCTCGCCCGCGTCGACCGTGGACGGGTCGAACGTGACGGCGGGCCCGCCCGGCGACACGCTCGCGGTCAGCACCACCGGCTGGGTCGCGCCCTTGATCACCGCCGTGTTCACGGTCGCCGTGGCCGAACCGCCGGGCAGGACACTGCCGCTCGACGGGTTCGACGCGATGGAGAAGTCGTCGGCCGGCGTCGGGTCCGTGCCGACCGCGACCTTCCACGCCGCCCAGGCGATCGCGTCCGCCGCGCGGTCCAGCGCGGTGGTGTTCACGTTGGACGGGTAGCTGTCGCACGCCCGGTGGTAGCACGAGTCGAACGCCTGACCCGCCGTGCCGCCCCACTTCGCGGCCTGCGCGCTGGTCTTGGTCGCCGACGCGCCGGTGGACAGGAACGTCGTCGGGATTCCCGCGTCGCGGAACGGCCCGTCGTCCGAGCAGCACTCGCCCATCTCGTCCGGCACCACGCTGATCGAGTCGAAGAAGCCCTTCAGGTTCGCCGACAGCGGGGTGGTCAGGTTGTCGATGAAGTAGCCCGGGTTGGGCGAGCCGACCATGTCGAAGTTGAAGTACCCCTTGATCTTCGACCGTTCGGCGGACGGCAGCTGGTTGACGTAGAACTTGGAGCCGTTGAGGCCCTGCTCCTCGTCGGTCCACCAGCCGAACCGCAGGTGGTTCAGCATCGTCGGCTTGGTCTGCGCCAGCTTCAGCGCGACCTCCAGCAGCGCGGCCGAGCCGGTGCCGTTGTCGTTGATGCCGGGCCCGGCCGCGACGCCGTCCAGGTGCGCGCCGAACATGTAGACGGTGTCCGGGCTCCCACCCGGCCAGTCCGCGATCAGGTTCGGCCCGGAACCGCTGGTGCAGCCGCTGGTGCAGTTCTGCCGGCTCACCGTGAACCCGGCGTCGCGCAGCTTCTGCTCCACGTACGACACCGAGGCGGTGTAGCCGGGGCCGGTCGAGCGGCGGTTGCCGCCGTTGTTGGTCGCGAACGTCTGGAACTGCTGGAGGTGCGCCTTCACGTTGTCCACGCTGATGTCCGGCGCGGTGCCGGGGTTGCCGGGACCGGTGGAGACGGTCAGCGCGTACGTGGCGGTGCGGGTCACGCTGCCCGCGCCGGTCACCGTGACGGTGTAG
The DNA here is from genome assembly GCA_965995405.1 of uncultured Saccharothrix sp. Taxonomy (GTDB): domain Bacteria; phylum Actinomycetota; class Actinomycetes; order Mycobacteriales; family Pseudonocardiaceae; genus Actinosynnema. The sequence continues at coordinate 9,445 of CBHFOL010000197.1, forward strand.
TTGCCCGCCGGGACGGAGCTGTTCGCCGCGATGGTGACGGCGGAGGTGTTGCCGGACTGGATCTGCGCCGGGTTGAAGCTCGCCGACAGACCCGCGTTGGCGGGCGAGAACGACGCCGACAGGCTCACGTTCTGCGCGCTGCCACTGGTGATCGTCGTGTTGACGGTCGCCTGCACGGACTCACCGGGCTTCACGGAGCCGGCGTTGGCGGACAGCGACAGCGAGAAGTCGCTTCCGGTCGGCTGGCACGACGGCTCACCGGACTGCGCGCCCAGGCTCACCGCGTCCCACGCCTGCTTGACCTTGGTGTACCAGCCGCACGAGCTGTCCAGGTTCTTCGCGGCGGTCAGGGTCAGCGTGCGGTACCTGCCGTAGCCCATGCCGGACGTCTTCAGCATCATCGCGTTGTAGAAGATCTTGGCCGCGTTCGTGATGCCGATGCCGGTCAGCGTGGAGCCGTTGCAGGTGGGGCTGGCCGGCTTGCCGCCGCCCGGGTTGGAGCCCTCGGCGAGCAGGTAGAACCAGTGGTTGCCGGGACCGGCCGCCTTGTGCACCTCCATGCCCGGAACGGAGCTGGAGTAGCAGTTCGGGTCACCGCTGACCTTCGACGGGTCGTACATGTTGCGGATCGGGCCTTGGCCGACCAGGTTGACCATCTCGCCGACGGTGTAGTCGGGGGTGTCGGTCGCGTTGTTCAGGTAGTGCTCGACGGTCGCGCCCCACACGTCGCCGACGAACTCGGCCGTGCCGCCGCCGGAGATGCCGCCGGGGGTGTACTGGTCGAGGCCGTGGCCGAACTCGTGTGCCACCACGTCGATCCCGGTGATCCACTGGCGGGCGTTGTTGTAGCCGAACGCGGCCTCGTTGTTCTGCCAGAACGCGTTCCGGTCGTCCAGGCCCACCTTGGCGGGCGCCCACTGGCCGCTGTTGTTCAGGCCGGTGCGGCCGAGGCTCTTCAGGACGTCCCACTGGCCGGCGGCGGTGTACATGACGTCCACGCAGCCCGCGACCTTGTCCGTCTTGGACGTGCTGCCCCAGGTGTTGTCCGCGTCGGTGTACACCTGTCCGGTGTTGTAGTCGGCACACGAGATACCCGGCCGCGCCGGGTCGCGCATGGTGTAGCTGCTGCCGGACTGGGTGGTGCCGATAGTCAGCCCGCCGCCGCTCCAGATTCCGGTGCCGGAGCCCGCGAAGATCGTCTCCTGCTCGTCGAACCGGGCACCCGTGTGCGCGTCGACGTAGACCTTCTTGGCGCTGCGGTTGTCGTGGTCCCGACCGGAGACCAGGGTCTCCCAGGCGAGCCGGGGTGCGGACAGGGCGTGCACCACCAGCCGTGGCTCCTGCTGTTCGGCGGGCTCGGTGAGCGCCTCACGGGCGGTCGCAGCGGCAGCCGTCTTGTCGACCTGAGGGGTGGTGTCGACGTCGATGGTCTGGTTCTGCGCCACCGAAACGGTGCGCACGTTGCCTTCCGCGTCGGTCGCGACCACGAAGTCGCCGCAGACCCCGGTGGGTGCGTTCGTAGGCGACGTACTGGATTCCTTCGGGCGTGCCGACGACCTGGGCGCGGACGAACTCGTCGTGCGCGCTCGGGTGCAACTCGGCGACCTGTCCGGCGACCAGCCGTTCGGCCGAGGCGACGGCCGCCGCCTGCGGGTCCGCGACCGGGCTCGGTTGACCTTGGCCGGACGAGGTGGTCGCGGTCGGCGGCACGGAGCCGACCGCGAGCGCGGCGACCAGTGCGGTCACCACGCCGATCCAGCCGATTCTTCTGCGTTTCACTGTCGATGCCTCCATCGGTGCAGGGCGAAGCCGCGGCAGGGGGATCTCGCGCGGCGGGCGCGACACCGGATGCGCCGACCGTGGCCGGCGCACGCCTCGCACACCGTCCGGCGAAGCGGGAAGCGGCAAACCTCAGGGAGTCCCGCAGCCGTCGGACGGTGTTCACGGTTGTCGCGCTTGGCGTTGAGACTGAGGCCGGCGGACCGTTGAAGTCACCACGCAACCGGGCATAGCCTCCGGGCTATGCAGGTCGAACTGCGCCACCTGCGGGTGCTCAGCGAACTGGCGGAGGCCGGCAGCATCACCCGGGCCGCCGCCAAGCTGGGTGTTTCCCAGCCGACGCTGAGCGCCCAACTGGATCGAATCGAGCAGGCGTTCGGCGGCCGGTTGTTCGGCCGGAGCCGGGACGGCATCCAGCCCACCGCGCTGGGCAGGCACGTCCTGGCCCGGGCCCGGAGCATGATCGCCGAGATGGACGACCTGCTGGCCACGGCCCGCAACAATGTGGTGCGGGACGACATCCGCCTGGGCTGTTTCCCGACCGTGTTGCTGGGCGCGCTGCTGAAACTCCTGGAAACCGAGCTGCCGCACCGCGAGGTGACGACCAGCCTCGACCACTCGGGTGCCGTGCTCACCAAGCTGCTGGCGAACGACCAGGTGGACATCGTCCTGATGGGCCGTGCGACCGACCACCACGCACCGTCCTGCCCACCCGGCGTGGCGGAACGGGTCATAGCCGTGGAGCCATGCGGCATCGCGTTGCCGTCCACCCACCCGTTGGCCGCCGAGTCCCGCGTCAGCCTGGCCGACCTGTCCGGCGAGTCCTGGATCCCGCCCCAGGGTGGTGACGACGGCGGCGCGGCGGTGCTGCGCGCGGCGTGCGAGGCGGCGGGCTTCACGCCCCTGTTCCGCTACCGCGAACTGGAGGTCACCAGCATGGCGGGCTTCGTGGCGGCGGGCCTGGCCGTGGCGCTGGTGGCCCCGACGTGGATCCCGGCGGAAGGCGTGACGGTGGTCGCCCTGGACGACCACACCATCGACAGCCACCGCGTCCTGCGCTGGCGCACGACCAACGTGACCTCCGACGAGGTCGACGCCTTCCACCGCTGCCACCACCACTTCTACCGACCGATAGTCGAACGCCACACCGCCGAACTCCCCTGGCTGTCCGAAAACCCCGACGCCCGCCCGACCGTCGTCGAGCCGGACGAAGCCGTGCGCTGACGGCGTTCCACCAATGCCGCCACGTGGATGCCCGATGCGGTCGCCTGAACCCGGCTTTCGGGGGAGCGCGAAAGACCGCGCAGGAGTTCGGGATTGATTCCAGCCCACGGTGTATTCCGGTGCGACCGGTGGTGCGTATGGAATCGGATGGGACCGCAAATGTGCGCCTTCGGAGCTTCATCCTGTTGGTCTATCGCAGCAAGGGCCTTTCGGCTCTACGGTGAGGATCGTACGGCGGGATGGTGCTACCGGTAGCCATCCGAAGGTCAATTCGCCCTTTCAAGCTGAATGCCCTTGCGGCGGCGGCGGTCGGCTGCCGCGGTCGAGTCCTGCGCACACTTCGACCGTGCCTGCCGAACGACGCTCCCGGTCGTTGCCGACACTGTTCCGCCGAATCGGCGAAGAACACGGCATCGCCTCGCCGAGATCAGAGCGGAAGTCCGGGTGCTTCCTCGTGTTCCCGGAGTTCCGATCCGCCCATTTCCCGGTGCGATCCTCGAAGGAATGAACACGATGAAGCGTATTCGGACGTCCTTTGCCGTCGTCGGTGCCGCCGTTGTGGCACTTGCCGCCACCGTGGTGGTCACCCAGAGCGGCGTCGGTGTGGCCCAGCCCGCCATCCAGGCGGACCAGGCGGTCGCCCACCTGCACGCGCAAGTCGACCTGCCGCCCGCTGTCTGGACGGACACCCCGCTGACGGTCGACCTTCCCTTCTCCGGCACGTACGAACTCGACGCGGACGTCCGCGGACGCCTGTCCGGCACGCCCTCCGTCAACACGTACATCACCGCCCGGCTGTGGAACGTCACGACCAACTCGGCCGTGCCGGAGAGCGAACGGCTCGTCCACCAGATCATCGACCTCAACCCGGGTGACGCCGCGGCCGGCGGCAACCAGACCGCGCCGATCAGCGAGCTGGTCCACGTGGCCGGACCGACGACCATCCGGCTGCAAGCCCGGCGGATCGATGCGGTCGGGACGGCGAGCGTCGCGCAGATCTACTCCGACGGCAACGGCTTCACCTCGCTCCGCTTCGACCGGGTTGCCCCCTGATCCGTCCGATCCGGATCAGGCTCGTCGCCGAGTGGATCCGGGGCCAGGTCAGGCAGGTGCGCCTGACCTGGCCCCGGCCTGCCGAGGGCTGATCTGCTCACAGCAGCGGGACCGGCGAACAGCGCCGGGGCGTCGGCATTGTCGGAGCATGACCGACAACGAGAGGCAGCCGCTGTTCGACCACCGGCTCCGAGAACGGTTCCTCAGCCAACGGGTGCTGGTCCTCGACGGCCCGCTCGACGACGACAACGGGACGGTACTCGCCACCCAACTGCTTTCCCTCGCCGCCGAGGATCCCGGCAAGGACATCGCGTTGTGGATCCACTCGCCGGGCGGCTCGGTCCCCGCGATGCTGGCCATCCGCGACGTGATGCGGCTCGTGCCGTGCGACGTGGCCACGCTGGCGCTCGGGCTGGCGTGCAGTGCGGGGCAGTTCCTGCTGTCCGCGGGCACACCGGGCAAGCGCTTCGCCCTCCGCCACGCCCGCATCCTGATGCACCAGGGCTCGGCGGGGATCGGTGGCTCGGCGGTGGAGGTGCAGGTGCAGGCGGACGACCTGCGCCACACCCGTGACACCGTGCTCGGGATCATCGCGGAGGACACCGGTCAGCCGGTCGACCGGATCTTCGCCGACTCCCTGCACGACCGCTGGTTCACCACCGAACAGGCGCGCGAGTACGGCTTCATCGACCACGTCGTCGAGGAACTCGGCCAAGTGGTGCCCGTGCGCAGACACGAGCTGGGGCTCGGCAAGACGACGGGAGTCCTCGCATGAGCACCTACACCATTCCCAACGTGATCACGCGGGGCCTGGGCGGCGAGCGGATCATGGACGTCTACTCGCACCTGCTGTCCGAGCGGATCGTCTACCTCGGCACCGCGATCGACTCCGGCGTGGCCAACGCGCTGATCGCCCAGCTGCTGCACCTGGAAGCGGACAACCCGGAAAGCGAGATCAACCTCTACATCAACTCCGCGGGCGGTGACCCGTCCGCGATGCTCGCGTAAATTTGAAATTGCTGCTGTGCCCCGACGTCT
>CBHFOL010000198.1:0-14516 GCA_965995405.1 uncultured Saccharothrix sp.
GAAGCTTAGCTCGTTCGTTTTCGCGGTGTCAAATCGGCCGTTTCGGCTTCTCGGCTCCGCGCCGAACTCACTTCAGTTTTCCCGCCGCGCTCCGTTCCGGTTTTCCCGGCCCGTTCCGCGCTGGCAGAGAGAAACTTACACGAGGGTCGTCCGATAGTGAAATCGGGGGGTCGGTTTCGACATCTCCGCAGCTAGACGTGGTGTCCGGGGCCCGGACGGGGGATGCTGTGCGGGTGCTGCTCTCCCCTCGACTCCGCCCGTGGGGCAGGTACGGCATCCACCTCGTCGTGGTCGCCGCCTGTTACTACGCGGGCGCCCGCCTGGGCCTGCTCCAGGCATTGGTCAACGACCAGGTCACGCCCTTCTGGCCGCCGACCGGTATCGCGCTGCTCGCGCTCATGGTCGGCGGCGTGCGGATGTGGCCGGGCATCGCGATCGCGGCGTTCGTCGTGAACGCGACGCTGGGCGACGGCAGTTCGGCGTTCCTGATCAGCGTCGGCAACACGCTCGGCCCGGTGGTGGCGTTCGTGCTGCTCCGGCACAGCGGGTTCCGGATGGAGCTGGACCGGACGCGGGACGCGCTTGCCCTGGTGTTCCTGGGCGCGTTCGCCGGGATGGCGGTGAGCGCCTCGGTCGGGACGGGCGCGCTGGTGCTGGCCGGTGAGATCGGCGGCGCGGACTTCTGGTCGACCTGGTCGGTGTGGTGGACGGGCGACGCGATGGGCGTGCTGATCCTGGTGCCGTTGGTGTTGGCGTTGCGCAAACTGCGGTTCCCGGTGCGGCCGGCGCGGGTTGCGGAGGCCGTGGCGCTGTTGGTCTGCACTTCCGGTGTGATGGTGATCGCGGCGGCGAGTCCGGTTCGGCTGCTGTACCTGGTGTTCCCGTTCGCCATCTGGGGCGCGCTGCGGTTCCAGCACCTGGGCTCGGCCCCGTGTGCGCTCATAGCGGCCGTGTTCGCGGCACGGGGTGCCGCACTGGGGATAGGGCCGTTCGCGAACCTGGACCTGTTGCACCGGATGGTGACGTTGCAGGCGTTCAACGGGACGGTCGCGTTGACGACGTTGGTGTTGAGCGCGGTGATCGCCGAGCGCAACGAGGCGCGTAAGGCGATCGAACGGACGTGTGCGCAACTGTCGGACGTGGTGGCGGCGTATCAGCCGTTGTTGTTGGGCAACGCGTTGCCGCCGACGCGGCCGGACCCGCGCTAGTGGACGTGTTGGTCGTGGGTGCGGGCCCGGCGGGGCGCGCGCTGGCGTCGGCGTGTTCGGCACACGGGCTCGACACCGTGTTGGTGGACCCGCATCCGGAACGGCCGTGGCGTGCGACCTATGCGGCGTGGATGGACGAGTTGCCCGTGGGCGCGCCGGTCGCGGTGTCGACGTCCAAGGCGCGGGTGTTCGCAGTGCACGAACATCGGATAGGGCGCGGTTACGCCGTGTTGGACAACGAGCGGTTGCGGCGGTTGCCGGATGACGTACGGGTGCTTAAGGCGACCGTAGTCGAGCGTGGTCCCCGGCACGTGGTGTTGGGTGATGGGCGCACGTTGGCGGCCGGGGTGGTGGTGAACGCGGCGGGTTCGCGTAAGGGTGGGGCGGCGCAGCACGCGGTGGGTTTGGTGGTGCCGAAGGACGTGGCCGTGCCGTTCGTCGGGGACGACGAGGCGCTGGTGATGGACTGGCGCAGGCCACCGGATGCGGCGATGCCGGACCCGACGTTCCTGTACGCGGTGCCGGTGTCGGACGACCTGGTGCTGTTGGAGGAGACGTCGTTGGCGCGCCGGCCGGGGATGCCGTTGGCGGAGTTGCGCTTGAGGTTGCGTGCACGCCTTGCGGCACAAGGGATTCCGCTTCCGAAAGAGGAGGAGCGGGTGCGGATTCCGTTGGACGGGCGGCCGGATCGGGCGGGGTTCGGCGCGGCGGCGGGGCTGGTGCACCCGGCGACCGGGTACAGCGTGGCCGCCGCGTTGCGGCTCGCGCCGGAGGTGGCGCGGGCGATCGCCGAGGGGACGCCGGTGGAGCGGGTGGTGTGGCCGATGCGGGCGCGGGCGGTGCACGTGTTGCGTTCACACGGGCTGCGAGCACTGCTCGCGATGCAGCCCGATCAGGTTCCGGAATTTTTCGACCTGTTTTTCCATTTGCCGGATAATCAGCAACGAAACTACCTGGACGGGCGGTCCGACCTGCGGGGCACGGTCGACGTGATGTCCGCTTTGTTCCGGGCCGCGGGGTGGCGGCTGCGCGGACGTTTGGCATTTTCCATGCAACCGGCCACAGATACGAGAACACCTGGTTAACCCTCTGGGCTTATCAAGATCGACCGGGCAGGATCGGGTCCGTGCCCGCTTTGCTGGATGACGTCCGCTTCGCCTTCCAGCCGCTGTTCAACCTCAACACCGGAGGGGTCGTCGCGGTCGAGGCACTGGCTCGGCCACACGACGGCAGCGTGCAGGATTTACTCCGCATGGCATTCCGTGCGGGGTATCTGGCGAACACCGATGTGGCTCTCGCCTGCCGTGCGATCCGTAGCGCGGCCGATCACGACTTCACCCTCCCCCTCCACGTGAACCTGCTCGCGATGACGATCGCGGACAAGCCGGAGCAGATGGCCCCGCTGTACGCGGCGCTGCGCGACACCGGCCGGCCGCCGTCGCATCTGGTGGTGGAGGTGGGCACGCCGTACTCGCGCGCCCCGCGCCACCGGCTGGTCAAAGGCCTGGACCGGTTGCGCCAGGACGGGTTCAAGATCGGCCTGGACGGGGTCGGCGAGGGCGACGTCCCGCTGTCCCTGCTCGCCGAGGTGCAGCCCGATGTGGTGAAGCTGGACCGCGAGGTGGTGCAGGAACTGGTCGCCGACCACGCGCGGTACTCGCTGGTCCAGGCGTTGCAGCACCTGTGCGAGGCGACCGGTTCGCAGGTCGTCGCGGAGGGTGTGGAGACCGAGGCGCAGCTCGCGTCGCTGCGCCGGCTCGGTGTGCGGGTCGCCCAGGGCAACCTGCTCGCGGCTGCGCAGCGTCGGCCGATGGTGAACGCGACGATCTCGACGGTGTTGAGCGAGGTCAGCGACCCGGAGGCGGCGGGCAAGACGATGACCAAGCCGCTGCGCCGCAAGTCGGGGCCGAAGGTCACCGACTTCCTGCACCCGGCGACGACGCTGCCGGAGTCGGCGACGTCGGAGGACGTGCGGGACGTGCTGGCCACCCAGCCGACGGTGAGCGGTGTGGTGCTGGTGGACGACGAGGGCCGGCCCGCGTGGACCGTGGACCGCAACCGGTTCCTGCTGGCGGTGACGGGGCCGTTCGGGCACGCCCTGCACGCCAAGCGGGAGGCCGCGCGGCTGGCGGACAAGCCGCGGGTGATCGGTGCGGAGTCCACCGCGTTGGAGATGTTGGACGTCGTCGCGCACACCAACCGGGAGCGCACGAACGACGACCTGGTGGTCGTGGACGTCGAGGACAAGTGCATCGGCGTGGTGCGGGTGGCCGACGTGGTGCGCGGAATCGCGGAGTTGAAGGTGGAACAGGCGGCGGCGCTGAGTCCGCTGACCCGGCTGCCGGGCAGCGACTCGATCGCGCGCGAGGTGGACCGGCGGATCCTCAACGGCGAGATCTTCGCCGTGGGGTGGCTGGACGTGGACGCGTTCAAGCGGGTGAACGACTCGGTGGGGTTCGCGGCCGGAGACGACCTGATCCGGGCGTTGGGGCGTACGCTGTCGGAAGGTGCGGCGGCGTTCCCGGGGATCCAGGTGGGGCACGTCGGAGGTGACGACTTTTTAGTCGTCGCGGGGTTGAACGAGATCGTGCCGTTCGCCGGTGGTGTGCTGGACAAGCCGTTCGACGCCGAGGGGCGCGCGGTGACTCTGTCGCTGGCCACGCTGGTGTGTGCGGCGGGTTCGGTGGGGTCGTACCGGGAGGTGTCCCGGCTGCTCGCGCCGTTGAAGGAGCACGCGAAGTCGTTGCGCGGCAACAGTTGGGTGCTGGGCAGGCCGGGTAGCGACCATGTCGACGTGCTGCGTGGCGGTGCCCATTTGGCGGTCAGCTAGGCGGACCGGCAAGTTCACCGCATCGATGCCTGTGCACCTCCGAGGATCACTCATAGCATCAGGGTGACTACCCACCGCAGGGAGGCCCCTGGTGAGCGAAGTCGAAGTCAGCGCGCTGCCGCGTCCGCGAATGGAGTTCGACACCGGGTTGTCGATAGGGGTTGAGGAAGAGTTCCTGCTGGTAGACACGGTGACCGGGACGTTGGTGCCGGTGGCGGGCGCGGTGCTGGGCGACGCGGACGGGACCTTGGACCTCCAGGCGGAGATGACCCGGTTCCAGGTGGAGAGCGCGACCGCGGTGTGTCGGACCATGGGCGAGGTGCGGGAACAGCTGGTGCTGGCCCGGAGCGCGCTGGGTGGGCTGGCGTGGAAGCACAACGCGCGGATCGTGGCGAGCGGGACGCCGGTGCTCGGCGGGCGTCGGCCGCCGCCGTTGTCGGATCGGGAGCGGTATCGGGAGATTTCGCGGCAGTACGGGTCGCTGGTCGACGGGCTGACGATCTGCGGGTGCCACGTGCACATCGGGATCCCGGATGACGAGACGGGGGTGTTGATCTCCAACCACCTGCGGCTGTGGCTGCCGGTGTTGTTGGCGATGAGTGCGAACTCGCCGTTCTCGGAGGGGCGGGACACCGGGTACGCGAGTTGGCGGTACCTGTTGTGGAGCCAGTGGCCGTCGGCGGGCGCGCCGCCGTGGTTCGCGTCGGCCGAGGACTACCACCTGGGGACGCGGGTGCTGCGGATGTCGGGGGCGGCGATGGACAACGGGATGATCTATTGGGACGTCCGGCTGTCCGCTGCGCATCCGACTGTGGAGCTGCGGGTTTGTGATGTGGCGGCGACGGTGGACGAGGCGGTGGTGATCGCGGCGTTGGTGCGGGCGGTGGCGGCTACGGCTTTGGGGTCGCCGCCGGCGTTTCCGGTGCCGGATCTGGCTTTGCGTGCGGCTTTGTGGCGTGCGGCGCGGGATGGGTTGGAGGGGGCGGGGGTCGAGCCGCATTCGGGGCGGTTGGTGCCGGCGGCGGAGTTGGTGCGGGGGTTGGTGGAGTGGGTGCGGCCGGCGTTGCTGGCCTGCGGGGATGACGCTTTGGTGGACGAGGGGGTTGGGCGGTTGCTGGTGGACGGGGGTGGGGCGGCGCGGCAGCGGCGGGCCTACCTGCGGCGGGGGTCGTTGGCGGATGTGGTGGATCTGCTGGTGGCGCAGACCTGAGTCTTCGGCGGAACGGGCACTTGGCGGTGGCGCGCTGACCACACGCTGACACCAGCGGTCCAGCGCGTGGTGGCGCGAACGACAGAGGCGCGTCCCTCCCGCTGGAGGCGGTCACCTCTGTTCAGCCGCTCGGCGAGAGGTGGCGGGCGTCGGCGCGGGTCGCGGCCAGGACGTGGCGGGCGTGGTGGGGGATCCAGGACAGTTTCCCGCTGTCCAGCGATATCCAGCCTGGGGCGATGGTCGTCAGTCCGGTGCCCTGGCGGTGGTGGATGGCCGAACGCGGGTCGGTGTCGTCGTGGGTCTCGCCGGGGTGGTAGAGCGCACCGGAGTGCACGGCCGGCGGTCGGGCGGTGGCGAGGTCGGGGACGAACGCGGCGGCGCCGGCCAGGATCCCGGCGCGCCGGCGGTGTTCTTCCTGGGCGGGGAGATCGTCGTCGAGCGCCCGCTGCCACGAACGGGGAACCGCGCCGCGGACTGCGGGCTGGTTCGAGACGGGGGCGTGGTCGAGCAGTCCGGTGCCGTCGCCGAGATTGGTGAACGTGCAGTACGGGCCGTGGACCAGCAGCAGCGACGGCAGGGCTCGGAGGTTCGGGGGGAGCTCGATGCGCAGCCAGCTCTTGAGCCGGTAGGTCACAGGTGGCTGCGGGGCGATCATCGAGTCCAGCCGGTGCCTGGACAGCCACGAGGCGTTGAGCACGTGCCGGGTGCGCACCACTCTGGCGCGGCCGTCGTACCCGGTCACGCGCAGCTCGTAGCCGTCACCGGTGGGCGTTGCGGATTCCACGTGTTGGCCGGTGAGCACACGGACGCGTCGGTGCCCCGTGGCGCGTGCGGTCACCCGCTGCGCCAGCGCCCGGAGATCTACGAACGGTTCCAGCGTGGACGCCGCAGCCACGATCCGCCGCGGGTCCAGGTACTGCTGCCAGCGGGAGCGCGGCAGCGGCGCGAAGAACTCCTCGGGCGGGCCGAATCCGGCGGGAGCCGACGAAACCGCGGCTGTGTAGTGCTCGTGTAGCCGCTCGGCGTCGGCGAACCAGCGGTCCTCACCTGTCATCGAGTCCGTCACGAGGGCGCACCAGCCGCGCGGGCCCGGCAGCAGCAGGTCGCCGTAGTCGGCCAGGAAGCTGAACGCGGAGTCCACGCACTCCCGCGCGGTGGCCGGAGAGCCGGGGAAGTGCCAGCCGTGGTGGATCCGGGCGAAGTTGCTCCTGCTCGCCCCCGCCATCACCGTCGGGCGCTGCTCCAGGACCGTGACCTGCGACCCCGCCTCGGCCAGCAGTCGGGCGCAGTGCAGCCCGGCGAACCCCGCCCCGATCACCACGTACTCGTGCTCCACGTGTGCCCCTTCCGCACTCGGCGTCCAGGGCGGAATGATCATCGGCGGGTGCCGGAAAGGACGAACCGCGCGGGGAGTGTCCACCGAACACCACTCGTCCGGGTGGCCATCGCCTTCCGCACACAGGCCATTGTGGACTGTTGGCCGCCGCCCCTGCGTCACGCCGGACGCGACTGACCACAGTGGACATTGCTGGGGGGGCGCGATAACGCCTTGCCGGATGGCCGTCACTTCCGGTGATCGACCGTGGGCTGCCACCCCTCGATGACCACCAGCGGACTACCGGCCGGGTTGTCCGTGTCGACTAGTTCGACCAGACCCGGCGTGGCGTACCCGGCGTTCTTCGGCGGGAACGAATCCAGGCTCATCGCCAGGGATCGCGGGACGAGGACGACGTCCTCATCGCCCCGGTGCCCGATCACGACCTCCTGGTCAAGCCCTTCCTCAGCGGCGGCCTGGGCGACCACGGCTGCGATGTCCTCGGCGGTCTGATCCCCGGTGGGCACGATGCCGACGAACTCTTCTTCGGCCATGACAACCTCCACGTCCCGCTGGAACAAGACGCCGCTGACTCGCGGCGACCACCAGCCTGCCCGGCCGACTGGGCGTGCCGCCGCCGGAGTCAGCCTCACGCGCCGCGTCTTCACCGGAACGAGCGACGCCCGCCGCACGTGGCAGAGCCCAGCGTGGAAGACCGTGTTCCACACCTCGGCCCGGCACAGTGACCCGGCGGGGAGGTGTTCCCTTGCCGAGCGGGCGTGCCTCGGGGTCCGGTGCCGTTTCAGCTAGTTGGGCAGGACGGCGGTGGCTCACCGTCGACGCGTGGCTCCCGGATCGGCTCGGCCGAGGGCGGCTCAACCCGTTGGGCCGTGTTGTCGAGGTGCCGGTGGCGCGGTCGGGGCGCATTCTGGGGTTGTGACGGGCTAGGAGGTTCGACATGACCACCGCACGGGAGATCATGAACGTCGGTGTCCAGTGTGTGAAGGAGGACCAGTCGCTGCTGGACGCGGCTCGGATGATGCGGGATTTGAACGTCGGGTCGCTGCCCATCTGCGGGCGGGATGACCGGTTGCACGGGATTGTCACGGATCGCGACATCGTGTTGCGGTGTGTGGCCGAGGGGCGTTCGGCGGCGGAGATGGCGGCCGGGGAGTTGTCGGGGCATCTGCACTGGGTGGATGCGGATGACGACCTGGGGCATGTGCTGCGGACGATGGAGGAGCACCAGATCCGGCGGTTGCCGGTGATCGAGGACCATCGGTTGGTGGGGATGGTGTCTGAGGCGGATCTGGCTCGGCACTTGGATGATGAGCAGATCGCGGAGTTCGTGGAGCGGGTTTACGCGCGGTAGGGCGGTTCGGGAGCCGGGCGGCTCGGGCACCAGAGCGGTTCGGGCACCCTGGCGGTTGTGGCCAGGGTGCCCGTTTTGTTGGGGTTAAAGGGAGTTCTTGGTGTTGGAGAGGAACGCGGCGAACGATCGCACGGGGAAAGCCAGCGTCGGCCCGTCGGGCTGTTTACTGTCGCGGACCGCCCGCCAATCAGCGCCCGGGCAGGCCAGTTCCACGCACTGGGGATCGCCTGCGCTGGTGTAGCTGCTCTTTCGCCACTGCGACATCACTGTTGCTCCCTACTGTCGAGAGGGAGAGGCAGGGCTCTTCAGTCTGTTCCGGGGTTGGGATGCAGGGCCGACCATCGCCTCGACGCCCCTGGACGACGGTGACATCGCATCGTTCCCTGAGTGCGACTTACGAAGTTAAGTTTACGAAGCGAAGTTTGCAAAGTTAAGACTACGAATGGGTGGTCTTGGCTGCGGCAAGGAATGCAGCGAAGGAGTGCGCCGGAAAGGTCAGGGCCGGCCCGTTGGGCTGCTTGCTGTCCCGAACCGTCCGACCGCCTTCGATGCACGCCAGTTCGACGCACTGCGGGTCATTGCCGGAGTTGGTGTAGCTGCTCTTGCGCCACCTCAACATGCTCGCTGCTCCTACCTATCGGTGAGGGCGGCGATCCGGGCATCGAGGATCGCCGCCGAATCGTTCTCAGGAGTAGCACACTCCCAAGCGGTCTGAAAGACAGCCGAGAACGTCTGGACTGCCTTGACATAGTCGCCACGAACCACGGTGGCCACGAACGCGATCGACTTGCCGTCGGCCATGTGCAGCAAGGTGTACGGGGCACCCAGTCCGGCCACGATGCCCGCCGATCGAGGCACCAGACGGAACATGATGTTGGGCATCGCGGCGATCTCGCGGAGGTACTCCAACTGGCCTCGCAGCACCGTCGGTCCACCGCTCGCCCGGTCCAGGACCTCCTCACCGAGCACGATCCACACTCGGGCACCCTCCGGACGGATGATGTTGCGGCTCCGCTCGGCTCGCTCGGTGGCAAGCGCGTCCACGGCTGCCGCAGCGACCGAGGGAGACCTGGACAGGGCGGCGTGGGCGTACTCGCGGGTTTGGAGTAGGCCGGGGATTTCGTTGTAGACCATGCGGATCTCGACTGCCATGCGTTCCAGGGACATGTACTGCCTTGCCCTCGGGCTGGGGGTCGGGCCTGGTTGGGCTCGCTTGCGGGCGTGGCGGGACAGGGTTCGGAGTTCGTCGGCCTGCTCCAGTGTGGGGAGGTATAGACCGATCATCGCTTCGACATCGCGGGACGACGGAGGCATCGCGCCGTTCTCGATCTTGGTCAGCTTCGTGGCGTAGAAGCTGGGGGTGAGGGCCTTCAGGAGGCCCTCGGCTCGGCCGTGTTCGATGCCGGCGGCGATGCGGAGTTGGCGGACCAACTCTCCGCATTGGAATCGGGCGATCACCGGATCGGTCTCGTCAGCTGCCATGACGCTCCTCCACCTCGAATCTTCGGCGCAGGTTTCACCCGTTTGGAACCCGTCCAAAACGGCGTGCAGGCCCTACGCTCGTCCTGTGCACGCAACACTGGCGATCAAGGATAGGGAGGCGTTGTGCTGAACTCGGTACTGGGTGTCACTTCGGGGCAGTGGGCGAAGATCGACGGGGAGTCGCCGATCCGGAGCGAGGTGCACGTGGACGCGGTGCAGTTCTCGTTCGGGGACGGCGGGGTCGAGATGTTGTTCACGCCGCTTGCGTTGGAGAAGTTGCTGTCTGAAGGGCAGGAGGCGCTTCGGCTGATCAACGAACAGGTCAACGAACAGCGGTCGCCGGCTTGAGGCCGACGACCGCTGTTGGGGTGCCCCTCCGGAGACGGGTTCCGGAGGGGTGTGTTGACTTCGGGATGTTGATTTTACGATGTGGGGTTTGCGAAGTTGGGTTTACGGAGGTCAGACCGTGAAGCCGAGGGCGCGGAGTTGCTCGCGGCCGTCGTCGGTGATCTTCTCCGGGCCCCACGGGGGCATCCAGACCCAGTTGATGCGGAAGTCGTTCACGACTCCGCCGCCCGGTCCGCCGGTCAGGGCGGAGCGGGTCTGGTCTTCGATCACGTCGGTCAGGGGGCAGGCGGCCGAGGTCAACGTCATGTCGATCACGGCTACGTTTTCCTCGTCCACGCGGATGTCGTAGACCAGGCCCAGGTCGACCACGTTGATGCCCAGTTCGGGGTCGACCACGTCGCGCATGGCCTCCTCGACGTCGTCCAGGGCCGCCAGGTCCGCCTTCGGGGCCGGGGGCTCGGGCATGCCCGCTGCGCCTCGGACCACCTCATCGGGGGTTCCGGTAGCGGGAGTGCCGGTAGCGGGGGTCCCGGTGGTGGGAGTGTCGACGGCGGGAGTCTCGACAGTGGTGGGAAGGTCGGCGGTCTGTTCGGGGGTGGTCATGCCTTTGCTCCTTCGCTGCGTGCGACCGCGTCCTTGAAAGCCATCCAGCCCAGCAGGGCGCACTTCACGCGGGCCGGGTACTTCGCCACGCCGGCGAACGCGATGCCGTCCTCCAGCACGTCCTCGTCCGGCTCGACCCGGCCCCGGCCCTGCATGAGCTCCAGGAAGGCGTCCATCTTCTCGAACGCCTCCCCCAGCGACTTGCCGACGACCAAATCCGTCAGCACCGAGGTGGACGCCTGGCTGATGGAGCAGCCCTGGCCGTCGTACGACACGTCGGCGACCTTGTCACCGTCCAGCTTCACCCGGAGCGTGACCTCGTCGCCGCACGTCGGGTTGATCTGGTGCGACTCCGCGTCGAACGGGTCGCGCAGCCCACGGCCGTGCGGGTTCTTGTAGTGGTCCAGGATGATCTCCTGGTACATCTGCTGAAGCTGCATCTACGCCACTCCGAAGAACTTCTGGGTCTCGCGCACCCCGTCGACCAGCGCCTGCACCTCGTCCAACGTGTTGTACAGGTAGAAACTCGCCCGGACGCTCGCCGCCGCGTTCAGCCGGCGGTGCAGCGGCCACGCGCAGTGGTGGCCCACCCGCACCTCGATACCCAGGCTGTCCAGCACCTGCCCGGCGTCGTGCGCGTGGATGCCCTCCACGACGAACGACACCGCGCCGCCACGGTCCACCGCGTCGACCGGACCGACGATGCGCACGCCGGGGATCTCCGCCAGGCCCTTCAGCGCCGCCTCGGTGAGCATGTGCTCGTGGGCGGCGATGCGGTCCATGCCGACGGCGCTCAGGTAGTCGACCGCCGCGCCCAGCGCCACGGCCTGGGACGTCATCGGCGAACCGGCCTCGAAGCGCTGCGGCGGCGGCGCGAACGTCGAGCGTGCCATCTGCACCATCTCGATCATCGAACCGCCGGTGAGGAACGGGGGCAGCGCTTCCAGCAGCTCCCGCCGTCCATAAAGGACACCCACGCCGGACGGGCCCAGCATCTTGTGGCCGGAGAACACGGCGAAGTCCACGCCCAGGTCGTGGAAGTCGACCGGGCTGTGCGGCACGGACTGGCAGGCGTCCAGCACGGTCAGCGCGCCGACTGCCTTCGCCTTGGCCACCAGGAACTCCACCGGGTTGACGGTGCCCACGACGTTGGACTGGTGGGTGAACGCGACGACCTTCGTCCGCGCGTTGACCAGTTCGTCCACATCGGACAGGTCCAGCCTGCCCTCGTCGGTGACGCCGAACCAGCGCAGGGTCGCGCCGGTCCGCTCGGCGAGTTGCTGCCACGGCACGAGGTTCGCGTGGTGCTCCATCTCGGTCACCACGATCTCGTCACCGGGACCGAGCCGGAACCGGTCGGCCTCCGGGCCGGAGACGGCCGCGTTGCCCATCGCGTAGGCGACGAGGTTCACGCCCTCGGTGGCGTTCTTGGTGAACACGATCTCACCGAAGTCGACGCCCACGAAGGCCGCGATCTTCGCCCGCGCGCCCTCGTAGGCGTCGGTCGCCTCCTCGGCCAGCTGGTGCGCGCCCCGGTGCACGGCGGCGTTGGCGGTCTCCAGGAACGCGCGCTCGGCGTCGAGGACCTGCCTCGGCCGTTGCGAGGTGGCGCCGGAGTCCAGGTAGACCAGCCGCTTGCCTTCCCGCACGGTGCGACCCAGGATCGGGAAGTCGGCCCGCACGGTAGCGACGTCCAGTGGAGCAGCGGTGGTGGTCACAGCCCCGACGCCTCCTCTCCCACTCTCGAAACGAAGTCCACGTTCAGGACAACGTCAGCCGACCTGCGCGGCTTCCTGGTTGCCGGTGTACTTCACGTAACCCTGCTCTTCGAGCTGGTCGGCCAGCTCACGGCCGCCGGACTCGACGATCCGCCCGTTGGCGAACACGTGCACGAAGTCGGGCTCGATGTACTTGAGGATCCGGGTGTAGTGGGTGATCAGCATGATCCCCGCCTCGCCGGACGCCTTGTACCGGTTGACGCCCTCGGACACGACGCGCAGCGCGTCGACGTCCAGCCCGGAGTCGGTCTCGTCCAGGATCGCGATCTTCGGCTTGAGCAGGCCCAGCTGGAGGATCTCGTGGCGCTTCTTCTCACCGCCGGAGAAGCCCTCGTTGACC
The DNA here is from genome assembly GCA_965995405.1 of uncultured Saccharothrix sp. GTDB lineage: Bacteria > Actinomycetota > Actinomycetes > Mycobacteriales > Pseudonocardiaceae > Actinosynnema. Next base: position 12,487 of record CBHFOL010000198.1, read on the forward strand.
GAGCGCTCGGCGAAGGCCGGGTCGATGTCCAGGTCGGACATCGCGCCCTTGACCTCCTTCACCCAGTGCCGCAGGTTCGGGGCCTCGCCGCGCACGGCGGTGGCGGCGGTGCGCAGGAAGTTCGACATCGAGACGCCGGGCACCTCGACCGGGTACTGCATGGCGAGGAAGAGACCCGCGCGGGCGCGCTCGTCCACGCTCATCTCCAGCACGTCCTCGCCGTCCAGCGTCACCGTGCCGGAGGTGATCTCGTACTTGGGGTGGCCGGCGATGGCGTAGGACAGGGTGGACTTGCCCGAGCCGTTCGGACCCATGATCGCGTGCGTCTCGCCGGCCTTGATGGTCAGGTCGACGCCCTTGAGGATCTCCTTGGACGCCTCGTCGGTGGTGACCGAGACGTGCAGGTCCTTGATCTCCAGAGTGGCCATTTGGTGCTCAGTTCTCCTGGTGTGACAAGTCAGTTCGTGGTGGCGGTGACGTCGACGTAAACGTCGCCGTCCCGGATGTCGACGGCGAAGACGTCGACCGGTTCGGTGGCGGGCGGCGAGGACGGCTTGCCGGTGCGCAGGTCGAAGCACGACCCGTGCAGCCAGCATTCGAGGCCCTTGCGGGTCACGTCCCCTTCGGACAGCGAGACTTCCGCGTGCGAGCACAGGTCGCGCAGCGCGTGCACGGCCTCGCCGTCGCGGACGAGCACGACCGGGGTGTACTCGTCGCCGACCTCGAACGCGACCGGCTTGCGGTCGTCGAGATCGGTCAGCGAGCACACCAGGATCACACTCCCACCGCTTCGAGCTCCGCCTCGATTGCCGCTTCGAGGCGCTCGCGCACCTCGGGGACGGTGATCTTCAGCAGGATCTCGTGGAAGAAGCCGCGCACGACCAGCCGGCGCGCCTGCTCCTCCGGGATGCCGCGCGCCTGGAGGTAGAACAGCTGCTCGTCGTCGAACCGGCCGGTGGCGCTGGCGTGGCCCGCGCCCTCGATCTCGCCGGTCTCGATCTCCAGGTTCGGCACCGAGTCGGCGCGCGCGCCGTCGGTGAGCACCAGGTTCCGGTTCAGCTCGAACGTCTCGGTGCCCTCGGCGGCGGCGCGGATCAGCACGTCGCCGATCCACACGGTGTGCGCGTCATTGCCCTGGAGCGCGCCCTTGTAGACCACGTTGCTGCGGCAGTTGGACACCGCGTGGTCGATGAAGGTGCGGTGCTCCAGGTGCTGGCCGGCATCGGCGAAGTACAGGCCGAGCAGCTCGGCGTCACCGCCGCGACCGGTGTAGGTGACCACCGGGGTGAGCCGGACCAGGTCGCCGCCCAGGGTGATGACGGTGTGCCGGAACGTGGCGTCCCGGCCCAGCTTGGCGTGGTGCGTGGAGACGTGCACGGCGTCGTCGGCCCAGTCCTGGATGGCCACGACGGTGAGGTGCGCGCCGTCCTCGACCACGAACTCCAGGTTGTCGGCGTAGGCGCCGGAGCCCCGGTGGTCGATGACCACGACGGCCTCGGCGAACCGCTCCGCCTTGACCTGGAGGTGCCCGTAGGCGACCTCGCCCTTGCCCGCGCCGATGACCGTCACCAGGGTCGGCTCGACCTTGGTGTCCTTGGGCAGCGTGACGATCGTGGCCTCGGTGAACGAGGTCCACGCCTGCGCCGCGATCCGGTCGCCCGGGGTGCCCGCGACGCCCAGCCGCTCGTCGCCGCGCGCGACGGTCTCCACGCGGACGCCCTCGGCGGCCTTGACCTCGACCGAAGCCGAGCCGGTCGCCGGCGCGCCGTTGTGCAGGTCGGCCAGGCGCTTCATCGGGGTGAAGCGCCAGATCTCCTCGCGGCCACCGGGCACTTCGAACGCGTCCACGTCGAACGAGGCAAAGTGGTCCGCCCGCGACGAGATGGGCACGCCCGCACCGTGGGAGTGGGCCGTCAGGCCGTGCTGCTGGTCTTGAGTGGTGACGGCCATGTCAGCCGACGGCCCCTTCCATCTGAAGCTCGATCAGGCGGTTCAGTTCGAGGGCGTACTCCATGGGGAGCTCGCGCGCG
>CBHFOL010000199.1:0-14459 GCA_965995405.1 uncultured Saccharothrix sp.
TCGCGGTACGCGTTCGTCAGCGAGGTGCCCGCCGCCCGCAAGCTGATCACCCCGGACCTGGTGGACGCCGCCGAGGAGATCGGCGCGGACATCACCGTGGTCTGGCTGGAGAACGACTGGGTGCTGGCGGCGGCGCCGCCGAACTCGACACCCGCCCGCCTGGAACGACTGCTGCGAGACCTCGGGGAGTTGGCTGACGTGGTCGACCCGTTCGACGCCGATCCGGAGACCGACACCGGTGGCGAGGTCCACCGCCCGCAGTTCGGCCGCAAGCCATGACCCCGCCGCTCGCCCTGGTCACCGGCGCGACCGCCGGCCTCGGAGCCGCCTTCGCGCGCCGGCTCGCCGCCGAGGGCCACCACCTCGTGCTGGTCGCCCGCACCGTGGACCGCCTGGAGGAGACCGCCGAGCAGCTCCGCACCCGGTACGGCGTGCAGGTGGACGTGCTGCCCGCCGACCTGGCCACCGAGGACGGCCGCGCGAAGGTCGAGCACGAACTCGCCACCCGCCCGTTCGACCTGCTGGTCAACAACGCGGGTTTCGCCATTTCGGGCGAGTTCTTCGCCGCCGACGCCGCCAAGCTCCAGGCCCAGCTGGACGTCAACGTCACCAGTGTCCTCCGCCTGACCCGCGCCGTCCTGCCCGGCATGGTGGCTCGCCGGCGCGGTGACGTGGTCAACGTGTCCAGCGTCGCGGGCTTCCTCCCCGGCCGGGGCTCGACCTACAGCGCCGACAAAGCCTGGGTGACGTCCTTCTCCGAGGGCATGGCCCAGGCCACCGCCGGCACCGGCGTCCGCGTCATGGCCCTGTGCCCGGGTTTCGTGCACACCGAGTTCCACGCCCGTGCGCAGATCGACATGTCCAAAACGCCCGAGTTCCTCTGGCTGGAAGCCGACCGAGTGGTGCACGACTGCCTGGCCGATCTGCGCGCGGGCCGGCAGCTGTCCATCCCGGGCCTCCAGTACAAGGCGATCACCACGATCACCCGCCTCATCCCGCGGTCGGTCCTGCGCGCCCTCGCGTCGCGGGCCGCGGGTGCTCGCGGCCGGACTTGATGGGGGTCGTGTTCGACGTGGTGGACGATCGCGTATTTCGGGTGCCTGAAATGCAGTGATCGTCCTCCGAAGCGAACATGCCTCCCCTCGATGCCGGACGAACGGGAATTGGCTCGGCCGGGAACCCCGCGGCCGTCCGGACCGTCCCACTCCCCGAATCGGACGAGGGGAACCGCCATGGGTGAAGGCTTCAAGGTCGAGCCTGCCGAGTTGCACGGGTACGGCGAACTGCTGACCCGCAACGCGCAGCACTTCCTGACCATCAAGGACCACGCGGTCACCAAGGGCGGTGACACCTCGGGCTTCACCGGCCTGCTCACACTGCTCCACCCGATCGTCACCGGCGTCGCCAACCTGTACGGCGAGACGCTGGACTTCGCGAACCAGATGATGACCAAGGAGGCCGAGGGCCTCGCCAAGGCGGCCGACCTGTACGCCAAGGGCGAGGAGGCCGCGATGAGCGTGCTGGACCAGGTCCTCGCGAAGCTCGCCGAGGCCGCGAAGGCGCCGACGTTCGGGGGTGGCCGGTGACCGCGTACGCCGACGTCGAGGACCCGTCCGTCGCGCTGCGCGCCGGCGCCGAGGACCGGCCGGGCAGGCAGACCACCAAGGAGCTCATCGAGAAGGCCGGCTGGAAGATCCAGGGCGTCAACTGGATCTACGAGAAGGTCACCGGCGAGAACCTGGTCGAGTCGCTGATCAGCCCGTTGATCGGAGATTTCGAGAAGATCGACGCCAACGCGAACGCGTGGGACCAGGTCTCCAAGGCGCTGGACTCGGTGCGGCACAACGTGGGCCAGGGCGTCGAGCAGCTGTCGCCGCACTGGGACGGTGACGCGGCGCAGGCGTTCGAGGTGCGGATGAACACCATGTGGGTGCTCGCCATCGAGGCGGACTCGCAGGTGGCGCGGATCATCGGCAACAAGTTCCAGTCCATGGCCTCGACGTGTCGCACGGCGACGGGCCTGGCGCTGACGTTGCTGGACAAGCTGGTCACGAAGCTGATGGAAGCCGTCCTGATGGCCCCGATCCCGGTGGTGGGCTGGGGGCGGGCGGTGTGGATGGTGTACGACGCGATTCAGATCGTGGACGCGATCCGGAAGATCATCCTGTCCATCCAGACGATCATCGAGGGTGTGCAGGGGATGGTCGACGGGATCATCGCCATGGGTACCGCGCTGGCGAAGCTCAAGGACGTGCGGGACGTCAACGACCTGCTGGACGTGGTGGACGGCGTCCAGGACGGCAAGCAGAAGTTCGACAACGGCAAGTCGGCCGTGAAGTCCGGTGCGTTCAGCCTGGCGTTGGACGGGTACGGGCTGAAGGGCGCGGTCGGCGGCACCGGTCGGTACAGCACCGGCGGCGGTGGCGGAGCTGGTGGTGCGGGCGGTGGTGGTGCCGGTGGTGGGGCTCCGGCTCCGGCCGCCAGTGGTGCCGGTGGAGGTGGGCAGTGACGTTCCCGTATGACCGGGCGCGGTTGGACGCGCTGGTGGCGGATGTGGACGCGCGGATGGCGGATGCCGAGCGGACCTCCCGGGAGGCGGCTCAGGTGCAGCTGCGGTCCAAGGGGTTGTCCGAGTCGGACTACGCCGAGATCTCCCGGTATGCCAACAGCGCGGGCGCGCCGAAGGAACTTCGTGATCTTGCTCGTCGGATCGACGCGGGTGAGCTGACGTGGCAGGACATCGCGTCCGGTGAGCGGGCCGGGGACGAGAGCGTGCAGCGGGCGTTGCAGGCGGGGGTGCCGGAGCTCCAGCGTGCGTACAACGCGCTTGAGGAGGGCAGCGACCCGGAGGACGTCGTCGCTGCCGGTACGCCTCGGCCGGCTCGTGGTGACGATGACGACGAGCCGGGGCAGTTCACGCAGGACGCCTGGTAGTCGAGCGGTCGGGAAGCCGGATTCGCCGGCTTTCCGACCTCGGCCCACGGCCCGGTTTGGCCGGGCCGGCCGGGCTGGTTTGGCCGGGCCGGCCACGTTGACCTGGCTGCGCAGGCCCGACCTGGCCGGGCCGCGCTGGCCGGGCCGCGCTGGGCTGGCCGCGCTGGGCTTGGCAGGGCTTGGCGTGCTGGCCGAGCAGGGCGTTTTGGTCTGGCTAGTCGGAACTGGCCAGACTGGTTGCCTTGGGCCGGCCGCGCTGATCCGGCTGCTCTGGTTCGGTCGCAGGTTGCCGGGCTGAGGTGGTTCAGCCGCGCTTGTCGGTCGGGCCGCTACCAGGTTGGTTGGTGGCGGGTTGGCCGGCCCCGGGTCAGGCGGCTGGGAAGTCGAAGCCGCCGCCTCCGGTGTGGCTGGTGCCTTTTCCGCGGACCACGTCGAACGCCAGCGCGACCGCGATCGCCAGTGAGCGGGTCGGTTCGGGGGTGCCCGGGCGGACGTGCAGCACGTCCCGGCGGACTCGTTTGCCGTCACGCTTCGCGATCGCGCCCTGGGTGAAGCCGGCGATGTCGCCGAAGTAGCAGATCTGCCGGCCCGCCGGGTCGAGCAGTGCGTAGTGGGTGCGGCTCTCCTTTCGGATGGAGCCGAGCGGGGTGCCGTTCGGGCGGGACACCGAGGTCGGCGGTCTGCCCGGGCCCTTGCGGATCAGCAGCAGGGGTTGTCCGAGGTGCGACACGACCAGGTCGAACGTCGTCCGGCCGGAGAAACCCGTGGTGCGCAGCAGTTTGCGGATCGGGCCCAGGCGTCCGCGATCGGACACCTCGGCGAGTGGCGTGCCGTGTTCGGTGTAGGCGGTCGTCTCGTAGCGCGTGCCGAACAGATGGCGGCCGGCGCCCCACGGCTGCTCGATTACCAGAGTGTCGGGAAGCGTCACGGTGTGCCAGCGTACGGGCGTATGACAGTCTTGGGACCCGTGCGAACTGAAGTGGTTCTGGACTCCGGCGCCAAGGCTGAACTGGCCCGGTTGGTGAGCGAGTTGGCCGTCGTGCACGGCAAGGTGACGTTGTCCTCGGGCGCGGAGGCCGACTACTACATCGACCTGCGCCGGGCGACGTTGCACCACGCCGCCGCCCCGTTGATCGGTCGGCTCCTGCGGCAGCTCACCGCCGACTGGGACTTCGTCGCGGCCGGTGGTCTCACGCTCGGCGCGGACCCCGTCGCCTACGCGATGATGCACGCGGCGGGTTCGGCCGGGGACGTGCTGGACGTGTTCGTGGTGCGCAAGGCCACCAAGCAGCACGGGATGCAGCGGCGGATCGAGGGCATCGAGGTCGCCGGGCAGCGGGTGCTGGCGGTGGAGGACACTTCCACCACCGGCAGCAGTGTGCTGACGGCGGTCGAGGCGTTGCGTGAGGCGGGTGCGATCGTGGTGGGTGTCGCGACCGTCGTCGATCGCGGCACCGGGGCCCGTGAGGTGATCGAAGCCGAGGGCCTGCCCTACCGGTACCTCCTCGATCTCGCCGACCTCGGCCTGGCCTGACATGGGCGGCCTCATCCTGCTACTGGTGATCGTGGCGATCCTCGGGGTGGGGGTCGCCGTGGGGCTGTCGCGCCGCAAGCGCAACCCGTTCACGAACCAGCAGTTCGTGAACCAGTGGGAGCAGCAGATGCGCGCGCTGGAGGCGTCGCTGGGCTGGCGGTTCGTCGCCGAGGACCAGGGGTTCCAGGAACGCGTCCCGCAGATCGGCCGCCTGTTGGAGGCCGATCGCAGCCGGGTGAAGTTCCAGTTGGTCGGGCAGTGGCGCGGGGTGCCCGTGCTGGCGGTCGAGGTGGTGTTGCGCACGACCAACCTGGTGACGGCGGAGTACCGGTCGTACTCCGTCGTCGTCGTGCCCCGGCCGATGCCCGGTCCGTGGGTGCTGATCAGCCCGCGCGAGGACAGCGTGTGGGGGCTGTTCGAGCAGTTCGTGGTGACCGGCGACCCGACGTTCGACGCGCGGTACGAGGTGCGTCGCAAGAACCCGGCGTTCGCCACCGCGCTGCTCGGTTCGGGCCTGGCTCCGGCGCTGCTCCAGGACCCTCGGGCGAATGGCGTGGCGATCGCGTTCGACGAGCACAGCCTGGCGGCGGCCGTGCCCGGTCCCCTGCTCCAGGCACCTTTGGGGCACTTGGCGGACCTCCTGCTCGACGTGGCGTCCCGCGTGCCTTGGCAGGGCCTGCCACGCGGGTGACGGCCGGCTGGTCCTGCGTGCGTTGGCGGGTTGCCGCACGCGCGGGTCGCGGTCGGTTCCGCGCGTTGGCAGGGACGGCTGTACGGGTGGCGGTCGGTTCGCGTGGCCTTGGCAGGTCTGGTGCGCGCGCGTGTCGGCCGGTCCTGGGGTGTTGGCAGGGACTGCTGCGCGGCGATGGCCGGTGGGGTGTGGGTGCCGGCGGTCGTGGTCTGTTCGGGTTGCGTGACGGGCGTTATATGACGGGCGCGATTTAGGGGTCCGGCCTACCCTGAAATTCAGGGAGGTCGCTATGGTCGCGCTGGCGTTTGCCGAACTGGTCATGGTGCTTCACTTCGGGGTGCTGATCTTCCTGCTGGTCGGCGGATTCCTGGCGTGGCGTTGGCCTCGGCTGATCTACGCGCACCTGGTGATGGCGGCGTGGGGGCTGTTGATCATCACGTTCCCGGTGTCCTGTCCGCTGACCTGGTTGGAGAACACCTTCCGGGCGGCTGCGGGGCGTCCGGAGTTGGTCAACGGGTTCATCGACACCTACATCGACGGCGTCCTCTACCCGGAGTCCGCCGCGCGTGCCGTGCAGATGCTGGTTGCGCTGGTGGTGGCGGTCTCGTGGACCGGTTTCTACCTGAAGCGGCGGGCCGGGCACGCGTCGCCGCGTCGGAGCGAGGCGTGGCGGTGAACTGAGCGCCTGCCTTTGCGCAGCGGCTTGGTCTCCCGGCGCGTGTTGCCCGGCTGGGTTGGGTGTTGAGTCGAGCGTCCGGCGTGGGGCGGTGGCTCGGTCTCCGGCGGGTGTTGTCCGGCTGGGTGGGGTGTGGTGTTGACCTACGATCCTGGCGTTGGTCCGGCGCGGGGAGTGGCGTGGTCGAGCGGGTGGTGTTGGAGGGGTTTCACGCCGTCAAGCACGCGTTGCGGTTTGGTGGGGTGGTCGACCCGGTCCTGGTCGTCGATCGGGAGGCGGCTGTTCGGCTTGCGCGGTCGCATGCTCCCGATCTCGTTTCGGTGTTCGCAGAGCGGGCTCGGGTTGTGGAGGCCGGGGAGTTCGTTCGGGTTTTGGGGCGGGCGCATCCGACCGGGGTCGGTGGGGTGGCTGAGCGACCCTTGGTGGATTGGGGGATTGTTGAACGATCCTCGCCGTTGGTGTTGTTGGACAATCCGCGCAACCTCGGGAACTTCGGTGCGGTGATCCGGGTGGCCGCCGGGTTGGGCGCGCGTGGGGTGGTGTCGATCGGGGACGTGGATCCGTGGCACCCGAACGTGTTGCGGGGTAGTGCGGGTTTGCACTTCGCGGTGCCGGTGGGGCGGGTGGTCGGGGTCGCGGAGGTTGGAGCCACAGAGGTTGGGACTGCGGGGGTTGGGGCTGCGGAGCCTGGGGTTGCCGGGGGCGGGGCTGTAGAGCCTGGGTCAGCGGGGGTTGGGCTGGCAGCGGTCGGCGGTGGGGGTGAGGTGATCGCCTTTGATGCCGGTGGGGAGGATCTGCGGTCGGCGCGGATACCGGATGACGCCGTGTTGGCGTTCGGGTCCGAGCGGCACGGGTTGTCCGATGCGGTGCGGGCTCGGGCCGATCGGGTGGTGTCGTTGCCGATGCGGCCGAAGGTGTCGAGCTACAACCTGACCACGAGTGTCGCGATGGCGCTTTATCACTGGGAGCTGTTCCGGCGAGCTTCTTGAACGGTCAAGTGCGCAAGCTTGACCTTGTGACGACGCCCAAGCTCCTCGCCGCCCGCGCGGGCGTTGCCGAACGTGCCGTGGAATCACGCCACCTGCGCCGGGTCTGGGGTCTGCCGGGCACGCTGCTCGGCTCCGCCGGGTGGCCGGTGGACTGGTCGGGCCGGGTGCACATCCGGTTCAACTACTGGTGGCAGGCGCACCTGCTGGACTGCTTCCTCGACGCCCAGCTCCGCGCGCCGAGTGAAGCCCGGCTCAACGTGATCCGGCGGCTGGTGCGCGGCATCCGGGTGCGCAACGTCATCGGCTGGACCAACGACTTCTACGACGACGTCGCCTGGCTCGGGCTGGCGCTGCAACGCGCGGCCCTGGCCGGGGTGGCGAAGCCGCACGCCGTCGACGTCATCGCCCGTCGGCTGCGGTCCGGGTGGACCGACCACGGCGGTGGTGGGATCTGGTGGCGGCGGCGGGACGATTTCAAGAACGTGCCGGCCAACGGGCCGGCGGCCATCTTCTTCGCCCGGCTCGCGCAGACCGGCGGTGAGCGGGAGGACCTCACCCGCGCCCGGTCCACTGTGGACTGGATCGAGGAGCACCTGCGGGACGACGAGACCGGGCTGTACTGGGACGGGCTGCACGTCCACCCGGACGGCAGCATCCGCGAGATCGAGACGAACTTCTACACCTACTGCCAGGGTGTGGTGCTCGGCGCGTGCGTGGAACTCGGCGCGCCGTACCGGGACCTGGCCGCGCGGGTGGTCGACTCGGTGGACGAACACCTTGCCACCGAAGGGGTTCTGCGCGGGCACGGCGGCGGGGACGGCGGGCTGTTCAGCGGTATCCTGATGCGCTACCTCGCCCAGGCGGCGCTCCGGTTGGACCGGCCGGAGGCGGCGAAGGCGGCGGAACTGGTGTTCAAGTCGGCGGAGGCGGTGTGGGGCAACCGGGCGATGGTGGTGAGCGGACCGCTGTTCGGTCCGGAGTGGACGGAGCCGGCGGGCAAGCCGACGAGTGCGAGTGCGGAACGGGACCTGTCCACTCAGCTCGGCGGCTGGATGGCGGTCGAGGCGGCGGCTTTGTTGGAGCGCAACGATTTTGCGCCGCCGAGGTAGTGATGCACGGCGTGGTTTCGTCGGAGCGCGACGACTTCGCGCCGCCGAGGCGGTGAGGTGCGGCGTGTTTTCGTTGGTGCGCGACGACTTCAGGTCGCCACTGCGTTGACCCATTCCAGCAGGGTGGCCGCGTCCGTGCGGAATCGAGAGGGCGAGTCGTCCGCCACGAACTCCAGCAGCACGTGCCGGTCCACGCCGTCCCGCGTCAGCTCGGCCAGCACCGGCCGCCACAGATCTTCGCGTGCCGCAAGGGGAAGCCGTCCGCCGGCCGCGTCCCACGAGAACACGTGCGCCGTGGTCAGCCGGGGCAGCAGCGTCCGCACCTCTTCCACGGCGCCCGCCGCGTCCTGCCCGCCGCGCGGCTGCCAGTACGGCACCACCGACCCGTGCCCGACCTCCGCGTACAGCCGGGTCGCCGACTCCAGCGTGTCGGTCAGCGTGTTCCGGTGGTATTCCAACGCGATCCGGATGCCGTAGTCCTCCGCGCGCACCGCCGCGTCCCGGATCGCCGCCACCACAAGGGAACGCCGCTCGGCCGACGTCTCCGCCGACCCGCCCTGCCCGGCCCACACCCGGACCTGCGGCGCGCCCAGCTCCGCCGCCGTCGCCAGCACCGCCGGCCACTCCGCCGGGTCGGTCACGCCCGCCCGGTGGTACGACCCGTATGCCGAAACGCTCAACCCCGCGTCCGCGCAACGGATCCGGGCGTCCCGCGCGGCCGACAGGTCGTGCAACGGCACGTGCACGTCGCCGCCCCACTCGACGGTCCACAACCCGCACGATCGCGCCAGATCGACCACTTCGTGGACGGGGAGCGCGCGGAAGGTCACCGAAACCAGGCCGGGTACCAGCACGACACCCACGGTACTAGTGGCATCCGCAGGATTGGCGGTGTTTCAGCTCCGGCGGCAGCCGGATGGTCTCCGGCGCGCGACCCGGGTCCGCGATCCGCGCCAGCAGCAGCCGCACGGCCGTGCGGCCGATCTCCTCCACCGGCTGTGCCATCGCGGTCAGCGGCGGGTCGACCAGCTCGGCCCACTCCACCTCGTCGTAGGCGACCAGCGCCAGGTCCGTCCCGATCCGCACGCCCCGCGCGCGGGCCGTGCGCAGCACGTCCACCAGCACCTGGTGGTCGCCCACCACGACCGCCGACATCCGGCCCAGCAGCGGGTCCAGCCGGCCGGCGACCAGCTCTTCGTCCCACGCCAGGCCGGCCCGGCCCAGGCCCAGTCGGTAGCCGAGGACGCGTTCGTCGGTGGTCGCGAGGCCGGGTGTGCCGGTGACCAGGCCGATCCGCCGGTGGCCCAGCTCCGCCAGGTGCCGGACCAGCGTCGACGTGGCCTGCACGTTCTCCGGGCCCACCTGGTCCAGGTCCTGCGCCACGGTCAGCCGGTCCACCAGCACAGTCGGGACGCCCAGGCGGCGCAGTTCGGGCAGGGCCGCCGAGCCGGACGTGGGCGTCAGCAGCACGCCGTCGACCCGGCGCGACCGCAGCATCCGGACCGCCGCCTGCTCGGACTCGGCCTCGCCCCTGGTGTCGATCAGCACCAGCGTGTACCCGGCGCGGGTGGCCTCGCTCTCGATGGCCGCGATCAGCTCGGCGAAGTACGGGTGCGTCACCAGCGACACGGCCAGGCCCAGCGACTTGGTGCCGCCGGTGACCAGCGAACGGGCGATCGCGTCGCCCGTGTACCCGGTCTCCTCGATCGCCTTCAGCACCCGTTCCCTGGTGCTCGACGCGACCGACCTGGTCTCGTTGATCACGTGTGAGACCGTGGTGATGGAGACGCCGGCCAGCGCGGCGACCTCCTTCATGGTGACCATGGACCCGTCCCCGTTCGGCCTTGCGCAAGCGATTGCGGGCGACGATACCGGCTCGGAGGTGCGCGGGCGTGGCAACGGTGCTGTGTGTCGGGTTGACGACTGTGGACGTCAGCCAACTGGTGGCCGAATTCCCGCTGCCGGGGCAGAAAGTCCAGTCGCTGGGTGTCCACTTGGCACCGGGTGGCCCGGCGGCCAACGCGGCGCGTGCGGTGGCCGCGCTGGGGCACCGGGCGGTGCTGTTCACCGCGTTGGGCGACGAGCTGGGCGACTTCGCGCGCGGGATGCTGGACGGTGTCGAGGTGCACGACTTCGGGGCGGGCGGTCCGGCGTTGAGCATGGTCGTGGTGCGCGAACGGGACGGTGAGCGCACGGTCGTGTCCCGCAACGCGGCGTCGTTCGAGCTCAAGACCACTGTGGAGTTTGTTCATCGGCCGGATGTGGTTCTTGTGGATGGTCACCTGGGGCCGTTGGCGTTGGCAGTTGCCGGTCGGGCGAGAGAGCTGGAAGTGCCTGTGGTGTTGGACGCCGGTAGCTGGAAGCCTGTGCTGGACGAGTTGCTGCCCCTGGTGGACATCGCCGCGTGCTCGGCCGGCTTCGAGCTGTCCGACGCCGAGGTGCACGCCCGGGGTGTGCCGCTGGTGATCCGCACGAACGGAGCCGAGCCCGTCACCTGGTCGCGCAATGGTGTGACCGGCCGGCAACCGGTACCTGTGGTGGACGTGCGGGACACCAACGGCGCGGGCGACGTGTGGCACGGGGCGTTGGCGGTCGCGGTCGCCCGTGGACTGCCGGTGGCGGACGCCGTCCGGTGGGCGAACGAGGTCGCCGCGGTGCGGGTGCGCAACACCGCGCGGGACTGGGTCGAGGAGCTGGTGCGGTGGGCGAGCGGATGAGGTTCGACGAGCTGGTCGACCGGGCGCGGGTGCTGGCCGACTCCGGGGAGCGCCGGTTGCTGGGAATCGGCGGCGCGCCCGGGTCCGGCAAGTCGACCCTGGCGCGGCGGCTGGTGGCCGCCCTGGGCGATGCGGCGGCACTGGTCGAGATGGACGGGTTCCACCTCGCGCAGCGGGAGCTGGAGCGGCTCGGCATCGCGGACCGGAAGGGCGCGCCGGACACGTTCGACATCCCCGGCTACGTGGACCTGCTCGGCCGGTTGAAGGCGTGCGGGCCGGACGTCGTCTACGCGCCGGAGTTCCGGCGGGAGATCGAGGAGCCGGTGGCCTGCGCGGTGCCCGTGCCGCCGGACGTGCCGCTGGTCGTGACCGAGGGCAACTACCTGCTGTTGCAGTACGACAAGTGGAAGCGCGTCCGGATCGTGCTCGACCAGGCGTGGTTTCTGCTGATCGACGAGGACCTGCGGGTGGCCCGGCTGATCGACCGGCACGTCCGCTACGGACGTTCGGTGGCGGACGCCCGGGAACGCGTGCTCAACGGCACCGACCACGTCAACGCGCTGATGGTCAACGCCTCGAAGTCCACCGCCGACCTGCTGATCGGCGAAGTCCTCTAGTTGGTGACCTCTTCCTCGACCGGCTTGCGCATCTCCTGCCGGTACCGGTACAGCCCGTACCCGGTGCCGAACACGAAGAACGCGATGCTGATGACCACCGCCGCCGTCTCCAGCCACGGCACGGCGGTGAGCAGGCCCGCGCCGTAGTACCCGGCCAGGACCAGCGTCGGCACCCAGGCCAGCGCGCCGATGGTGGTCGCCAGCATGAACCGGCGGGGGTCCATCCGGGCCGCGCCGGCGATCATCGGGGCCAGCGTGCGCACCCACGGGATCCAGCGGGCCAGCACGATCGCCCAGAAGCCACGGCGGTCCAGGAAGTCGCGGGCCTTGGCCAGGTTCTCCTTGTTCAGCACCTTGCCGCCGCGCCGGGCCAGCAGCTTGGTGCCGGAGTACCGGCCGATGTAGTAGCCGATCTGGTTGCCGACCACGGCCACGATCAGCGCGGCGCCGGACAGCAGCCACGCGCTCAGCTCGCCGTCGTGCTGCGCGAGTACGACGCCGGCGGCGAACAGCAGCGAGTCGCCGGGCAGGAACAGCCCGAAGATGAACGCGCACTCGAAGAAGATGAAGCTCAGCGTGATGATCCACACGGCCAGCGGCCCTGCGGTCTCCAACGAGGCGAACGCGACAGTTTCGGACGTTGCGGACAGCACCACGGGTGCCACCCTACGTGGGGCGGAGCGCTTCGCAGGGCGACTCCGGGCGAACGCTTGCGGAAAGCTCGGTGATCGCCTGCGGACCGCACATGCGCGGTCACCAGGGGTTCCGGACCGGTGGGACGCCTCCCTCGATCCCCGAGGGGTCGCGAGTTAACGTGAACGACATGGACGCCCTGCTCACCGAACTGCGCGCGGCCCTCGGACCCGACGGGGTGCTGACCGACGCCGACGTCACGTCCGCCTACCAGCGCGACATGATGCCGCTCGCCCCGTACGGGCAGCCGTTGGCGGTGGTGTTGCCCACGTCGACGGAGCAGGTGCAGGCGGTGGTGCGGGCGTGCGGTTCGGCCGGCGTCCCGATCGTGCCGCGCGGCGCGGGCAGCGGGCTGTCGGGCGCGGCCAACGCGGTCGACGGGTGTGTGGTGCTGGTCACCACGAAGATGAACGCGATCGTCGAGATCGACCCGGACAACCGGCTGGCCGTGGTGGAGCCCGGGGTGGTGAACCTCGACCTGCGCGGCGCGGTGGAGAAGCACGGCCTGTTCTACCCGCCGGACCCGTCGAGCTACGACTGGTGCACGATCGGCGGCAACCTGGCGACCAACGCGGGCGGGCTGTGCTGCGTGAAGTACGGCGTGACGACCGACTCGGTGCTGGGGCTGGAGGTCGTGCTGGCGTCCGGCGAGCTGCTCAGGACCGGTCGGCGGACGGTGAAGGGCGTGGCCGGGTACGACCTGACCAGGCTGTTCGTCGGCAGTGAGGGCACGCTGGGCGTGATCACGAAGGCGACGCTGGCCCTGCGTCCGCTGCCGCAGGCCCCGTCGACGCTGGTGGCGACGTTCGACCGGACGGCGGACGCGGGCGCGGCGGTGGCGCGGGTGGTGCGCGAGGGGATCGTGCCGTCGCTGATGGAGATCATGGACCGGACGTCGATCGAGGCCGTCGAGCAGTACCTGAAGACGGATCTCGATGCCGGTGAGGCGCTGCTGATCTGCCAGTCCGACGCGGGCGGTGACGCGGCGCGGCGGGACTTGGCGGTGATCGAGCAGGTGTGCGTCGACTCGGGCGCTTCGCTGACGTATGCGACGGACGACCTGGCGGAGGGGCGTGACCTGCTGCACGCGCGCCGGTCGGTGCTGACCGCGCTGGAGGTCTACGGGGCGTGGCTGACCGACGACGTGTGCGTGCCCCGGACGAAGATCGCCGAGCTGATCGCCGGGTGTGAGCGGATCAGTGCCGAGGTGGGGTTGCGGATCGCGGTGGTGGGGCACGCCGGCGACGGCAACATGCACCCGACGATCGTGTACGACGCGGCGTCGGAGGACGAGTTCGCGCGGGCGCGGCGGGCGTTCGACGACATCCTGGCGCTGGGGTTGTCGTTGGGCGGCACGGTGACCGGCGAGCACGGGGTGGGCAAGATCAAGCGCGAGTGGCTGGCGACCGAGATCGGGCCGGTGGGTCTCCGGGTGCACCGCGAGATCAAGCGCGCGCTGGACCCGGAGAACCTGTTCAACCCGGGGTCGATGTTCGGCCTGTGAGCCCGGTCGGCCGGCGGGGTGCTCACCGCCGGCCTTTGCGGGCCCGGTAGGCGGACTGCCGACAGGCGTCCGAGCAGTACTTGCGCGGACGTCCTTGCCAGTTCGGGGTCAGGGCGCACGGGCAGTTGCCGCAGACCTGGACGGCGTCGGCGGCGGTGCCGGGATCGGACCAGCCGTGCTGGTCGCAGTGCACCAGAGGCCGGTTTTCGGACGTCCCGCCCAGCACCCAGGTGCGGATGTGTTCCGGAATCGGCCGCAGGTGCTCGTCCAGCAGCCCCCTCAGGTGGTCGGACCGGGACGGATGGCGGATCTTCGACATCACCTTCGACTCGATCGAGCGCATGTTCCGTTGGGGGAAGCCCAAGATCCGCCCGATCTCGACCAAGCTCCGTGGTCTGCCGTCGCGCAGCCCGAACCGCAATTCGATCATTGTTTTTTCGAGCGGAGACATGGTGTAGAGGGTCTGGGTCAGGAGTTTGAGGGCTTCCTCCGGGAGCACCCGGCGTCCGATCGGGTCCTGCGAGGCGGCATGTCGGCGGCTCACGGTGTCTCCTCCGGTCGCGCGCTGTCGATGGCATTCTGCGCCCGAGGCGGGTCCGCCGGCACGGACCGGTTTCCCGGAATCCGGTCGAGCACCCGCCGGAAGATCGCGGCGCACTCCTTCAGCACGGCGGGCACGTCCTCCGGCTTCGCATGGCACAGCGCGACGACCACCACGGCCCCGAACACGACGACGAACAAGAGGAACGGCGACAGCAGCACGAGCACGATCCATTCGGTCACGGCACGGCCTCCGGGCACGACGAAAAACCCCGATGCCCGAGGGACGCCGGGGTTGAGTGGGGTGGGGAAACACGAAAGCCCCCGGCCGAACGGCCAGGGGCTTGCGGGCACGACTATGCCCGAACCGTCGCCACCCTAACACGCCGGTCGGCCGCCCACACTGGGTTGTCGTCGCAGGTCGACTACTGACACCCAGTTTCGTAACACGCCCG
>CBHFOL010000200.1:0-14441 GCA_965995405.1 uncultured Saccharothrix sp.
CCTTCCACCTGCTGCACGCCACGCACCGCGAGCCGCTTCACCCGACCCGCCTTGGGCGCGGTGATCGCGGCCTCCATCTTCATCGCCTCGATGGTCGCCACCGTCTGACCGGCGTCGACCTCGTCGTCCTCCGCGACGCTCGGCGTGACGACGCCCGCGAACGGCGCGGCCACATGACCGGGGTTGGCGCGGTCCGCCTTCTCCGCCACCGGCACCTCGGCCGCGATGGACCGGTCCCGCACCTGGATCGGCCGGAGCTGCCCGTTCAGCGTCGCCATGACGGTGCGCATACCGCGTTCGTCGGCTTCACCGATCGCCTCAAGACCGATCAGCAGCCGCACACCCGGCTCCAGGTCGACCGAGTACTCCTCGCCCCGCCGCAGGCCGTAGAAGAAGTCCTTGCTGCGCAACACGCTCGTGTCGCCGTAAGCGTCCCGGTGCGCCTGGAACTCCTTCGTGGGCGCGGGGAACAGCAGGCGGTTCAGCGTCCGACGGCGGTCGTTCTCCAGTCCCGCGCGGTCCTCGTCGGTCAGCTCCGCCACACCCTTCGGCGCCGCCCGGCCTTGCAGGGCCCGACTGCGGAACGGCTCCGGCCAGCCGCCGGGCGGGTCGCCCAGCTCACCGGACAGGAACCCCACCACCGACGCGGGGATGTCGAACTTGTTCGGCTCCGCCTCGAAGTGCTTCGGCGACACACCCGCGCCCACCAGGTGCAACGCCAGGTCGCCGACCACCTTGGACGACGGCGTCACCTTGACCAGACGCCCCAGCATCCGGTCCGCCGCCGCGTACATGGCCTCGATCTCCTCGAACTTCTGGCCCAGTCCGAGCGCCACCGCCTGCGTGCGGAGGTTCGAAAGCTGGCCGCCGGGGATCTCGTGGTGGTACACGCGCCCCGTCGGCCCGGGGATCCCGGACTCGAACGGCGCGTACACCTTGCGCACGGCCTCCCAATACGGCTCGATGTCACACACCGCCTGGAGGTCCAGGCCCGTGGCGTGTTCGGTGTAGTCCGTGGCCGCCACGATCGCGGACAGCGGCGGCTGGGACGTCGTGCCCGCCATCGAGGCCGAGGCACCGTCCACGGCGTCCACACCGGACTGGATGGCCGCGAGGTAGGTCGCCAGCTGTCCGCCCGCCGTGTCGTGCGTGTGCAGGTGTACGGGGAGGTCGAACTCCTTACGCAACGCCGTGATCAACCGTGCGGCGGCAGGGGGCCGCAGCAGGCCCGCCATGTCCTTCACGGCCAACACGTGCGCACCCGCGCCGACGATCTGCTCGGCCAGCTTGAGGTAGTAGTCGAGCGTGTACAGGCGTTCGTCCGGATTGGACAGATCCGCCGTGTAGCACAACGCCACCTCGGCGACCGCCGTGCCGGTCTCGCGCACGGCTTCGATCGCCGGACGCATCTGCTCCACGTCGTTCAACGCGTCGAAGATGCGGAAGATGTCGATGCCGGTCTTGGTCGCCTCGTCGACGAAAGCGCTGGTCACGGCCTCGGGGTAGGGCGTGTAGCCGACCGTGTTGCGACCGCGCAGGAGCATCTGGAGAGTGATGTTCGGCACCGCTGCCCGCAGCTTCGCGAGACGCTCCCACGGGTCCTCGGCGAGGAACCGCAGCGCCACGTCGTACGTCGCACCGCCCCACGCCTCCAAGGACAGCAGTTGCGGCGTCATACGCGCCACGTGCGGTGCCACGGCGAGCAGGTCCTTGGTGCGTACTCGGGTCGCCAGCAGCGACTGGTGCGCGTCGCGGAACGTGGTGTCCGTGACCCCCAACGCCTTCGACTCACGCAGCCAGCGCGCGAAACCCTCCGGACCCAGCTCGGTCAGCTTCTGCTTGGAGCCGGCCGGCGGCTCCACCGTCAGGTCGACGGGGGGCAGCTTGTCCTTCGGGTCCACGGCGGCCGGACGCGCGCCGTTGGGCTTGTTCACCGTCACGTCCGCCAGGTACGTCAGCAGACGCGTGCCGCGGTCGGCCGAGTGCCGTGCGGTCAGCAGGTGCGGGCGCTTCTCGATGAACGACGTGGTGACGCGGCCCTCGTAGAAGTCCTCGTCGTCCAGCACCGCCTGGAGGAACGGGATGTTCGTGGACACGCCCCGGATGCGGAACTCGGCGACCGCGCGTCGGGCGCGGGCCACGGCGGCGGCGAACGTGCGACCGCGACACGTGAGCTTCACGAGCATGGAGTCGAAGTGCGCGCCGATCGCGGTGCCCGCGCCGGTGGTGCCGCCGTCCAGCCGGATGCCCGAGCCGCCCGGCGAGCGGTAGGCGCTGATCATGCCGGTGTCCGGGCGGAACCCGTTGGCCGGGTCCTCGGTGGTGATGCGGCACTGCAACGCCGCGCCGCGCAGGTGCACGGTGTCCTGGCTCAGGCCGAGGTCCTCCAGGGTCTCGCCGGACGCGATGCGCATCTGCGACTGCACAAGGTCGACGTCGGTGACCTCTTCGGTGACCGTGTGCTCCACCTGGATGCGGGGGTTCATCTCGATGAAGACGTAGTTGCCGTTCGGGTCGAGCAGGAACTCGACGGTGCCCGCGTTGCGGTAGCCGATGTGGCGCGCGAACCGGACGGCGTCGGCGCACATGCGATCCCGCAGCTCGGGGTCCAGGTTCGGCGCGGGCGCGATCTCGATGACCTTCTGGTGCCGGCGCTGCACCGAGCAGTCCCGTTCGAACAGGTGCAGCACGTTGCCCACGCCGTCGGCGAGGATCTGCACCTCGATGTGCCTGGGCTCCACCACGGCCTGTTCCAGGAACACGGTCGGGTCGCCGAACGCCGATTCGGCCTCGCGGGACGCGGCCTCCAGCGCCTCGCGCAGCCCGGCCGGCTCCTCCACCCGCCGCATACCGCGACCGCCACCGCCCGCGACGGCCTTGACGAACACCGGGAAGTCGATGCCCTTCGCGGCCTCCAGCAGGGCGTCGATGTCGCTGGACGGCTCGCTCGACCTGAGCACCGGCAGCCCGGCTGCCCGGGCCGCCGCGATGGCACGGGCCTTGTTGCCGGTCAGCTCCAGGACGTCCGACGGCGGGCCGACGAACGTGATCCCGGCGTCGGCGCACGCCTTGGCGAGTTCGGGGTTCTCCGAAAGGAAGCCGTAACCGGGGTAGACCGCGTCGGCGCCCGCTTTACGGGCCGCTTTGATGATCTCGTCCACGGACAGGTAGGCCCGGACGGGATGGCCTGGCTCGCCGATCTCGTAGGACTCGTCGGCCTTGAGCCGGTGCAGTGAGTTGCGGTCCTCGTGGGGGAAGACGGCAACCGTGCCGGCGCCCAGCTCGTAGGCAGCGCGAAAAGCCCGGATCGCGATCTCGCCGCGGTTGGCGACAAGAACCTTGCGGAACATTCGGCGTTCCCTCCCAGGTCACTCGGCGGTCAATCAAGGCACGTTACCGTGCGTGTCCCGCCCCTCGGGAGTTCGATCCCACGTGACGGACGTCATCGTGATCGTTCACTCACCCGGTCAAGAGGGTGTGCGACCTGGGGCGGGGCCCGTGGATTGTCCCTTGCCGAACGGTCCGGCGCAGCCCCCTGCCGACCGGCTCACACTCCCGGCGTCCACCGGACGGAACATCCCACCCGGTTCACCCGATCGTGATCTTGCGCACGCTCGAACACCTGTTCGATAATTGTCGGGCAAGCCCACTCGTCGAACCGACCCGGACCAACGAAAGGAGTTCCACATGACACCTGGTGCCAGCGCGGTGGAGGTGCCCTCGAAACGCCCCGGGGGACGTCCGCCACCGACTGAGCCGACACTCGGGCAGATCCGCCCGACCACCCACGGCGAGTGGGCGAGCCGCCGCGCCGACGACCGGTAAAGGGCGTTCCGGTCGGACGCGCGGCGCGACCACCCGACACACGCCACCTGGGACCTGACACCCGTTGCACACGACACCCGCCACCTGGCATCCAACGCCTGGCACGTCGGACAGCGGGCGCCGGATGTTGATCACCGAGCGTGAGCCTTTCGAGGCGCGGCGCCGACCCGATTCCTCCATCCGGGGACGCGAATCCCCGCAGCGCGGAACGTGTCCAGAGTCGCGGCGAAGGTCGATTCGAGCACGATCGACTCGATCACCGACGTCCGAGGGCCGCTCGCGAACGGATGGCCGTGTCGCCGGCCGTGTCGCTGCCGTGAGCGCACGATCACCAAGCCGTTACACTGCGTTCGCTGCATCGGGTGACGGACCGTGTCGACTTCTCGGTAGGGTTGGGCATATGGCCGGGGCTGAAGGGACTGGGCAGCCTGCTGCCCGCACCCATTTCGACGTTGTTCTGCGCGGGTACAACCAGCGGCAGGTCAACGAACGCGTGACACGTCTGGAGTTCGACCTCAAGAACTCCAACAGATCACGCGACGCGGCAGCGGACCAGGTCGCCGAGCTCACCAAGCTCCTCGGCACCACCCGTGCCGAGCTCGACAAGGTCAAGGCCCAGCTCGGCAACCTCGCCACCAGCCCGGTCAGTGCATCGAACGTCACCGAACGGGTGCGCGTGATGATGACGCTGGCCGAGGAGGAGATCGCCGACATCCGCAAGGGGGCGATCGACCAGGCCAACTCCACCCGCGCCGACGCCGAGCGGTTCGCCGCCGAGGGTCGGGCCGCGCACCAGCGCGCCATGGGCGAACTGGACGAGCGGCGCAAGCAGTTGGAGGGGATGCACCAACAGCGCGCGGCCGACCTGGAGAAGCAGTACCAGGAGCGCCGGGCCGAGTTGGAGCGGTCGCACGAGGAGCTGCGGATCAAGCTGACCGCCGAGCACGAGGCGCTGCTCGCCGAGACCCGGGCCGACCGGGACCGGGTGGCGGCCGAGTTCGACGCCAAGAGCGTCGCCTTGGATGCCCGGCGCGTCGAGCTGGACGCGAAGTACAAGGGCTACCACGACGACCTCGACAAGGAGTACGACGAGCTGCGCACCACGCTCCGCAAGGAGCACGAGGCGCACGTCGTGGAGGCCAAGGCCGAGGCCGCGCGCCTGCTGGAAGGTGCTCGCGCCGAGATCGCCGAGCTGGAGTCCGAGGCGCTCGCGAAGGCGGAGAAGTCGGTCGCCGACGCGAACGCGTACGCGGAGAAGACGACATCCGAGGCCGATACCAAGGCCGAGGCGGCCGTCGCCGACGCCACGGCGAGGGCCGGCAAGGCGATCGCCGACGCCACCTCCTTCGCGGAGAAGGCCGTCGCCGAAGCCAATGCGACGGCTGAGAAGACCGTCGCGGACGCCAACGCCGCCGCCGCGAAAACTGTCGCCGAGGCCGATTCGGCCGCCGCGAAAACTATCGCGGACGCCAACGCGGCGGCGGACAAGGCGGTGACCGAAGCCACCGCCAAGGCGGAGAAGACGATCACCGAAGCCGACTCCCACGCCCACCGCCGGATCACTGCGGCGGACCAGAAGCTGGCCGAACTGCACACCGTGCACCAGGCCCTGTCCGAACAGTTCGCCGCCGCTCAGGAGGCGGTCACCCGCGCCGTGGCCCCGCTGTCCCCCTTGGACCTCGAGGCCGACGCCGACCAGCCTGATGCCGGCCGGCCGGACACCGACCAGGCCGATGCCGACCGACCCGACTTCGAGCAGGCCGACTCCGAGCAGCCCACCGCTCAGCTACCGGTGCCACGCGTCAAGTGACCCGGCTGAGGCCGTGGCACCACGGTCCACGGCCGAGCGGTGCGGGTTCTCCACGTCGGGCTGGGTGTGGTCGACGTGTGTGGTCGACCGGAGCGCTCGCGGGCGGTGTCAGCGCGGGAGTTGGTCGGCCGGGATGACTTCGGCCGGTTGGGGCACGGTGATGTCGATCGGCTTGCCCCAGTCGGTGAAGCGGGTGGTGGACTGCTTGACGATCTTGCCGTTCAGCTCGAAGCGGTATTCGGCTTTGTGGGGTGCGCCCGTGTTGTCCACCCAGGCCGTGGCCCGGATGGTGATGCCGTACTCGGCCAACTGCGTGTGCTGGAGCTGGATGTCCGGGTCCTCGATGACCTTCGCCATCTTCATCGGATCGACCACCAGGTCGTAGCGGGTCGTCGGGGTGCCGTCGAGTTGTTCTTCGGTCCGGTTGACGATCAGGGCCGCGCGGGGCTGTACGTAGTCGAGTTCCGCGCCCACCGTCGCGCCGGGGCCGAAGCCGCGCAGGAGGGCGGTCACCTCTCCGCTGTTCTGCCGGGTGTAGAAGCCCCACTTCTTGCCTTCCGGCATGGGGGCTCCGTCGACGTGCACGTACAGGCCCTCGCGGGTCATGACCATGTCCATCCGGCGGGTTTGGCCGGCGGTGGTCATCTGCATCGCCATCGAGCCGGTGATGCCTTCGAGGTCTTGGCGCAGGGAACCGTCGATGATGTTGCGCACCTCGGTCGCGTCGCCGTCGGTTGCGAAGCCCTCGGTGTGGAAGTGGGCCGTTTTCAGTTCGGATCGGCGTTGGTCGATCTTTTCCGCCAGCACCGCCAGGTCGCCCTTCGGCGGCGAACTGGGCTGTGGTGTCGACACCTCGCCGGACGAGCACGCGACCAGCGCGAACGAAGCCAGCGTGAGTGAGACCAGGGCGGGTAGGAAACGGCGCACAGTGCGGCGACGATACCGCAGCCGATCGGAGGGCCCTTAGGAGCAGCCAGGCGGAGGAGCCCGTGGGAGCAGCCGGTCGGAGCAGGCCGTCGGCACCGGCAAGCCGGCGCGGAAGGTCGGAGCGGCGGGCCGCCGGCGCGCGATCAGCGCGGGCAATCGGCGAAGCGGGGCGTCAGCGCGAGCCGTCAGCGCAGGAGGATGTGCCACTCGTCGCGCAGGGGTGGGAGGGTCAGGCCTTCCTCCGCCAGGAAGTCCCGTCGCCAGCCCCCGCCGGTGCGGGCCGCTAGCAGGTAGTACACCGAGCCGGCGACTACGCAGCAGACAGCCGCCACCGCCGCGATCCGGGTCGGCCAGCTGTCGTCCGACCACGCGCGCACGGCCGTCAGCACCGGCAGGGCCAGCACCGCCAGGTCGAACAGCCTGCCCAGCACGTTGCGCCACCACGGCCTGGTCGCCACGCGGACTCCGGCGTCGACGATCGTGTCGTACTCGTCCGGTCCGTACTCACGCAGCCGGGTGGCCTCGGCGCGGCGGAAGTGGATTTCGGAGCGGACGCCCCACAGGGTGGCCAGGCCCAGTACCAGCAGCAGGATGTCCACCGCGTGGAAGTACCAGGGCGCGTTCAGGTTGGCGATCAGCGACAGCGGCGCGCCTGCCAGCATCAGGCCGCCCGCGCGCTTCAGCGGGTCCAGGTAGCGGGTGGCCAGCCAGTCGGGCAGGAGGGACTCCACGACTTTGGCGCGGACATCCGGACGCTCGGCCCGCAGGTCCTGCGCTTCCAGCCGCGCCTGGGCTATTTCCAGGGCCCGGTTCTGGGCCGGTGTCAGGGGGCGCATCTAGGCCTTCTCCAGGTATTCCGCCCGTTCCTCGTCCAGCAGTCCGGCCACCAGCGACGCGAGGCCGGGATGTGCCGCGAGTTCCGGGTCGGCGTCCACGACCTGTGTCGCCACCACCCTGGCCTCGGCGATCACGTCCTCGTCGCGCAGCAGCGACAGCATCTTCAGGCCCGACCGGGTGCCGGACTGCGCCGCGCCGAGGATGTCGCCCTCGCGGCGCAGTTCCAGGTCGAGCTGCGCAAGCTCGAAACCATCCAAAGTGGACTCCACCGCGCGCAGCCGCTCCATGGTCGACGTGCCTTCGGGCATCTCGGTGACCAGCAGGCACAGGCCCGGCGCGCTCCCCCGACCGACCCGTCCGCGCAGCTGGTGCAGCTGGCTGACGCCGAACCGGTCCGCGTCCATGATCACCATGACGGTCGCGTTGGGCACGTTCACGCCGACCTCGACCACCGTCGTGGCGACCAGTACCTGCACCTCGTTGGCCGCGAAGGCGCGCATCACCGCGTCCTTCTCGTCCGGGGGCATCCGGCCGTGCAGGATGTCGACCCGCAGGCCGCGCAACGGTCCTTCGGCCAGGCGTTGCGCCACGTCCACCACGGCCAGCGGCGGTCTGCGGTCCGAGCTGTCGTCCTTCGGGGGCTCGGCGCCGGACGGGTCCTCGGACTCGCCGTCGCCGATGCGCGGGCACACGACATACACCTGGTGGCCCTTGCCGACCTCCTCGTGGATCCGCTGCCACGCCCGGTCCAGCCAGCCGGGCTTCTCGGCGGTCGGCACGACCGACGTGCTGATCGGCGAACGGCCCTGCGGCAGTTCGCGCAGCGCGGACACCTCCAGGTCGCCGTAGACGGTCATGGCGACCGTGCGCGGGATCGGGGTCGCGGTCATCACCAGCACGTGCGGTGTGGAGCCGCCGGCGCGTCCGCTGAGCGCTGCGCGTTGCTCGACGCCGAACCGGTGCTGCTCGTCCACCACCACGAAGCCCAGGTCGGCGAACTCGACCTTGTCCTGGATCAGGGCGTGCGTGCCGACGACGATGCCCGCCTCACCGGTCACGATCTCCAGCATCGCCTTCTTGCGCTGTGCGGCCGGCATCGAGCCGGTCAGCAGGGTCACCCTGGTCGCGTGCTCGGCGCCGCCGAGTTCGCCTGCCTGGCCGAGATCACCCAGCTGGTCGCGCAGCGACCGGGCGTGCTGCGCGGCCAATACTTCAGTGGGCGCGAGCATCGCGGCCTGCCGGCCGACGTCCACGACCTGGAGCATGGCGCGGAGGGCCACCATCGTGTTGTGGGTGACGACGAAGTGGTCCGTCACGTACAGCCGGGACGGGTGCGCGACCGAGATGCACTGCACCGGCTTCACGCCCACGAACTCGACCCGCTCGATGTACCGGACGGGTGGCGCGGTGCGGTCCAGCGAGTCCCGGAACGGCGGGAACTCCTCGGGCAGCCGCACGGTCACCTCGTGCTGCTCGTACCCGTACCGGACGATCCCGGTGCCGCCCAGCGACTCGGCCAGCTCGCTGACGTACTCGGCGAGGTGGGTCGACTCGGTGCCGAACACCACGTCCGTCCCGTCGCACCTGCCGCCCGTGGTCAGCAGGCCCTGCAACAGCTCGTGCCGCTCCTTGACCGGCGCGAGTTCGACGCTGTCCACGTCCGGCGCGACGACCATCGGCAGCCGCCAGTGCGGCATGCCGTCCCGCAGCAGCATGTCGTCCCGGATCTCCCGCAGCGTCCGCACCTCGCCGTCGTGCGCGGCCCACAGGTGTTCGAGGTCGCACTCGACAGACTTGCCGTCGGACAGCACGACCCGGAACACCTCGCGCTCGCCCTGCGGGAACACGCCGGTGACCTCGGTCGCCGAGCCGTCCTGGGTGATGACCTCGTCACCCACCTGGATGTCACCCATCGGCACGAAACCGTCGGACGTGAGCACCAGCGCGTCCAGCGGCTGCGCCTTGCCGGAGCCGACCTCGCCCTGGAGCAGGCGGTTCATCGGCTGTTCGGCGGACAGGTCGCGGGCGATCTGCTCGCCCACCTCGCGCTGGCCGGCGGTCAGCTCGAACGGCAGCCGGGCGTCGAAGGCGTCCCGGACCAGGCCGGGTTTCGGCGGGCACGCGGGCGCGGGCCGGGCGGTCGCCGACCGGCGGCGCTGCGCCAGGGCGAGCTGCACGGCCATCGCCTCGTCCCACTTGAGCCGCTGCTGGGCCACGGCGATCGCGGCCCACCCGTCGGGCCGGTGGATGTCCCGCAGCGCCTTCTCCAGCGCTACCAGCCCGCGTTCCTCGCGCAACGCGGCGGGCAGCGGGTCCTCGGTGACGCCGTCCCACACCGCCAGCACCTGCTCGACGCAGTTGGACACGTTCCACGACTGGATGCCCTGCGCCGCCGGGTAGACCGGGATGAACGCGCCAGCGAACTTCGCGGCGCTCCCGTCCTCGGCGGTGTCGTCCAGCACCTGGTAGTCGGGGTGGGCGAGTTGGAGCTTGCCGTTGAACATCCCGACCTTGCCCGCGAACATCGCCTCCCGGCCGGGCAGCAGCTCCCGCTCGACCTTGCGCGAGCCGCGCCCGAAGAACACCAGGTGCAGGTCGGACGAGCCGTCGGTGATCACCGCCTCCAGCAGCTCGCCGCTGCGGCTCTTCATCCGGCGCTGCCGGGCGCTCTTCACCCTGGCCTGGACGGTCGCGTGCTCGCCCAACTCCAGGCCCTTGATCTCGGTGAGCTTGCCGCGTTCGTCGTACCGGCGCGGGTAGTGCCGAAGCAGCTCGCCCACGGTGGTCAGGCCGAGACCGCTCTCCAGCGCGTCGGCGCTTTTCTTGCCGAGCACCGACACCAGCTTTTCGTCGAAGGTCGTCATCCCGGCCTATTCAACTACTCCACGCCGACAACGAGGACAGCGCCGGGCTGTCCGCCTTGGTACGCGGCGAGTTCAACCTCCGGATGGGCGATCCTGAGGTGCTCCTCGACCGCCTGTTCGAGCCCGTCCGGGGCATCCGCGCCGAGCAGCGCCGTCACCAGCTCCCCACCGCCCGCGAGCATCCGGTCCACCAGCCGGCAGGACAGCGCCGCCACGTCCGCCGGTCCGGGTTCGATCAGCACGACCTCGCCGTCCAACATGCCGAGCAGGTCACCCGGACGGCAGCGGCCCACCCAGGTGATCGCCTCCCGGTCGGACACCTCGACCTCGCCGCGCCGGGTCGCGGCGGCGGCCTCGGCCATCGCCACCACGTCGTCGCCGGGCCGCCGGGACGCGTCGTGCACGGCCAGCGCGGCCAGCGCCTGCACCGGGGAGAACGTGGGCACCACGACCACGTCCTGGCCCGCCTCGGCGGCCTGGGCGACCACCTCGTCCAGCGGCCCGCGCAGGTCGGGGTCGCCGGGCAGCACGGTGACGTGCCGGGCGCGGGTGCTCACCACGACGGCGAGCAGGTCGGCCGGGCGGTCGGTGGGCTCGGCCACGACCGCGCCCTCGGACCGGAACAGCTCCTTCGCTCCCTCGCCCTCCACCAGCACCACCACGGCACGGTCCCGGACGAACCGGGCCGCCTGGGCGGCGATCTGGTCGGCGAACCGGGCCACCGTGATCCGGTGCGGGCGTCCCTGCTCGATACCCGCCTCGATGGCCGCGCCGATGTCGTTGCAGTGGACGTGCACGGTCCACAGGTCCGCGCCGTCGCCGACCACCGAGACGCAGTCGCCCAGCTCGATGAGCCGCTGCTTCAACACGACGGCGTCGGGCGTGCCGTCGAGCAGGTACATCACCTCGTACTCGAACTCGGCGGACCCTGCTTCTCGGGCGGTGGTGAGCGACTCGGGGGTGCGCGGAGGGCTTGGCCGCACGGTCACCTCCACGGCCTGCCCGGTGATCACGGCGGCCAACGTGTCGAGCAACAGGACCAGCCCCTTGGCCCCGGCGTCCACCACACCGGCCCGCGCCAGCACGGCCAGTTGGCGGGGCGTGTCGGCCAACGCCTCGGCTCCGGCCCGCGCCGCCGCCGTCACCACCCGGTCCAAATCGTCGGACGGGCAGTCCCGGGCGGCCTCGGACGCCGCGTGCAGCACGGTCAGCACCGTCCCCTGCACCGGCTTCGACACGGCCGCCGTCGCCAGCTCGTCGGCCCGGTGCAGTGCGTTGCGCAGCGCCTGGCCACCGGCCGTGGACGCGCCCTGCGCGGCTTCCGCGAGGCCCCGCAGCACCTGGGACAGGATCACCCCGGAGTTGCCCCGGGCACCCGCCAGCGCACCTCGGGCGAGCGCCGCCAGCGCCTGGCCCACGGAGTCGGCCGGGGTCCTGAGCAGCGAGTCCTGGGCGGACCGCATGGTCTGCGAGAGGTTCGTCCCGGTGTCGCCGTCCGGGACCGGGAAGACGTTGATGCGGTCGATGTCGTCGCGGTTCGCGTCCAGGGAACGGACACAGGCATCCGCCCACTGGCGCACCGCCACCGCATCGAGAGCCTGCATGGCGGGCAGGGTATTCGACCCGGTTTGGTGGCGTCGCGGCCCACCGGCTACCCTGTCCGGAGTTGCCATGCCCGGCTGAGGCTTGTGCACGCTTGCGCGCCCGCCGGGGCGTGAGTACCGCTGGATAAACCTTAAGGAGTGGCTGACGTGGCTGCCGTGTGCGACGTCTGTGGCAAGGGGCCGGGCTTCGGCAAGTCGGTCTCGCACTCGAACCGGCGTACCAATCGCCGGTGGAACCCGAACATCCAGACCGTGCGCGCGAAGGTCTCGTCTTCGCAGCGGCAGCGGCTGAACGTGTGCACCTCGTGCCTGAAGGCGGGCAAGGTGGTTCGCGGCTGAGACCGCGTTCGGTAAGCGTTGCGCAAGGCCCCCGGAGTCCGCTCCGGGGGCCTTGTCGCGTCCTGTGCACGTCGCAGCGCACCCTAAGCACCCGCAGGCATGACGCCAGGGCACACCCCCGAGCACTCGACACGGCCGACCGGCCGACACCGCCGGCTCGCACGACCCAGGTCCGGTCAGCCGCGGGTGTTCACCGGAACGGCGGGCAGCGTGTCGCGGATGGTGGTGGAGATGTCCTGCAACGGCCCCGTGCCGGCATCAGTGGGCACGGTGAGCGCCACGTACACGGGCCGGTCGACGACGTACCAGGTGGCCTTGTCGCCTTCGGTGATCTCCAGCCAGTTGACGTCCGAGATCAGCCGCAGGCTCGACGTCGGACCCAGGTCCCGCGGCCGGTCCAGACCACACCGCAGCACGAGCGGGTCGTGTTGTGCGTCACCCCACGCCACGGCACCCACCGGGGCCGGTGCGGCCAGCTCACGCCGTGGCAGGGTCGCGCCGTTGGACACCAACTGGAGCGGCAGCTTGGCCAGCAGCCCGGTGCACTCGGCGGCCCCGGCCTGTGGCGCGGGCACCGGAACGAGCGGCAGCGGCCCGGTCCGGCCGGAATCGGCCGCACCGGCGTCCTTGTCGCCCGCGCCCAGGAACAGCCCCGCCGCCGCCACACCGGCCGCCAGCAGGGCCGGCAGGCCGATGGCGACGGCCAGCAGCGGTCTGGGCAGTAGCGAAGTGGGTTCGGGTTCCTGTGCCACCCGGCTATGACAACACGGACCTACAGGTGCACCACCGGGCAGGTCAGTGTTCGGGTGATGCCCTCCACGTTCTGGATGCGGGCGACCACGAGCTGTCCCAACTGGTCCACCGTGTCCGCCTCGGCGCGGACGATCACGTCGTACGGGCCGGTGACGTCTTCAGCGGTGGCCACGCCGGGGATGCCGGAAATCTCGGCGGCCACTGCGGCTGCCTTTCCGACCTCGGTCTGGATGAGGATGTATGCGTGCACCACGGCGTGCCCCTTCGTCGCGACAGGTCAGGTCGGGGTAGGAACGTGGTCAGCAACGTACCCCAGTCGGGGTTCCGAATGCTCAGAACGGGAGGCAATCTTGCGTCCGGAGCCGCCGCGGAACGCGGACACGGTCGCTGAAGTGGGTGAGTTCGGTCTCATCCGCCGGGTGACGGCAGGTCGGACGCAGCCGCCCACCACCCTGCTCGGGCCCGGTGACGACGCGGCTGTCGTGGCCGCGCCGGACGGGCGCGTCGTGGTGTCCACGGACGTGCTCGTCGAGGGTGTCCACTTCAGACTCGACTGGTCGTCTCCCGAGCAGGTGGGCCGCAAGGCGGCGGCCGTGAACCTGGCGGACGTGGCGGCCATGGGGGCCATGCCCACGGCCCTGCTGATCGGCCTCGCCTGCCCGCCCGACACGCCGTCCTCTTTGGTCGAGGGCATCACCGCCGGGCTGTGGCAGGAGGCCGCCGCCGCCGGCGCGGGCGTGGTGGGCGGCGACATGGTGTCCTCCGCGACACTGGTGATCTCCGTTACGGCGCTCGGCGACATGGGCGGCTACGAGCCCGTCACCCGTTCGGGAGCCCAGGTGGGTGATGTCGTGGCGGTCTGCGGGCGTCTCGGCTGGGCCGCGGGCGGTCTGGCGGTCCTCGGGCGCGGCTTCCGCTCCCCCGTGGCCGTCGTCGGCGCGCAGCGGAATCCCGAACCCCCGTACCCGGCCGGCCCCCAGGCCGCCGCCGCCGGCGCGACCGCGATGATCGACGTCTCGGACGGCCTGCTGGCGGACCTGGGTCACATCGCCGACGAGTCCGGCATCGGCATCGACATCCGGACCGAACTGCTGGAGGTCCACCCACGACTGCTGGACGTCGCCTCGGCCCTGGGCGCGGACGCCCGCCACTGGGTGCTGACCGGCGGGGAGGACCACGCGCTGGCCGCCACGTTCCCGGAGCCCGCCGCGGTCCCGGACGGCTGGCGCACCATCGGCACCGTGCGACACGGCAGCGGGGTCACCGTGGACGGCCGGACGTACGAGAAACCCCCTGGCTGGGAGCACTGGCGCTAGGTAATCTGGACTACGTGGAACTATTCACCCGGGCGTATAACCATCCAGACGCGGCGAAGCTGACCGACGAACTCCAACAGGTGTACGTGGTCCGCTACGGCGAAGAGGACGCCACACCGGTCGACCCGGCCCAGTTCGCCGCGCCGCACGGCCCCTTCGTCGTCGG
>CBHFOL010000201.1:0-14379 GCA_965995405.1 uncultured Saccharothrix sp.
ACGACGTGACCATCCCGATCGTGACGTGCCCGCACAGCAGGCCCACGTACTCCTCCACCACGCCCCGTGCGCCCGCGACCGCGGACAGCGCTTCGCGGGCGTACGCGAGCACCGCGACCCCCACTTCGGTGAGGCGCACCGTGTGCCCGGCGCGGTCGAGAAGGGGTTGGCCCAGCTCACGTTCCAGCCGGCGGATCTGGGCGCTGACTCCGGACTGGGCAACCCGCACCCTCGCCGCAGCCTTGGTGAAGCTCTCCTCCTCGGCGACCGCGACGAAGTACTCAAGTTGCCGCAATTCCATGCCGGGGAATGGTAGCAGCGCACTGCTCCATCCGGCAGCACAACCTCACGTAATCGGCCCCGAACGGTCCGTGACCACGTTCCGGCTGGCAGACCACGACAATGGACGCCGGGATCACGGCCATTCGATAGTGAAGCGCCGAACAATTCCGGGAACGATCACGAGGAGAAGCAGGAATGACCACCGACGACATTTCAGCGAACTCAGCGGACAGGGAGCGGTAATCCGATGCCGTTGGACGTTCCGACCGTCGCCCGCGCGCTGCACGACGCGCGCCGCACCAGGACGCCGATCCCCCCGCCGACCGACGCCGACCTGTCGCTTGAGGCCCTGGACGGATGCGCCGTCCAGCAGGAACTGGTCAAGCTGCGGCTGGCCGACGGCGACCGGGTGGTCGGGTACAAGGCGGGCCGCACCGCGAAGCCCGTGCGACGCATGCTCGGCGTGGACAGCCCGGATTTCGCGCCGCTGTTCGCCACCGCGTGCCACGGCGACCGCGCCGAGATCTCGGCGGGCGGTTTCACCGAGCCGAAACTGGCGGCGGAAATCGCCTTCGTGCTGGGCACCGAACTGGCCGGGCCGGGAGTCACCGTCGCCGATGCCTATCGGGCCACGTCGGGAATCGCGGCGGCGGTGGAAATGATCGACTCGCGGATCGAGGGCCCGCGGGTCGAACTCGCCGACACCGTCGCGGACCTGGCCTCCGTGGTCGCGGTGTCCGGCCACGTGGTGCCGCCGGCCGGGATCGACCCACGACTGATCGGAATGACCTTGACCCGAAACGGCGAACTGGTGGACACCGGCGCGGGTGCCGCCGCGCTGGGCGATCCGGGCGCGGTGGTGGCCTGGCTGGCCAACACCCTCGGCGAACTGGGCGCCACCCTCCGCCCCGGGGACCTGGTGCTGACCGGGGCGCTGCACGCGGCCGTGCCACTGGCCCCGGGCGACGTGTTCCGGGCCGCGTTCGACCGGCTCGGCCCGATCACCGTGCGGGTGATCCCGTGACGATCCCCGTGTCGAGTCTGGCCGCACGGCTGCGTGCGGCCGTCGTGGCCCGCGAGGCGATCGCCCCGCTGTCCGACGAGTTCCCCGCGTTGGACGTGCCGACCGGATACGCGATCCAGACCGTGCTGCGCGGCGGCGCGGGCTCCCAGGTGGGGTGGAAGCTCGGCCTGACGTCGCGGGCCAAACAGGCCCAAGTCGGGGTGTCCGAGCCGATCCGCGGTTTCCTGGCCGGTGCCGGCGCGCTGGACATCGGCGAGCCACTCGACACCGGAGAGCTGATCCAGCCGAGGGCCGAGCCGGAGATCGCCTTCCTGATCGGCCGCGATCTGTCCGGTTTGGACACGACGGCGGCGGACGTGCTGGCGGCGACCGCCGGGGTGGCGCCCGCGCTGGAGGTCATCGACTCCCGGTACGTGGACTACCGGTTCACCATGCCGGACGTGATCGCCGACAACACCTCGGCGGCCCGGTTCCTGATCGGCGCGCCGCGCCCCGTCGCCGGGATCGACCTCGGGCTGGTGGGTGTGGTGCTCGAACACCGGGGCGAGGTGGTGGCGACGGCGTCCGGCGCGGCGGCGCTGGGGCACCCGGCCGCGGCGGTCGCGTGGCTGGTCCGCTCGCTGACGGCGGCCGGGGAGGCGCTGACGGCGGGTTCCATCGTGCTGTCCGGGGGGCTGACCGCTGCGGTACCGGTCCGCGGCGGGGATGTCGTCGTGGCGCCGGTCGACCGGCTCGGCACCGTCGACCTCGCCTGCCGGTCGCCCGGTGACGAAGCCGGCCCTCGAACCGTCGCGCACGGTTCGAGGGCCGGCTTCCTTGGATGACCTCCGGTTGGTGGCTGCCGTCGTGGTGGGGAGGACGGGGGGATGCTCGCTCCGCTCGCACGAAGCGTGTGGGTGCCGGTGGGCAGGCCGGTGGTTCCTTCGTGGTGGGCTGGGTTTTGTGACCGGCCAAGGGCCAGGCAGGGGTGGGGTGGCGGGCCACGACCAGGGGCCTGAGGTGAGGGCGGGTCGACGGCCTTCCGTAGTGGGTGTTCGGTGGTTCCCGTGGTCGGCACCCGGCAGGTGGGAGGCTTCGCCGGAGCCTTGGGGAACCTATTCCTTCAGTTCCCCGCCGAGCGGCACGAGGCCCCGGCTCTGGAGGCCGCCGTCGGAGTGGATGACGCAACCGGTCACCGACTTCGTCCGCTCCTTGGACGCCAGGTAGACGTACGCCCAGGCGTGGTCGGCCGGCTCGGACACCACCTGCAACGGGTTGGTCGAGCGGATCAGCTCCGGCAGGTTCGGGATGTCCGCCAGGTGCTGCGCGGACATCCCCAGCGCGTCGGCGCCGCGCAGCGGGGTCACCGTCCCGCCGGGAGCTACCGCGTTGACCCTGATGTCGGGTGCCAGCTCGAACGACAACTGCGACAGCAGGCCGCGGACCGCGAACTTCGACCCGGTGTAGAGTGGTCCCCCGCCGCCGGGCAGGAACCCCGCGTTCGAGATCGTCAGCACCACGTTGCCGCCGGTCTTGGTCAGCTCGGCGAGCGCGGCCTTGACCGCCAGCATCGGGCCCTTCGCGTTGATGTCGAAGACCTCGGCGAAGGCGTCGTCGATGCGGTCGGGGTCCATCGACTCCAACGACTGGAAGTAGTCGAAGATCCCGGCGCAGGCGACCACCACATCGATCTTGCCGAACCGCTCGACGGTCTCGTCGACGGCCCGGACGTTGTCCGCGTAGGAGCGCACGTCCCCCTGCGTCGCCCACACGGCCGAACCGGGCAGTGCCCGCAGCTGCGCCACCGAATCGGCCGAACGCTCCAGCACCCCGACCCGGGCGCCCTCCTGGACGAACCGCTCCACCACGGCTCGCCCGATCCCGGTGCCGCCACCGGTGACGAGCGCGACCTTGCCCGCCAGCCATTGCTCGCTCATCTGTTCTCCTCGTGATCTCGGGGGATTTCGTTGGTGCTACGGGATATTCGGCCCGATGGACCCTTCCAGCATCCGCGAGAAGGTGTCGGTCGTCTGCCAGGTCAGCGCTTCCAGCTCGACCGGGTCGAGCAGGATGCTGGTGCCGCGCCGGGGCGAGTCGATCCGCAGCCGCTCGCCGTTGCCGGTGGCCACGACCCGGACCGTGACGTCGGCGAACTCGTTGGCCACCCGCAGGACCGTCACAGGAACACCCCCAGGTTCGCGGTGCCGATCGTGGTGTGTGCCATGTGGAAGGTCCGGCGGGCGAGCCGCCAGCCGTCCGGCGTGTTGCGCAGCACGTCGAGGCGCTCCCCGACGAGCAGGTCGTACTCCATGCTGTCGCCCTGCGAGCGGTAGCACAGGAGGTTGCTCCGGACGCCCGCCTCGGTGTCCGAAATGGACCGTACGCGGACGTTCGTGACCAGTCGCTGGGTCCGCGACGGCGGGTCCTCCGCGTACGCGTGTTCGGTGTACAGGCGGGAGACCCGCATCTTCATCGACGCGTAGGAGTCCTTCATGTGGAACCCCTTGCGGGAGAATTCCTCGTCCCGTGCCTCCGGCCCCCGGGTCACCCGGATCGGCATCTCGTAGACCAGGTCCTCGGCCAGTAGGCCGAGCCACTCCCGGAACCGCCGGGTGTCCAGGTACTCCGCCTCCTGGAACAGGAAATCGGCGCACTGCCGGTAGACCTCGGCCGAGGCCGCGCGGTCCGTTCCGGTGCTTTCGGTGTCCGCCGTCACCGCGACCGCCCTCCTTCCTTTCGCTCGGGCCGCTTTCGCGTCATGACTTGGTCAGCTCGCGCAGCCAGCGGCGGTAGAAGGCGCGCTGCGGCGCCTCCCCGAGGGCTGACGTGGTGGCGATCCCGGGCCACGGCCAGGTGGGATCCTCGGCGTACTCGCTCATGGCGTCGTTGCTCAACTGGTAGTTGAACTTCAGCTCGTTGCGGCGCGCGAACACCGACCTGCCGGCGGACGGTGCCCCGGCCCAGGCGACGGTGTCGTCCTGCTCCAGGATGCCGGCCGGGCCGTGCATGCTCAGCGCGGCGGCGTAGGCATCGTCGTTGAAACTGGCGGGAGCGCTGTTCCAGCCCAGCGTCCAGTTCCAGTTCACGATCTTGTCCGAGCCGATCGGCTGCCACTGCCGCAGGTAGGTGAACACCGAGGGCGGCGCGTCCGGATGAGGGGACGCGGGCACCCGGACCATGCCGAAGTTCGGGAAGATGGTGAACGTCGTCGGCGAATGACTGTCCACAAAGGCCCGCTGGTCCTCGGTGAGCCGGTTGAACCGGAACGTCTCGGCCACCTCCGGCGGGAACCCGCTGGTGTGCCACGGCGGCGGCAGGAAGCCCGAGTTCATGATCATCCCGTGCCCGCCGGGGAAGTAGACGTGCCGGGACACGCCCTCCGAACCCGCGCCGCCCCGCTCGATCCCGGGGAACATCCCCACCTCCTCGGCGGACCGGTGCAGCGACGGCACGTGGTACGCGTCGGCGAGGAAGTTCTCCGCACCCGACTTCCAGTTGGCCGGGACACGCCACCGCTGCGGCTCGCCCACGACGCTCATCCCCTGCTCGTTGAGCCCGAAGATCACGTCGAGGTACCAGCGCATGTCGCCCAGGTACTCGTCGAGCGACACGGCGTCGGGGTCGAGGTTGGCGAAGATCAGCCCGTGGACCGACGCGACGTGCGGCGCGGACCGCAGTCCCCACTGTTTCGCGTCGAGCGTCTTGTACGCCTTGCCCCGGTAGGGTGCGCCGCTCCACTCGCCCGAGTTCTTGTACAGCCACGAGTGGTACGGGCAGCGGAAGTGCGAGGTGTTGCCCTTCTCCGCCCGGCACACCGGGCTGCCGCGATGGGCGCACCGGTTGAACAGCACCCGGATCTCGCCGTCCTCGTCGCGGACCAGGATGAACTGGTCCTCGCCGATGTAGCGCAGGACGTAGTCGCCCGGCGAGGGGATCTCCGACTCCAGCCCGACGAAACACCAGCAGCGGGCGAAGATCCGGTCCAGCTCCAGCGCGTAGACCTCCGGGTCGCTGAACACCCGCGCGGGCAGCACGCCCTGGTCCAGGTCCGAATCGACGGTGCGGAGGAAGTCGTGGACTTCCCGGCCGGCACCGGGTGGGACGACGGTCACGCCGTCTTGGCCGCCAGTGGACACGGCGCACTCCTTTCGTGGTCCATTGTTCGAATCCCCCTACACCATTCGCATGAGGCCGTCGTGCCCCCAGGCGAAACCGGGCTTGAGCAGGTAGTGCTCGGTCTGCCAGGTTTCCGGGTCGACGGTCCGCGGCGCCCAGCCGTACTCGAAGTGCCACCCGGACGGGTTCTGGAAGTAGAACGAGAAGGTCCGGTCGTTGTGATGCCTGCCCGGCGACGTGCTGGTGATGTCCCGTTCGGCGCACAGGTCGTAGCTGAGCCCGACGTCGTCCAGGTCGACGGTCTCGAACATGACGTGCTGGATCCTGCGGGTGGCACCGGGAATCGTCATGAACGCCAGCGAGTGGTGCCGGTGGTTGCAGTGCAGGAACGCGGCGAACGGGCCGACACCCGGAATCGTGGCGTAGTCGGTGACCCCGAAACCGAGCACCTTCACGTAGAAGTCGGCCGCCGCCATCACGTCCGGCGCGTACAGCACCACGTGGCCCATGCCGAGTTCCCCGGTCCGGAAGCCGCCGAGGTCGCGGGTCGGCCGGAAGCGGGGCAGGAAGAGCTGCTCCGGCCCCACCACCAGTTCCATCCGCACACCCGAGTGCGGGCAGGTGAAGTGCACGAAATCGAGCACCCTGCGGTCGGCGGCCTCCTCCGGCTTCCCGTGCACGACCGCGACACCGGCCCGTTCGAGGGCTGCCGCCGCCGCGTCGAGCGCGGCGCCGTCTGCGACCTCCCAGCCGACATAGGCGACATCGTCGTTGTCCCCCGCCCGGACGGCGATCCGGTGATGACGGTCGTCGGCGCGCACGTACAGCAAACCGTTGTCGCTGTCGTCGGCGACCTGCATACCGAGCACTTCCGTGGTGTAGGAACGCCATCCGTCGAGATCGGTGGTCGTTCCGGTGACGTAGGAGAGCTGACTGACCGCACTCATGATTCGCCTCCGGGCGGAGAAAGTTGTTCAGGTGGAACGAACCTGGCCACGACTGGCCTGTTTCATCGGTACCCGGAGGTGGGGCCGGGCAGTTCCGGGAACGGCGTGCTGCGGGTGAGCGTTCCCGAACGGGGATCGGCGCACAACGGCGCTGTTCCAGGTGGCGAAACAAATGCACCCGCAGTCAGTGGGTCGCGCCGGCACCGAGCAGCACGTCGGGACCACGATGGCCGGCGGCGACCAGGACACTCAGCCGGACCGCTTCCTCGATCACGTCGAGCGGCAGCGACGGAACCGGTGGCGACGCCGTGGCGGCCTGGTCCGACGCGGCCGGAACGTGCACCAGACCGGCCCGCACACCGCGGGCGTCGGTCAGGTGCCTGGCGAGGTAGAAAACCTGGTTGCACAGGAAGGTGCCCGCGGTGTTCGACACGTACCCCCGCACACCCGCCGCCCGCCACCGGGCCAGGATCGCCTTGACCGGAAGCGTGCTGAAGTACGCCGCCGGGCCGTCGTCGGCGATCGGGGAATCGACCGGTTGCCGGCCGTCGACGTCCTCGACGGGGAAATCCCGGACGTTGACCGCGATCCGTTCGACGGCGACACCGGGTCGCCCCGGGGCGACACCGGTCACCACCACGACGTCGGGCCGGGTCTCCTGGATGGCATCGGCGAGCGCCGTCCCGATCCGGTCCGTCGACACCCGCAGGACCCGGCCGGCGATGCGCACGCCGTCGTGTTCCCGCCCGTCGAGCCGGGCCGCCACCCGTCCGCTCGGATTGTCCGGTTCCCCCTGGTAGGGACCGAATCCGGTCACCAGCGCGGAGATCATGCGACCACGGCGTCCCGGACCCGGTGCTCGAATCCGGCCAGGACGTCCAGGAAGGCCGAGGGGCGTTCCAGAATGGTGGACGACTGGGTCAGGCCGGGCGCGATCCACAACTCGGTCCGGGGTGCCTCGCGGTGCCAGATGGTGGCGTCGTCCACGGGGTGGACCGCGTCGTCGTAGTCGCCCCGGCAGATCAGGGTCGGCACGTCGATCCCGCCCAGGTGCGGCCGGAGCGTGTAGTACTCCTGGAATCCCGGCGCGGACCGGGTGGCCGCGTAGAACGCGACCGCGTCCCGCCAGTCCTCGCCGTGCAGGGCGCGCCACTCGCGGGCCTGGTCGCTGTTCTCGTCCACCTCGGTGAAAGTCTTGTTGAGCGAGGTGTTCCCGTGGCCGCTCAACCCGATGATCGGCGCGTCCACGACCAGCGACCGGATCCGTTCGCGATTGTCGAGCACCAGCCGTCCGGCGATGCGGGAACCGAGCGAGACGCCGATGACGTCGACCCGGTCGACGCCGACGGAATCGAGCAGCCGCCACAGGTCCTCGACCCAGATCTCCGGCCGGGCCAGTGGCGCCACCCGTGGGCTGCGGCCCAGCCCGCGGAGATCGGGCATGAGCACCCGGTGCTGTTCGGCCAGGCGCGGGGCGAAATCCGCGAACCAGCGGCCGGACGCGGCGGCACCGTGGATGAGCAACACGGGATCTCCCGCGCCCAGGTCCTCGTAATAGATCTCGGCGTCGACTGTGCTCAGCACGGCCATCGCTGTTCCTCCTGTCTGCCCAGGAAAGGTCTGGCGCGGACGGGTCACGGCGCGTCGCCGAGGAACGGCAACGCGAAACGGGTGTAGAGGTCGGGTCGTTCGACCGGCGGCCAGTGCCCGCAGTCGTTGAGCACGACGAGGTCGGCCGCCGGCAGGTGGGCGAGAATCCGCAGCGCCTGTTCGAGCGGGACCATGCGGTCGTGCCGCCCGTGCACGACGAGCGTCGGGACGCCGATCCGGTGCAGCTCACCGAGGTTGCCGTGCGGCACGCTCGTGGACCGCGCCCACGCCGCCGAGTGCTCGGGCTCCTCGACCCGTTGCCGGTACAGGTCACCGGCCAGCGACGGGTCGAGCACGCCGGGATCGTGCACGATCGCGTCGAGCAACTGCCGGATCCGCCCCTCGTCCGGGGGAAGACCCTGGCACCGCTCGAACAGCCGCCACACCTCCGACGGCGACGGCGCGAGCGTGGTCGGGTCGGCACCCGTGGACGCCTCGCACGAGCCGACGACGAGGCGGCTCACCCGGCCGGGGGCGGTGAGCGCCAGGTCCAGCGCCACCGTGCCCCCGGTCGAGACGCCCAGCACCGCCGTCGTCCCGATCCCCAGCGCGTCCAGCACTCCCAGCGCCTGGCGGACGTAGAGGTCGTGCACCGGCTCCCGGAACACGACCGGGCTGCTGCGGCCGAAGTTCGGGTAGTCCACCAGCACACACCGGAACCGGGCGGCGAAGGCGTCGATCACCCGGTGGTAGGTCAGCCACGCGGTGGTCCCGGGGAGCGGACCGAAGGCGGGCAGCATCAGCAGCGGCGGACCGGTTCCGACGTCGTGGAAGTGGACGACGTCGCCGTCCACCTCCACGGTCCGACCCACGGGTTCGGCGTAGGACATCTCAGAACAGGACACTGAGGTTCTTCGACAGGATGACGTTCTGGTCCAGCAGGATCGTCCTGGCGGCGATCCGGAAGGAGTCGCCGGCGACGCGGAGCACGTCCCTGCGCTCCCCCGCCCAGATGTCCACTTCGGTCTCCAGTCGGTTTCGGTAGACCACGAACGCCGACCGGACGTCGTACTCGGCCGCCCCCGTGGTGTCGCGGGGCTCGATCCGGACGTTGGTCACCAGGTGCCGGGTCCGCGACGGGGGGTCCTCCGACCAGTGCGTGCCCGACCCCAGTTGCTTCACCCGGATGCCGAGGGCCTCGTGGTCCTCGTCGAAGTGCGCCATCTCGATCCCGGTCGGGGTCTCGTCCGCACCGCGCTGGCGGCGCAACCGGTTGCGCCGCACCGGCATCCAGTACCGGACGTCCTCGGCGAACAGCTCCAGCCACTCGTCCCAGTTCCAGGAGTCGAGCAGGTGCGCCTCCCGGTAGAGGAACTGCTCTACCCGGTGCTGCAAGACCATGTCCGCCAGGTTCGCGGTGGTCGTGTGCTCGTCCTCGACAACGCTCATCGGGCCACCTCCGCGGCGGACGGAGTGGCCTGTTCCTCCGGCGGGATGACCGGCCACGTCTCGCTCGTCATGAACTCCAGCCAGCGCCGGTAGAACGCGCGCTGCCCGCCCTCGCCGAAGAACGAATCGCCGTAGTCGCCGGGGAACTCGGCGTCGCGCCGCGCACGGCCGAGACCCATCTCGTAGTTGAACGCCGCCTTGCGGGCCTGGTGCCCCTCTTCGAGGATCGCGCCGATCAGCCCCCAGTTCTCGCCGTCGTCGGTCTCCACCACGCCGGCCGCGCCCTCGGTGAAGCCGGACGACACCTGCTGCGCCCGCCGCACCTCCTCCGGTGCGTCCTTCTCCACGACCGTGAACGACCAGATCTGGAACCGGTTGGGGCCCTTGGGATGCCAGACGCGGATGTTGGCCGACCCGGGCAGCCCGGAGAACGTGGGGAACGCGTTGAAGTTCGCGACCAGACCCGCCCGGTTGCCGACCCGCTCCTTGGCGATCTTGTGCCTGCGCTCGTTGTACTGGCCGAGCGGGTCGTCGGCGAACCGGGTGGTCCGCTCGAACAGGAAGCTCTGGCCATGGCCCTCGCGCATCGACACGTGGGCTCCGTCCTTGCCCTCGAACGGCGGGCCGAACGACAACAGCGACGAGGCGTGGCTGACCGGTGCGTGGTAGGTGTCGCCGGCGAACTGCTCGGCGGCCAGCTTCCAGTTGGCGTTGATCGTCCACTTGATCACGCCCGGCAGCACCTCGATGCCGTTCTCGGCGTGGTCGACCCAGCCGTCGATGTAGTACTTGAGGTCGCCGAGGTACTCCTCCAGCGGCGGCGCGGTCGGGTCGAAGTTCCCGAAGTACAGGCCCTTGTACTCGCTGACCTGGGCGACCTGGACCAACCCGTTGTCCTTCATGGACAGTCGGTCGAAGTAGGCGTCGTCCAGGTTGGGCACGCCGACCAGCGCACCGGAGCTGTCGTAGGTCCAGCCGTGGTAGGTGCACATGAACGACTTGGCGTTGCCGTCCTCCGCGCGGCAGACCTTCATCCCCCGGTGGCGGCACACGTTCAGGAACGCCTTGACCGAGCCGTCCGGCTGGCGCGCCACCAGCACCGGGTCGGACCCCATGTAGGTGGCGAAGAAGTCGTGCGGGCGCGGGATCATGCTGTCGTGGGCGAGGAACAGCCACGACCGGCCGAAGACCCGTTCCAGTTCCAGCCGGTAGATGTCCTCGTCCACGAAGATCTCGGGGCTGATCCGCCCCTCGGCCCAGTTCACCAGCGAACGCAGCCGGTCCGGGTGCACGCTCATTTCCTGACCTCCTTGGCCGTCATTTCCGGCCGGATTCCTGGGGGACCGCCGCGGTCGCATCGGCGTCGGGCACCACGACGTGCACGTAGCCGTCCTCGATGAGCACTTCGTAGGACCGCAACGGCTTGCGGGCGGGCGGGGCGGTCACCGCGCCGGTCCGCACGCAGAACTTGGCGAAGTGCCACCCGCACTCGACCTCGCCGCCGCTGATGTACCCCTCCTCGGCGAGCGAGGACTGGTCGTGCGAGCACAGGTCGGCCGTCGCGTAGAAGTCGCCGTCGATGTTGAACACCGCGATCGGTGGCTGGACGTCGACCCTGGTCGCGGCTCCGGGATCGAGTTCGTCGGTTCTGCACACCCGGATGACCCGGTTCTCCTGGTCGGTCATGGCAACAGCTCTCCTCCGTTTCCCTGCTGGTCTCGTCGGGTCGCGCTCAGTGGATGAGCATCCGGGGGTCGCGGTCGAGACCGAGGGCGAGCCGGCTGAAGTGGTTCAGGTTGTCCCGGGTGAAGGCGATGTGGCTGGCCATCATGTGCACGTCCCGCCACATCCGCTGCAACGGGCTCGACTCCATGAACGCGCGGGTCCCGCTCTGCTTGAACAACCGGTCCACCGCGCCGGTCAGCAGCCCGACCGCCCGGCTGTAGTCCCGCAGCGTGGTGGCCCGCTCGTCCGGGCCCGGCGGATCGGCCCGGCGGGCGACCTCCAGGGTGCGCCGGACGAGGAGTTCGGCGGCGTCGATGTCCGCGGCGGCCAGCGCGATCGCCTCGTACACCACTTCGGACTCGGCGACCTTGGCGCCCCGCTCGGTGCGGCGTTCCCGCGTCCACTCCACGAAGTACTCGTAGGTGCCGCGGGCCGCACCGACGATCGGGCCGATGAACGTGAGCCCGCCGTGGATGGCGAGCGGCACCCGGTAGAGCGGGTTGCGGTTGAGTTCCGCACCCGGGCCGTCCCCGGTGATCACGCGCTCGGCGACGAGCTCGAAGCCCTCGGGCACGAAGACGTCGTCGATGACGATCGTCTTGCTGCCGGTCCCGCGCATCCCGGCGGCGAACCAGGTGTCCCGGATCGTGAAGTCGCCGGCCTTGACCAGGAACTGGTGGTTGACCGGTCGGTCGTCGCCGGGAACCATGCCGCTCACCACCACCCACGTCGCGTGGTCGACACCGCTGGCGAAGTGGTGCTCGCCGGTCAGCCGGTAGCCGCCGGGGACCTTGCGGACCTTCGCGGTCGGCGGCAGCGAGGTGGCGATGGTGGGGTCCGGTCCGTCCGCCCACACGGCCTGCTGGGCCGCTTCCGGGAACATGCCCATGATGTGGCAGCCGTGCGGCAGCAGCGTCGCGCACCACGACGTGGACGAGCACCCCTTGCCGAGTT
The DNA here is from genome assembly GCA_965995405.1 of uncultured Saccharothrix sp. Taxonomy (GTDB): domain Bacteria; phylum Actinomycetota; class Actinomycetes; order Mycobacteriales; family Pseudonocardiaceae; genus Actinosynnema. The sequence continues at coordinate 12,067 of CBHFOL010000201.1, forward strand.
CCACGGCGACGTCGAACATCGTGTCCAGCGTCAGTTCGTCGCCGCCGAACCGCGCGGGTGTCAGCATCCGGCCGCCGAGACCCGCCGCCAGGATCTCGTCGATCGACTCGCGCGGCACGTGGCGCGCCGCGTCGGTCTCGGCGGCCCGTTCCCTGAGCCGTGGCGCGAGTTCCCGCGCGCCGGCCACCCGTTGCGCGTGCAGTGCGAGGTGATCCGCCACTCCGGCATCGGCGACCGCCATGTTGCCCCTCCTTGACCATGTCGCTTCCGGGACCGTGAACACGACTGGAAGATGCTCGACGTGCCGGCCGGCGGCAATGCCGACGGTCCACACCGTGGCACGCGGAAGCCGGAAACCGGGCCGGCCGCACGGTTGTTCCACACAGTGGATCGCGGGTGTGGCACCTCCGGCCCGGCCGACGGGAAGGTCGGTCGTGACTCCCGCCGCGAGGGTCGATCGCAAATCCTCCGCGTGCGGGACGGGCGGCCGGAGAGGTGGCGCGACATCAATGCCCACAGCCAAAGATGGACAGTCCTCATTGGACAGCGTGGAATCCGCGATCGAGTCGATCCGCGCCGGCGGCCTGGTCGTCGTCGTGGACGACGAGGACCGCGAGAACGAGGGTGACCTGATCTGCGCGGCCGATTCCGTGACCACGGAGTCGGCCGCGTTCATGATCCGGCACACCAGCGGCGTGCTGTGCGCGGCGCTGGACCCGGTCGACGTCGACCGGCGCGACCAGCCGCAGATGGTCGGCCGGACCGAGGACCCCAACAACACCGCGTTCACCCTGTCGGTCGACGCGCGGCACGGCGTCACCACGGGGATCTCGGCCGCGGACCGCGCGCGGACCATTCGCCTGCTGGCGCACGGCGGCGCGGTCCCGGCGGACTTCCGGCGGCCCGGTCACGTCTTCCCGCTCCGCGCCCGCCCCGGCGGTGTCCTCAAGCGGGCCGGGCACACCGAGGCCGCGGTCGACCTGGCCCGCCTCGCCGGCCGCCGGCCCGCCGGGGTGCTCGCCGAGATCGTCCGGGACGACGGCGGCCTGATGCGCCTGCCACAACTGCGGGTGTTCGCACGGGAACACGGGCTCCCGATCATTTCCATCGCCGACCTGATCCGGCACCGGGTGGGCACCGAAACCCTGGTCGAACGGGCGGCGACCGTGCCGTTGCTGACCCGGTTCGGCGCGTTCGAGGCGCACGCCTACACCAGTCTGCTCGACGGTGTCGAACACCTGGCCATCACCCGCGGCGAGGTCACCGGCGAACAGCCGGTGCTGGTCCGGGTGCATTCGGAATGCCTCACCGGTGACGTCTTCGGCTCCCGCCGGTGCGACTGCGGCGAACAGCTTGCTTTCTCGTTGCGAACGATCGACGCCGCGGGCCACGGGGTCGTGGTCTACCTGCGCGGACAGGAAGGACGAGGTGTGGGACTGGCGCACAAGATACGGGCGTACGGCCTTCAGGACCTGGGCTACGACACCGTCGAGGCGAACGTCGAACTGGGACTGCCGGTCGACGACCGCGAGTACGGTATCGGCGCCCGGATCCTCGCCGATCTCGGCGCCCGGCGGATCCGGATCATGACCAACAACCCGGCCAAGTACGAGGGCATCGCCGGCCACGGTCTGTCCATTGTGGAGCGTGTGCCGGTGGTCATCCCGCCGACCGACGACAACCACCGCTACCTGCTGACCAAACAGGAGAAACTGGGCCACCTGATGGGCATCGGCTCGGAGCCGACGGCATGACCGGGACACCGCTGATCGTCGGGCTGGGCGGCACGCTCCGGCCGACGTCGTCCAGCCAGGCCGCGCTGGGCATCGCGCTCGGCGCGGCCGGGGCCGCCGGCGCCCGCACCGAACTGATCGGCGCCGAGGAGCTCGGCGGCCTGCCGATGTACGACCCGGAGCAACCCTTGGTGCCGGCCGCGCGTCGACTAGTCGACGCGTTGCGCCGGGCGGACGGCGTGATCATCTCCTCGCCCGGCTACCACGGCAGCATCTCCGGCCTGGTCAAGAACGCGCTCGACTACGCCGAGGAGCTCAGGGAGGACGACCGCCCGTACCTGACGGGACGTGCGGTCGGTTGCGTGACGACGGCGTACGGCTGGCAGGCGGCGGTGACGACGCTCCAGTCGCTGCGCACGATCGTGCACGCGCTGCGGGGGTGGCCGACGCCGCTCGGTGCCGCGATCAACTCCGCGGAATGCCGGTTCGCGCCGGGGGTTCCGGTGGACGAACGGGTGCTGTTCCAACTGGACACGATCGGACGAGAGGTCCGCGTCTTCGGTGCCGGCTGAGCCGCCGG
>CBHFOL010000202.1:0-14329 GCA_965995405.1 uncultured Saccharothrix sp.
AAGTTCCAGCGGGAACTGGACCTGCCGGACGAGAAGGTCAACGTCAACGGCGGCGCGATCGCCATGGGGCACCCGCTGGGCGCGACCGGCTGCATGATCCTGGGCACCCTGCTGGACGAACTGGAGCGCCGGGACCTGCGGCGCGGCCTGGCGACGTTGTGCGTGGGCGGCGGCATGGGCATCGCGACGATCATCGAGAGGGTCTGATGGCTATCCACTACGAGCGGGACGACGAGGGCATCGTCACCCTCACGATGGACATGTCGGGCTCGGCGAACGTGATGAACGCCGAGTACCACGAGGCGATGGCCGGCGCGGTGGCGCGGCTGGAGGCCGAGCGGGACGACATCACGGGTGTGGTGCTGACGTCGGCCAAGAAGACGTTCTTCGCCGGTGGCGACCTGAACCTGTTGATCCAACTGACGCCGGAGAACGTGCGGGAGGCGTTGGGGTTCCTGGAGGAGATCAAGGGCCAGCTGCGCCGGCTGGAGCTGTTGGGCAAGCCGGTGGTGGCGGCCGTCAACGGCAGCGCTTTGGGCGGTGGGTTCGAGATCGCGTTGGCCTGTCACCACCGGGTGGTGCTGGACGACGACCGGATCAAGGTCGGGCTGCCGGAGGTCACGCTGGGGCTGCTGCCCGGTGGGGGTGGGGTCACCAGGTTGGTGCGGCTGCTGGGTGTGCAGGCGGCGTTGCCGTTGTTGATGGAGGGCAAGCAGCTGCGGCCGGCACGGGCGTTGCAGGCCGGGATCGTGCACGCTTTGGCTTCGTCGCGGGAAGACCTGATCGCGCAGGCGCGGACGTGGATCAAGGCGAACCCGGCTCCGCAGCAGCCTTGGGATCGGCCCGGGTATTCGGTGCCGGACGTGAAGTTCGGTGATCCCAACGTGTACGGGTTGCTGGCTGCCGCGCCGGCTGTGTTGCGGAAGAAGACCCATGGGGTGTATCCGGCTCCGGAGAAGATCCTGGCGGCGGCGGTCGAGGGTGCCTTGGTGGACTTCGACACGGCGTTGCAAGTGGAGAGCCGGTACTTCGTGGAGCTGGTGACCGGCCAGGTTTCGAAGAACATGATCTCTACTTTTTGGTTCCAGCTCAACGAGATCGGTGCGGGTGGGTCACGTCCGTCCGGTGTGGACGCTTCAAAGGTGACGAAGATCGGGGTACTCGGCGCGGGCATGATGGGTTCCGGTATCGCGGAGGTCAGCGCGAAGGCCGGTATCGAGGTCGTGCTGAAGGACGTGACTGTGGAGGCGGCGACCCGTGGGGCCAATGGGGTTCCCGGCGTTACGCCTACGGATTCGGACGCCGATCTGGCGGGTTGTGATCTGGTCATCGAGGCGGTGTTCGAGAACCGGGAGCTGAAGAACAAGGTGCTGCCGGCGGCCGAGGCGGCGGCGTTGCCGGATGCGGTCGTCGCGTCGAACACGTCGACGTTGCCGATCACGGGGTTGGCGGAGGCGGTGCAGGATCCGACGAAGTTCATCGGGCTGCACTTTTTCTCGCCGGTGCCGAAGATGCGGTTGGTGGAGATCATCCGGGGTGAGCGGACGTCGGACGAGACGTTGGCGCGGGCGTTCGACTACGTGCTCCAGATCGGGAAGACGCCGATCGTGGTGAACGACAGTCGGGGGTTTTACACGTCCCGGACGTTCGGTACGTATGTGACCGAGGCGGTGTCGATGGTCGCGGAGGGGGTGCGGCCGGCGCTGATCGAGAACGTGGCCAAGCGGTCCGGGATGGCGGTGGGGCCGTTGGCGGTGTCGGACGAGGTGACGTTGACGTTGCAGCTCAAGATCCGGGACCAGACGTTGGCCGACGATCCGACTGTGGCGGGGGCGTTGGGTGAGCACCCGGCTTTTGCGGTGTTGGAGGAGTTGGTGGGGGAAGGGCGTACCGGGAAGGCCGGGGGTGCGGGGTTCTACGAGTACCCGGAGGGCGCGAAGAAGTTCCTGTGGCCTGGGCTGGCGAAGTACGGGCGGGATGATGCCGGGGTGACCGAACAGGACGTCGAGGACCGGTTGCTGTTCATCCAGTCGCTGGAGACGATCCGGTGTCTGGACGAGGGGGTGCTGACGTCGGTCGGTGACGCGAACGTGGGCAGCATCTTCGGGTTCGGGTTCGCGCCTTGGAGTGGGGGGACGCTCCAGTTCGTCAACGCTTACGGGCTCGGCGCGTTCGTGGAGCGTGCGGACTACCTGGCCGACACGTACGGCGAACGCTTCCGGCCTACGGATTCGTTGCGGGAACGGGCTGCGAGCGGCACCAAGTTCTAGGCGTTCTGGCCGGGGAGTTCACGTGGGCTCCCCGGCCGAACCCACCTGACCTGCCCCGACAGTCCGGGATGGGTCGTCACCCTGCCGTGGGGTACCACGCCGGAGGTGTCTGCCAGGTGGGAGCGGTCGGCCGTTGTCCACCCGAGGTCAGGTACTCGTGGGCGGCTCGTCGCACCACGTCGAGCGGGATTTCGGAGTCCACGCTCACCGGACGGGCCGGCTTCAGGTGCACGATGATCCGGCCATCCCAACCGGCCACGACATCCAACACCTTGTCCAGCTCGGCCGCCGTCTCGATGATCGCCGGCTCCTCGCTGTCATCGTCGAACCATGCTTCCAGCGCCACCACGGATGCGCTCCTCCTGTGTAGCGGGCGGTCCGAGCCTGCTCGCCTTTCCTGCACGCCGCCCGAATCCGTGCGGCCACGTCCCCGGTTGACGCCACATGTCCCCCTCCCGGTCAGCGTGGCACGGGGCCGGACGTGGCCGGTAGTGACCCAAGCGGGTGGCACCGGTTGGGTGAGCCGGGCCGCGAGTTCCAATCGGCAGCCGGACACGGCCCGACGTCCTGGAGCCTGCCGGGTCACCTTCCGGTGAGCCGCCGGACCTCGGCGAGCGTGCGGTCGATGTCCTCGGGCAGGTTCGGGATTCCCGGGCCCAGGCGGGCGTAGGGCACCTGGTACTGGGCGTTGGTGATCCGGACCCGTCGTGCCGCCAGGCGGTCGGTGACCTCGTGGTGGTCGATTCCGGGCACCTCGAAGCAGATCAGCCCCGACGAGAGCTCGTCGGACAACGGCGTGTGCAGGACGACGCCGGGCAGGTCGGCCAGCCCCTGCTTGGTTCGCCCGGCCAGCTCGTGGACCCGGGCCGCCACCCTGGCCCGGCCGATCCGCCGGTGGAAGTCCACCGCAGCGGGCATCGCGAAGACGTGCTCGAACGGCAGGAAGCCGCCGGGCAGGATGTCATCGGCGATCGTCGGGTCGCCGGGATCGCGGCGCACGAAGCTGGGCACCACCGGACGCAACTGCGCCCAGACGTCCGGCTTGGCCCACACCAGGCCGGTCCCCCGTGGCCCGAACAGCCACTTGTGTGTGCCGGCCACGAAAATGTCGGCTCCCAGCGCGGCCACGTCGGCGTCCTCCACGCCCAATCCGTGCACGCCGTCGACCACGAGCAGGCACCGGTCCGATTCGGCCCGGCCGGCGTTGGCCCGCGCGACCACCTCGGCCAGTACCGGAATCGGCAGTTTCACGCCGGTGCTGGACTGCACCCACGTCACGCCGACCGCGCGGGTCCGGGGCCCGATCGCCGCGCGCAGCCGGCCCGCGATCTCGTCCACCGACACCGTCGCAGGGTGGTCGTAGAGGCGGCCGACCCGGACGTCCGCACCGTGCCGGGCGGCGGCCGGCTTGACCGAGTTCACGTGCGCGAAATGGTCGTGCTCCGACACGAACAGCTCCTGGCCGGGCCGCACCTTCAGGCCGTGGTAGACCAGCGCCAGCCCGAAGGTGGTGTTCGGCACCACCGAGACTTCCTCGGGCCGGCCGCCGAGATAGCCGGCCAGCGAGGCCCGGACCCGGGCCCACTCGTTGACCGACGCGTCGCCCCAGTACGCCCGCTGGATCCACGCCGGCTCCGCGTCCAACCTGCGCCGCAGCCGCTCGATCTCGTCGCGCACCGGCCGGGGGTGTGACGCCAACAGGAACGTGTTCATGTGCACCCAGTCCGAAGCGAGCCGGAACTGGGCACGGACCGCCGACCAGTCGACCTTGCCGGAGCCGTCCACCAGCGACGGCTCGGGGCCGTCCTCGGGTCCGCCGGCGGCGATCGGCACGGCCGTCATCCCGGTGATGCGGCCGGCGTTGACCAGGAAACGGCGTCGATCAAGGATTGTCATCTCGCGCCTCCTCGGGTGGTCCAGTCCACCAAGGCGCGCCGGCGCGGGACAAGGGAGCAAACCGAAAGGGCAACGGCTCGGCGGGCCCATCGCCGTGAAACCACGGCGATGGTCCCGCCCATCGCCTAGGCGACCTGGCGAGGCCAGGCCGGCCAGCCGATCTTGAACTCGGTGCGTTGGGTGACGCCGTTGACGGTCACCGCGATCGTCGCCCTACCCGGGAGGAAGGCGGTCAGTCTGCCCGTCGTCGGGTCGAACCACGCGGTGTGCCAGGGGCGCAGACCCTCCGGCTGTCCGATGTGGACGTTCAGCGACGCCGACCAGTCCGCGCTGACCGGGTACTGCACCGGCACCTGACGGGACCCCTGGGTGACCGTCGCGGTGATCTTGGCCGGTGTCCCGACCCGGATCTGCTCCGGGGTGTTCAGGGTCAGGGTGTCCACGTGGGGGCGGATCTCGGCGGCGATCCAGTCCTGGCCGTGGCGCGGCTTGGAGTTCACGCCCAGCAGCGACCAGCCGGAGAAGCCGGCCTCCGCCGGAGCCTTGCCGCTGTTGCCGTTGATCAGGTACGGCACGCCGTCGACCCGTGACGCGTGGAACGTGCCCACGTGCGCCCCGATGAACATCGCGCCCTTGCCCGTCGTACGGCGGAACTCGGCCAGCCAGTCCTCGACCACGTCCGCTTCCAGGCGGTCGTTGAGCTGGCTGCCCTTGGTGGGCGTGGGGTCACGCGGCGGGTGGTGTTCCATGACGACGACCGAATTGACACTGCCGTGGTCGCGCAGCGCGTCACGGAGCATGACCGCCTGGTCGAAACCGCCGCCGCGCACGGTGCCCGTCGACGAGTCGAGCAGCACGAAACGGGTTCCCTTGTGGTCGAAGACCCGGTTCGTGGTGCCGAATTCCTTGCGGAAGTTCTCGATCGTGCCCGGACCCATGATCTCGTGGTTGCCCGGCACGTAGTACCACGGCAGCTCGTCGGCCAGTTCCTCCTTGAGGATCCGGTGCGCCAACGCCAGGTCCTCGGGCGCGGCCTCGTCCACGAAGTCCCCGTTGATGACCACGAAGTCCGGCTTCTGCGCCTTGATCTCACGCAGGGTCCGCCGCGCCGCCTTCACCAGGTCGCTGTCCGGGTTCCGGGCCACGAACTGCGCGTCCGACATCACCGCGAAGCGCCACTCGCGGTTGTCGACCGTGCCGTCCTGCACCACCACCCGGTCCGAAACCGGCTGCGCCGCAGGAAGATCCACCGCCGGCGGGACCTTGGCGACGATGTCGTCCACCAGCACCTCACCGGTGTACTGCCGGTCGGCCTTGGTCTCGATGGTGTAGAACCGGTTGACCCGCAACGGGAACTGGAGCCCGGTCGGCACCTGGACCTCCAGGTACTTCCACCCGGTCCACGTGATGTACGGCCCGTAGAGCGACCGCGTGAGACCGGCGTTGTCGGTCACCGTGAACGCCGTCCACTCGCCGCGCCCGTTCCCGTACACCCACGCGCCCAGCGCCAGCGGCTGCCCCTCCACCACGATCGGCTTCGGCGGAATCGCATACGCGGTACGGGTTCCGGTGGACTGGGTGAAGTCGTAGGACAGCTTCAGCCCCGCACCCGTGTGGCCCTCGGCGATCGGAGCGACCGAGCCGGAACCACGGGCCGAGCCGAACGTCCACGACGCGCCGTCGTCGAAGTCCGCGACGACCTTCTCCTCCAGACCGACGGTCACCGGCACCCGCACGACGGTCGCGCCGACGCGGGCGGTCACCGTGGTCGCGCCGGGCCGCAGCGCCTTCACACTGAGGTTTCCGTTGTCACCGGGCTCGATCGCGACCACTGAACGGTCGTAGTCCAGCGCGATGTCGGCGGGCTCGATGGGCGCGGTGAACCCCTCCTGATCCTGGCCGACAACACCGAACGTGCCGGTGCCACCGATCTCCGGCAGGCTCAGCCGGTTCGAGGTGGCGGTCAGCCTGGCCAGCGGACCGAGCACGGTCAGCTCGACGTCGCCGGACACGTTGCCGCGTCGGGCGATCGCCTTCGTGGTGCCCTTGGTCAGGCCCCGGAACACGCCATCCGTGACCCAGCCGACGTGCGGGCGGGACGAGTGCCAGATCCGGGCCTTGTCCCGGGCCGGGCCGTAGGTCTCGTCGTAACCGTCGGCGACCAGCCGCCGCGTCAGACCGGGGAACACCCGCTCGGGGTGGCCGCCGGCGACGGTGTCCGTGCCGGGCGCGCGGCGCGGTTCGATCGCGGTGCGGGTCCAGAAACCGGTGAGCTTGCCGCTGCCTTCCGGTGCGTAGAGCGCCAAACCGTTGGGCACCAGGCGTTCCCCGCCGTCGGACGGGGTGTTCTCCACGGTCACCGCGTCCGTGCCGGGAGTGCGCGCGAGCAGCGTGGACGAGCCGCCGCCGTCCAGGTTGAGCGCGTTGTGCGCGCCCATCTCCTTGAGGATGTTCGCCATGTCCCGCAGGTTCAGGCCGAGCAGGAACGGCGCCTGGCGGCCGTCCACGGTCAGCAGGAACATCTTCTTGCCGTCGGCGGAGAAACCGACCGCCGTGCGCGGGTGCAGCGGGTCGTTCGGCGCGACCACCGCGCCGTCCTTGACCAGCAGCTGGTTGCCGCCGATCGCCGCCTTGATCCCACTGCCGTCACCGGTTTTCGTGGTGTAGTCGACGGTGATCCGGTCGCCCGGCTTCAACTTCGCCAACGAGTCCGCGCCCGACTCCCGGCCCACCAGGACGTAGCCGTCGGCGGGGATCGGGTCGTCACCGGCCGCGGTGCGCAGTTCGGCGACGATGTCGTTGCGCACCACCACTTCCGTCACCTTGGTGGAACCCCGGACCGCGCGGGCGCGGCTGTAGGAGCCCCAGACCGGGTTGAACACGCCGACCGCGTTCGCCGCGATCGAAGCGCTGTTCAACTGTGCCAACGGGATCGTGCCGCCGTCGGCGCGGGTCACCCGGCCCTCGAACAGGATGTCCATGACCCGGCCGATGCCGGCGGCGTCGATGCCGACCGCGCGCTGGTGGCCGGCGGCGGGCGACTTGACGGTCGTGCCGTTCTGCACGCCGACGCCCTCGGGCGCGTTGGAGTTGTTGATGTCGAAGAAGTCGCCGTTCACGGCGGCCACCGCGCGGGTGCGGTTCGCCTGCGCGGACAGGGCTTCCGCGCTGGAGACCTGGCCCGGGTAGAGGTAGTCGACCTTGGTGCCGGCGGTGAGGTCGACGCTCAGCGCGTCGCCGCGCACCCAGCCGCCCGACTCGCCCGGCTCGTACCAGTCGAACGAGCTCAGCGACACGCCCGGCGCGACCGGACGGGTGGTGCGGGTGGTCTCGATGCGCCGCGCCGGGTCGACCGCGGACCGTGCGGACACCGCGTCGGGCAGGTCGAGCACACCCCGACCGGTGATGCCGGCCTCGGTGGTGGTGATCTCGGCCGGGCCCGCGGGCTCGGCGTGGACGGGAGAAATCGGGATCAGGGCAAGGACCAGGGTGGCGGTGAGCAGCCACGAGCGTCTGGACACAGGGGAACTCCACGGAGGTGGTGTGGGCAAGTTTCCGGGCGTCAGTTCACCCCGTTGAGAGCTGACTGGATACGGCCGTTCGGCCGAATTCACGGGCCTTTTCGGCCCACCCGGGTATTAGGTAGCAGTTCCCGTCCGGTACGCGCCAGGACTGTTCCCCGTCCACCGCTTGAACGCCCGGTGAAATGCACTCGCCTCGGAGAAACCCAGCCGCAGCGCCAATTCCTCCACCGACTCACCACCGCGCACCAGGCTCGCCACCGCCTGGTCGCGCAGCAGCTGCTCACGCACCTCGCGAAACGACGTCCCCTCGGCCGCAAGCCTGCGCCGCAACGTCGGCGCGCTCATCCCGAGCCGCCCGGCCACCTGGTCCAGCCCCACCACGCCGCCGCCGAGCATCCGCCGCACCTGGCCGGCCGTGTCCGCGCCGTAGTCCCGCCGGGACAGCAGCTCGGCCGGCGAGTTGCGCAGGAACCGCTTCAGCGCCGACTCGTCCTGCACGACCGGCATCCGCAGGAACCGGTTGTCGAACGCCAGCACGGTCTCCGGCGCGGCGAACCGCAGCGGGCAGCCGAAGATCAGGTGGTACTCGGCGGCGTGCGCCGGCTCCGGGTAGGCCAGCTCCACCGACCGCAACGGGATGCGCCTGCCGATCAGCCACGACGAGAACCGGTGCCACAGCACCAGAAGCGACTCCACCAGGAACCGGTCCGGGTCGTCCACGCCCTCGGCGGCGAGGGTGAACCGGGCGACGCCGTCCCGCTCGCCCAGCCGCATCGACGGCCGGATGTCGAACAGCCCGTAGAACGCCAGGCCGCGCTTGAGCGCCTCCTCCAGCGACGAGCAGTGCACCGCGAGCAGGCACATGGTCGGGAAGGTGCCGCGCTTGCTGCGCTGCGGCCCGAAGCCCATGAACTCGTCGTCCAGCACGTCCCACAGGGCCTGGACCAGCTTGGAGTACTGGGCGGGCGTCACCCGGGCGCGGTCGTCGGCGAGCAGCGCCTCGGGGATCCCGGCGGTGGCGAGCAGCCCGGACACGTCGTGCCCGTGCCGGACGGCACCCCGCAGCGCGGCCGTGACGTAGTGGATCGCGATGGTCCTGGTGAGCATCGATCACAGTGTGACAGGGCCGGGCGGGTGGCCGGGTGCGACGGCGCGGCGTGGGGAGAGAGAAGTTGCCGCGCCGCCACACCCGGTGGCCCACCCCAGTGAGCCGGCTCCTCGTCGATGGGGCATCCGCCCACCCATCAACGAGGGACGCTGTGGTCCTTACCACTTTAGGTGGTCTAGACCAGATACGTCAATACGTCGAAAAGGCTATACCTGGCTCAGACCAATGCGACTTGTTGCGAGGGTGCTTCAGGTCTTTGTCAGGGGTGCCACGGCAAACCCGGCGGAGAACCGCCGGCACCAGATGACGACACTTCGGACGTTCGTCAGGTCGGTGCCGCCCGGCACCTCGTACACCTGGTTGCCCCGGTTCGCCTTGAGCTTGCCCAGGCTGGTGTAGCCGTCGCCGAACGCGGCCTCCGGCGAGTCCGCCGGCTTGTCCGACAGGTACACGTACAGGTCGGGGCCGTCGCTGGTGTCCAGCGCCTCGAACTGCACCGCGTGCCCGCCGTCCACCCGGCGCACCAGGGTCGCGCTGCCGGTCGTCGCGTGCTCCAGCGACCGGAACGGACCGGACGCCAGGGCCACCGGACCACTCGCCGTCGTCGGGACCGCTGTGGAGCCGGTCGTCGGCACCGTCGTGGCGACCGATGTGGACACCGGCACGAGCAGGGCCTCGTTCACCGTGTTGTCGGTGAACAACCGCCACGGCTGGAACAGGTACAGACCGACCGCGAGTGCCACCACGAGCACCGCCGACACGCCGACCACCACAACCCGCTTGGACATCGCACGCCTCTCCCGTTTCGTCTCCCCTCCCCCACTCTGACGAATCGGACACCCGTCAGAGTCCCGCAAACGCATTACGAACTCCTGACGTCCCGCTGAAGCCGCGCGTTAGGGTCACCGGGTGGGTGAACGGACCGGGCTCGCCGTGCTGGCCGCGCTGATGCTGGGCTGCGCGGCGTTCGGCCCGTTCCCGCACCCGGTGCCGCTGCTGTTCGCGATCGCCGCCGTGGGCGCGGCCAACGCGGCGTTCCCGCTGATGCGCACGTTCGGCTCGGCCCTGCTGGGCGGGGTCGCGGCGGCGGCCATCGGCGTGTCGGCGGTGCCGTTCGTGACCTGCTCGACCGAGCGGTTCACCGACGTTTTCACCTGCACGGGTGACGCACCGACGTGGCACCTGACCGGCGCGGTGCTGGTCGCGGGCCTGTCCGGGGCGGCGCTGGTGCTCGCCCGCGTACTGGGCACGGCGAGTCTGGAACGGCGGCTCGCCGTGATCGAGCGAGCGGTGAGGGAGCGGGAATGAACCTGACCTGGGCGCAGGTGGCGGCGTGGCGCACCCGTGCGCACAGCCTGGACGTGCGGCGGCCCGCCGAGGACGCCCTGGACGTGGTGGCGGAGCTGTGCGGGCTGCACGCCCAGCTGATGTCGTCGGCCGAGGCGATGCTGCACGCGCGGGTCGACGGGCTCGCGCCGGACTTCGTGGCGAACGCACTGTGGGAGGACCGGACGCTGGTCAAGACGTGGTGCATGCGCGGCACGCTGCACCTGCTGCCGGCCGGTGAGTACGCGCTCTGGCAGGCCGGGTTCGCCACCTACAAGCACTACCTGAAGCCCGTCTGGTACCGGGGTTTCAACATCACCGCCGAGGAACTCCAGGCCCTGCTGGACGGCGTCTCGACGGCGTTGAAGGGGCAGTTGCTGACCCGCGCCGAACTCGCCTACGAGGTGGGCCGGCTGACGTCGCCGGACATCGGCGAGAAGCTGCGGGAGAGCTGGGGCGCGTACCTGAAGCCGGCGTCGTTCCAGGGCAGGCTGGTGTTCGGCCCCGGCGAGGGCCAGTTGGTCCGGTTCACCCGGCCGGACACGTGGATCGACGTCGGCGCGGCCCCCGACGACGCGGTCGCCGAGATCGCGCTGCGGTTCTTCGCCCAGCAGGGCCCGGCCACCCGCGAGGAGTTCGCGCGCTGGTGGGGCGTGAGCCCGGCGGACGGCGGCAGGGTGTTCAAGGCGCTCGGCGACCGGATCACGCCGGTCGACGTGGAGGGTGAGCCGTACTGGGTCCGCACGGACCTGGTGGACGCGCTGCGGGACGCCGAACCGGTCGTCGGGGTGCGGCTGCTGCCCGCGTTCGACCAGTACGTGGTGGCCGCGACCCGGCACGCCGCGCACCTGCTGGACGGTGGCACGCCGGAGCGCGTCTACCGGCCCCAGGGCTGGCTGTCGCCGGTGCTGCTGGTGGACGGGCGGATGGCCGGCGTGTGGTCACAGGAGCGGACCGGACGGCGACGGGCCGTAACCGTCGAGCCGTTCCGATCGTTGACGGCGAAGACGCGGAAGGCCGTGCTCGCGGAGGTCGACCGGCTGGGCGGACCGGCCGACGTGACGTGGGTCGACTGAGACCAGTCGATCAAGCGGTACTGTTCTGCCGTTTGCGCCAGCCGGAAGAGATCGGCCGGAAGAAGTTCAGCCGGAAGAAAGTTCGGAGGTAGGCCGTGCGGGTGCTGTGGGCCGCGAGCGGCCTGGCCGTGGCGGTGTCGGCGCTGACCGGCGTGCTGATCGGCGTCTACATCGACGGCCTGGACGACGGGCAGAAGGCCGAGCCGCCGCCGTCCACCTGGATCACCAGCCGGTCGGCGACGGCCGGCACCACGTCGACCACGACCGTGCGGGCCGTGGCGACCGACCCGGTGCGGGCGGCGACCAGCTCGACCACGCCCGAGCCGGTGACGGAGACGACGACCACCGGGACGACGCCGACGACGACGACGCCGACCACCGAGGTCCCGCCGCCACCGCCGACGACGTCGAAGACGAAGAACACCGAGTGGCCGTGCGGCCCGCTCAACCCGTTGCCGCCGCCACACTGCGACGACTGACGTTTTACACCCGGTTGCCACGGCGGCAACGTGCCGCGCCGAGGCTGGGTCCATGGACTCCACACCGAAGACCTGGCGGTTGCGCGTCGAACTGGACGACAGTCCCGGGGCGCTGGCCCGGGTGACCGTCCGGCTGGCCGACCGGGACTGCAACGTGCTGGCGCTGTCGGTGATCCCGGTGCCCGGCGGAGTGGTGGACGAGCTGGTTGTCCGCGCCGCGCCCGGCCTGCTGCCCGCCGATCTGGTGGCGACGGTGCGCGCGGAGGGTGGCCGGTGCGTCGGCATCACGCCCGCCGACCTGCGTGACCTGGTGGACGCGCCGACCGCCGCGCTGCGGGCCGCCGGGCACGCGTTGCGGCTGCCGGGGACGTTGTGCGACGCGCTGCGGGTCGTGCTGGGGGCGGATTCGGTGGCGGCGGTGGACGTTCCGGTGGACAACGACCACCAGGCGCGGCTCGTGACGCGGGACGGCACGGCGCTTGTGGCGCGGCGCGGCTGGGCCCCGTTCACCGAGGTGGAACTGGCGCGGGCGGAGGCGTTGATCGACCTGCTCGGAGCCGCGCCGATGCCCGTGCCGCTGCTCACCGAGGACGGTATGGCGCTGGTGCTGCGCGCCGGACGCCCGGCCGACGCGGACGCCGTCGCCGACCTGCACACCAGGTGCTCGATGACCACCCTGTTCAACCGCTACCACTCGGGGATGCGGACGCTGCCCCGGCGCTGGCTGCACCGCCTGCTCACGCCGCCGCGCGGCACGACCGTGTTGGCGCAGTGCGCGGACCGGGTGGTGGCGATGGGGCAGCTGATCCCGATGTCCACACCGGACAGTGCCGAGGTGTCGCTGCTGGTGGAGGACGCGTGGCAGGGTCGGGGCGTCGGTACCGGCGTGCTGCTGGCGCTGGCCCGGACCGCGCGGGCCGCCGGGCACGGCGAGCTGGTCGGCTGGTGCCTGCCCGCCGAGACCGGTCTGGTGCGCACGGCGGCGCGAGCGGGGCTGGCGGTGTCGACGCGGCGGGAGGACGGGCTGTTGCGGGTGTCGCTGGGGTGTGAGAGCGCTCCCGAGCGGGCGGTGTCCGGCTAAGCTGAGCGCCGGGTCACGCTCGGTGAGGAGTTGGTGCACGTGTCCGTCCAGTCGCACTCCGGCCGTCCGACGCTGGAGGACGTGGCGGCGAAGGCGGGCGTGTCGCGTGCGACGGCGTCCCGGGTGCTGAACGCGTCGCCGAGGGTGAGTCCGGAGGCGCACGAGGCCGTGACGGCGGCGGTGGTGGAGTTGGGCTACCAGCCGAACCAGGCGGCGCGGGCGCTGGTGACGCGGCGGACCGGCGCGGTGGCGGTGGTGTTCTCGGAGCCGGAGCCGAAGATCTTCGACGACCCGCACTTCGCGTCGCTGATCCGCGCGGCGGCGCGTTCGTTGGCCGATGCCGATGCGCAGATGGTGCTGTTGCTGGTGCACTCGCCGGAGGATTTGACGCGGGCGGAACGCTTCCTGGCCGGCGGGCACGTGGACGGGGCGCTGATGTTCGCGCCGCACAAGGGTGATCAGCTGCCGGCGGTGGCGCGGCGGTTGTCGCTGCCGGTGGTGTACGCGGGGCGGCCTTGGGGTCCGTTGCGCGGGATGCACCTGGTGGACCACGACAACGAGGGCGGCGGGGTGCTCGCGACCGAGCACCTGATCTCGTTGGGGCGCAAGCGGATCGTGTCGGTTACCGGGCCGTTGGACGAGCATTCGGCGATGGACCGGCTGGCGGGCTGGCGCTCGGCGACCGGGGCGTCCGACGCGGACGTGGCGCGGTTGACGGAGGACGGCGGTTTCACCCGTGCGGGTGGTAGGCGCGCCATGGCGGCGTTGCTGGAGCGGGTGCCGGACCTGGACGCCGTGTTCGTGGCGAGTGACCTGATGGCGGCCGGCGCGCTGGACGCGTTGCACGAGGCGGGCCGGCGGGTGCCGGAGGACGTGGCGGTCGTGGGCTTCGACGACCACCCGATGATCGCGCCCCACACGTCGCCGGCGCTGACCAGCGTCCGGCAGGACACGCCCAGCCAGGTGAAGCAGATGGTCACCCAACTCCTCCGCCTGCTCCGCGAGGAACCCCTACGCGCCCGCCGCGAAGTCCTGCCGACCGTCCTGGTGCACCGCGACACCGCGTAGACCGCGCCGGCACCGCGCCGACTCCAGGATGCCCGTCAGGGCCGTTGCTGCCGACCGGCCTTGATGTCCGTCAGGAACGCGGCGAACGGTCCCGCCGGGAACACGAGCGTTCCGCCCGTGCGGTTCTTGGTGTCGCGGACGTAAGCGCTGTGTGCGGTTGCGGCGAGTTCGACGCACTGCGCGCCGCTTCCACCGCTTCGCGAACTCTTGCGCCACACGAGGGTGTTCTTCTCATCCAAGCTCATTGATCCGCCTTACCAGTACTTCACGGGTCTCTTCGTCGGTGAGTGCCCGACTGTATTCCTGCTCCGGGATTCCTGCTCCGGGCGAATTCGGCAGTCGGAAGGCAACCACCCCAGGACGTGCATCTGCACAGCGCCGCAGACCTGCCGTACAGGTCCGGGACGGGGATGGCCCGGCCCGCGCCCGGGCCCTCCCGCCCCCACGTAGAGGGCTTCACGGCCCGCCTAAGACGCGCGCGCCGGAAATAAACAGTTACCC
>CBHFOL010000203.1:0-14268 GCA_965995405.1 uncultured Saccharothrix sp.
GGCGACCATCAAGGGCCGCAAGGTCACCGTCCGCCGGGAACGCGAAGACCACCGCTGACGCCGGTTCCGGGGTGTGCGCCCGGCACATCCCGGACACCGCCCGAGAACGTGCTCACCGTGCCGGGTGGCCGGTGCCGGTGACCGGGTAGTCCGCCGGCACGTTCAGGTCCACGTCCCGCCACAGCGCCCGCCGGGCGGCCAGGTCGACCTCCTCGCCCCACCAGTGCACACCGGTCCAGCCGGGTGAGCCGGTGCGGGCGAAGTCGGCCCACGCGCCCAGCATCCGCCGCGACAGGGCGTGCCCGTCGTCGCCGGGCGGGCCGCCGATCAGGAAGTCCGCGCCGGCCAGGTTGCCGAACGCGAACGGCACGTCGGCGACGTGCCAGGCGGGCGGCCGGCTGAACCGGGCCAGCGGCGCGCCGTGCCGCTCGGCAAGGCGGGTGGTGGGTTCGGCGAACACGTAGTCGCCGAGCAGTTCCACGTAGGCGTCGGCGACCGTCGGGAACAACTCCCGGTAGCCGGCCAGGACATGCGTCGGCAGCCCATAGTCACGTCCGAACCGGTCGTAGTCGGCTTCCGTGCGCACCGGGGCGATCGTGCGGAGCCGTTCGAACAGCCGGTACTCGGCGGTGGTGTGGCACAGCAGCGCGTCCACCCCGTCCGGCAACCCGGGCATCCGGTCGGCGACCGGGCCGAACAGCACCGGGTCGTAGCTCAACGGCCCGGACCGCTGGGCACGGGCCAGCGCGTCGACCGACGCGACCGTCGACTCCGGCGTCGTGGTGTCGACCCACTCGGCGATCCGGCGGGCGAATCCCTTGGTGTAGAAGCGGTACGGGATGCTGTGCGCGATCACCCGGCGCACTGGGCCGGCCTGCGCGAGGAACAGCGCCGAGCCCGCGCCGGCGGACTGGCCGGCGACGGTGACGGTGTCCGGGTCCCCGCCGAACGCCGCGATCTCGTCCCGCACCCAGTGCAGGGCGGCGAGTTGGTCCAGGAACCCCCGGTTGTCGGGCTGTCCGTCGACGTGCCCGAAACCCTCGAAACCCACGCGGTAGTTGCACGTGACGACGACGAGCCCGGCGCGGGCGAGCGCGGTGCCGTCGAAGTCGGGTTGGGCGGACGAGCCGAACGTGTACGCGCCGCCGTGCAGGTAGAGCAGCACGGGGTTGCCGTCCGCCGTGGACGGTGCCCACACGTTGAGGCTCAGCACGTCCTCGTCGCCCGGCCGCCACACCGGCATTCCAGGCAGTTCGGCGGACTGCGGCGGGATCGGGCCGAACTCCAGGCAGTCGCCGGAGAAGTCCGTCCGCGCCGGGGCCTGGAACCGCCGGGCCCCGAACGGTGGCTCCGCGTAACGGATGCCCAGGAATGCCACGACGTCCCGATCGATTGCCCTGCCCCGGAAACGTCCACGTCGTGTCATGGGCGTCTACTCTGCCATGATGGGTGACCCGTTGATCTCACGTGACGACGCCGCCGAGGCGCTGGGGATGGTGGCCCGGGCCGCCGGTCCGTACCTGGACGCGCTGCCGCACCTGCCGGTGCGCGACCTGACGCACGCCCACCTGTTGAAGGAACTCGACGGCCCGCTGCCCGAGGACGGGAACGGGACGATCGAGGCCATCGCCGAGCTGCTGCGGATCGGGACGCGGGCGGCGACCCACACGTCCGGGCCCAGGTTCTTCCACTTCGTGATCGGCGGTGCGACGCCGGCGGCGCAGGCGGCGGACTGGGTGACGTCGCTGCTGGACCAGCCGGCCGGGCTGTGGCTGACGTCGCCGCTCGCCACCCAGGCCGAGACGATCGTGTTGCGGTGGCTCAAGGAACTGTTCGGGCTGCCGTCGACCTACGGCGGGGTGCTGACGCCGAGCGCCACGTTCGCGAACCTGACCGGGCTGGCGTGCGCGCGGCACTGGTGGGCGTCGCGGCACGGCGTGGACGTGACGGCGGACGGGTTGGCCGGGCTGCCCCGGATGCCGGTGTTCTCCAGCGGTTACGTGCACGCGAGCAGCCGCAAGGCGTTGCAGTTGCTGGGAGTCGGGCGCGACCACGTGCGGACGTTGGTCCGGGACGACGCCGGGCGGCTGGACCTGGACGCGTTGGACCGGGAGCTGGCGGTGTCCGGGCCGGCGGTGCTGATCGCGAACGCGGGCGAGGTGAACGGCGGCGATTTCGACCCGGTGGACGCGATGGCGGACCTGGCGGCGAAGCACGGGGCGTGGCTGCACGTGGACGGCGCGTTCGGGTTGTTCGCCGCGTTGTCGCCGTCGACCGCGCACCTGGTGAAGGGGATCGAGCGGGCCGATTCGCTGGCGGCGGACGGGCACAAGTGGCTGAACGTGCCGTACGAGAGCGGGTTCGCGTTCGTGCGGGAGCCGGCGGCGCTGGGTCGGGCGTTCGGCGGGTGGAACGCGCCCTACCTGCCGGAGCCGGACGACGAGTTCGTGAACTACAACAACCTGGGGCCGGAGTCGTCGCGGCGGGCGCGGGCGTTGCCGATCTGGGCGACGCTGCGGGCGTACGGGCGGGCCGGGCACCAGGCGATGGTGGAGCGGCACCGGGACCTGGCCGTCCACTTGGGAAGGATCGTTGAACAATCCGACGATCTTGAGCTGCTGGCCCCGGTCAACCTGTTCATCGTGTGCTTCCGCTACCGACCGCCGGGCGTGCCCGAGGAGCGTTTGGACGACCTGAACCGACGGCTGGGCGAGGAGCTGATCGAGGACGGCCGGGTCTACGTGGGCACCACCGTGTACCGGGGCCGGGTGGCGCTGCGGCCGGCGATCGTCAACTGGCGCACCACCACCGAGGACGTCGACCTGCTCGCGTCCGTGGTCAGGGAGATCGGCGCGCGGCTGCTCGACGGGTAGCCGTTGTCACCCACGCCGCACACATCGGCCCCCGACGTTTCCGCAGTAGCATTCGGACCGTGCGCAACGCCATCACCGACGTGCCGGGCGTCCTGGTCGGACATGCCACGCGGATCGGCGACGGCGCGCTGACCGGCACCACGGCCGTGCTGTTCCCGCCGGGCACCCGGTCCACTGTGGACGTTCGGGGCGGCGGCCCGGCCACTCGGGACACCGCCGCCCTCGATCCCCGCCACGGCGGCCGGGTCGTGCCGGGGATCGTGCTGACCGGCGGCAGCGCCTACGGACTCGCCGCCGCAGACGGCGCGGCCCGCGAACTGGGCGCTCCGGTGCCCGCGGCGGCCCTGTTCGATCTGGGGCGGGGCGGGGACTTCCACAGCTACCCGACGCCGGAACTGGGCGCGGAAGCGGTGCGCGCGGCCGGCCCGGAGGTGACGCTGGGCAACGTCGGCGCGGGCACGGGCGCGCTGAACGCGTCGCTCAAGGGCGGTGTCGGCACGGCGAGCGTGACGCTGGTCGGCGGTGTGGTGGTCGGCGCGATCGCCGTGCTCAACGCCGCCGGCCTGGCCGTCGACCTGACGACCGGCCTGCCGTTCGCCGCCGCGCTGGGTCTGCCCGGTGAGTTCCCGGGACCGGGCGGCGACGACCTGACCCGCCCGCTGCCGAGCTTCGCCCACCCGTTCAACACGGTGATCGGGGTGATCGCGACCAACGCCCGGCTGCCCGCGCTGTACCCGCTGGCCACCGCCGCCCAGGACGGTCTGGCTCTCGCGGTGCGCCCGGCGCACGGGCTCTCGGACGGCGACTCGGTGTTCGCCGCGTCCACCGGCACGCATGAAGCGCCCGTGGACGCCGTGCTGGCCGCCGCGACACAGGTGTTCGCACGGGCGTTGGTGCACGGCCTGCTGACAGCGGAGTCCGTGACGACGCCGTGGGGGCACCTGACGGCGTACCGGGAGCACTACCCGCGCACCGCCCTCGGCTATCGAAGGGCGAGCTGAGGCAAGCGGACTGTCGGTGCCTCGTGGGACAATGAGCCCCGGGGCGCTGAAAACCGGATTGTCGGTGCCTCGTGGGACAATGGATTCGGGGGCCGGAGGCCAAGCCCAGGCCGGAAGCAAAGCCGCCAATCCAGAGCCGAGCACGTACCGCAGTCGCCCATCGGCAACCGCCGCACACCGGTGACTCAGCGCCGCGACCGCCCCTGGCCGGGGTTGCGGGCGCGGCCCGCATACGACACCGCGATGTAGCCGGCCAGGTCGAGCACACCGCCGGTCGTGCGGTCGAGCTCCCGGGCGAACCCGACGATGCCGTGGTCGGTGCGGTCCATCAGCCACGCCAGCAGCACCACCACGACATCCGCCAGCACACCCACCTGGAACGGCATCTCGTCCCGGTTCCCGGTGGTCACGGCATGCGCGAAGTCGGTCATCCCGCGCTCGGTCAGCTCCAGCGGCCCGGTCTCGATGGCGCGTTTCATCGAATCCACCACCAGCGGCACCACCGACGCCCACGTGGCGTGGGACGCCAGCTCGCAGATCAGCCCGCCGCACAGCGCGGTCGTCCACAGCGCCTCGGGGTCGTCGGCCCGCACCGCACCCACCGCCAGGTTCGGCAGCAGCGCCGCACCCTGCTCCCACTCCCCCTTGGCGACCAGCAGCTCCACCGCGTGCCGGTAGTGCTCCAGCGCCTTCACGTGGTCCCCGCGCAGGGTCAGCACATGCCCCAGGTCGTCGTGGCAAGCAGCCAGCTCGACCGGCACACCCAGCCGTTCGGCCAACGCGACGCCCACCGTGGCGTAGTGCTGCGCGGTCTCCAGCTCCCCCGCGTCGCGGTGGCACGCGCCGAGCTCCCGCACCCCGGCCAGTTCGGACCGGTCGTCCCCTTCGGCCCGGAACAGCTCCACCGCGTGCAGCCCGGCTTCGACCGCGGCGTCCAGATCACCGGCCCCGCGGTGCCGCACGCACTCCTCCAGCCGGAACGCGGCCTGTTTCGGCCGGTCGTCCAGCTCGACCGCGAGGTCGTGCCCCTCGACCGCGTACCGCACCCCGGCCGCGTGGTCGTCACCGCTCAGCTCACCCAGCACGCCGATCGCCTCCATCAGCCGCGTCGGGCTGCCGTCCGCCCGCAACACGTCGTGCGCCTCCAGCGCGGCCCGCCGCGCCTCCTCGGGTCTCTCCTGGCGGACCAGCAGCCGTGCCATGCGCAGCAGCACGTCCGCCCGGTCCCGGCACGCGTCGCCGAAGCCCACGCACCGTTGGAAGTCCGCCAACGCTTCGGGGTATTCCCCGCGGTCCTCGTGCCGGTGCCCGGTCAGCCGGAGCAGCCGCGCCCACCGCGCGCCCAGCTCGTCGTCGGACAGGTCCAGCCCGGCCAGCACACCGTCCACTTTCGCCACCAGCCCGGCCGCCTCGGCGTCGTCGTGCGTCAACGAGAGCTCGTCGAGCAACACGTCCGCGTAGGACGCCGTGTCGGTGGCATCGGCCTGTTCGGCAGCCTTACGCAGCACGGTGATCTCCCTGTGCAACACACGGGTCAACGGCTCGCCACAGCCGGGTGCCGCGCCCGCCAGCAGCCTGCACTCGGCCAACGCGGCCTCACCGTCCGTCGTGGACCGGTCGCGCCACTCGTCCAGCCGCCCGTTGACGGTGCCGACGTACAGGTACGAGCGTTCGACACCGCCCGGGGTGCCGGTGTTGACGATGGCGTGCGCTGCGGGTGCTTCCTCGACCGTAAGGCGTCGGACGACGGTGCGGGCGAAGCCGGCGGCCAGGTTCGGCGGGATCGTCCACAGGGTGCCGATGTAGCCGCGTGCGCCGGCGCGGACGAACTCGCGGCCCAGCGCCGTCCAGGGGCGGCACGAGTTGTTGAACACGATGGGGCGGTGGCCCAGTCGCAGCGCGTGCGGCACCAGCCAGTCCGGGAGTTCCTGCTCGCCGAGCACGATGCCGTCGTCGTCGCCGTGGGTGTTGAAGAAGACCAGTTCGACGGGCAGGTCCCCGGAGAGCCGGCGCAGCGCGTCGAGCGAGGCGTCCGCGCCGGACAGCACGATCGGGTGGGTGAAGTGACCGACCCGGTGCACCGGCTCGGAGCTGTCGACGGCCCGGTAGGAGCCGCCGTCGAACACCAGGCTGAACGTGCCCGCCTGCCGTGCCACGCCCGCCCCGTACAGCTCGGTGAGCACCACGAGCGTCGGATCGGCGACCACGTGCCCGATGGGCTTGCGCGTCCAGTTCGCCTCGCCCGCGTGCACGAACGAGTAAGGCAGCCCGGCCGTGAACGCGGTCAACCGCCGCTCCCCCACGGCCGCGACGGCCGACGCCGGCACCTGCGCGGTCACCACGGCCTCCACCGCCGCGTACGGGTCGTGGTCGCCGGTGGACAGGTAGCGCCACAGGGCTTCCACGAACCCGATGCCCTTGACCGCGTCGCCGATGGCCCGTGCGGCGGCGGTGACCCGTTCCTGCTCTTCGGCGACGACCCGCCGGACCTCGCCGAGGTCGGGCGGCGGCACGATCACCAGCCGCGCGCCGCGGTGATGGGCGTAGCAGGCGGCGACGAGCGTGTCGGCGGTGCCGTCGTCCTCCACCAGCACGGCCTCGTCGCCGGACAGGTCGGGCAGGTCGGGCAGCGGCGCGCCCGCCACCACCCGCAGCGGCTTGCCCAGCCGCAGCGACGTGAACAGGGCGGCGGTGAAGTCGGCGTGCGGCGGCACGTCCAGCGTGTCGGGTTCGCCGTCGCGCAACGCCTGCCACGCGGCCGACGTCAGGTTGCGGCTCTGCGACAGGTGCACCACGTCCAGCCCGTCGAACAGCCTGCCGCCACCGTCGGCCGGGTCGATCGCGTTGAGCTCGCCGGGTTCCGGGTCGCACAGGAACACCGCGCGCCGCACACCCAGCCGGTCCAGCAGGCCGGCCAACTGTTCGTGGTGGCGCAGCCAGGAGCGGTAGGGCGTCAGGGCACCGCGCAGCCGGGCGGACTCGTCCGGGTCGTCCAGGGTGCGGCCGGCGGTGTACTCGGCGTGCAGCGCGAGGTAGTCGGCCTCCGACAACGGCGGAGGGCGAAGCGTGACGACCGGTGTGAACCGGTCCGACGGCAGGCAGGACACCACGACGGCGGCTTCGCGGACCTGTTCGGGGCGGCACACCACGACCGTGTCGGCGACCCCGAACAGCGGGGCGCTGGTGACCGTGACGCGCACCTCGGACTCGCCCGCGGGCAGCGCGGCGGCCACCCCGCCGGGCACCGCACAACACCGAGACGGGCCGCTGACGTGCAGTGACACGTCGTCGGGCAAGGTGAACGCGACGCCGTCGGCGGTCTCGGTGACGGGCGCGTCGACCGTCAGCCGCCACTCGGCGGGCGCGGACAGGTGGAACCGCCGGCACAGCACCGCGCGCTGCCGCCCGTCCCGTGACTCGTCCACGACGACGTCACGCACGTCGGCATCGGCACCGAGCTGCTCACCGACCGCGAACGGCGGCTTGCCGTGCACGTCCAGCAGGACGGCACGCAACCGCCCCGCCTCGAAGCGGAACCGGATTCCGTGCGGGGCACCAAGGTCCACTGGCTCACAACCCTTGCAGCGACAGCTCCACCGGGATGATGGTGGCGCGCAGAAACTACGCCACCAACTGCCCCCGGCAACACAACATCCCGCTGGTGGGCGAGGTTGTTACACGACGAACCCCCGAACGGCCGGATCGGCGGCCGAAACCCGGCCCCGTCCGACGCTCAGCGCCCCGGCTGCTCCGAGCGGACAGCGGGCATCCACCGCAGCCGGCGGTGCCGCCCGGCGACCTGGACCTGGTCCCGCCCCAACCGCTTGGCCTCGTAGAGCGCCGCGTCGGCGGCTGCCAGCAGCCCTTCCAGGGTGTCCTCGTCGACGTCCGGCCAGACCGCGATGCCGATGCTGACGGTGAGCCCGTTGACCGTGCCGCCGTCGCCGTCCTCGGCGATCACCTGGTGCACCTGGCGGCGCATCCGTTCCGCGATGGCCACCGCCTCGTCGGACTCGACCGACGGCAGCAGCACCGCGAACTCCTCGCCGCCGAACCGGCCCACCGCGTCACCGCGCCGCACCACAGCCGCCAACGCGCCCGCGATCCGTCGCAGCACCGCGTCACCGATCTGGTGACCGTGCGTGTCGTTGATGTCCTTGAAGTGGTCGACGTCGATCATGAACAGCCCGACCGTCGCACCCGCCGGCTGCCGCCGGGTCCGGTCCAGCTCCAGCCTCGCCTGGAGGTGCCACGCCTCGGCGTTGAGCAGCCCGGTCTTGGCGTCGGTGCGGGCGGCCAGTTCGAGCTGGTGGATCAGCACGGTCCGGTGCAGGGCCACCGCCGCGACGACCATCGGCACCGCGAACCCCGGCCACCACGCGACGGCGAGCGCGACGAACGAGCCCATCGCGAGCTGGCCGGCTTCCAGCAGGTTGTCCGAGGCGCTGCCGACGGCGTCCTTCACCGAGCGGGGCCGGACCGTCAGCAGGATCACGGTGGCGACCAGGGCGGTGTTCACCAGCCATTGAGCCGTGCCCGCGCCGACCAGTCCGACCAGGTCGAGCCAGCCCTCGGGCCGGTGCCCGGCGAGATGGTCGCGCAGCCCGGTGAGGCCCGACACGGTGCTCGCGGCGAGCGTGGCCAGCACCATCATCGACGTGGTGAACACGTTCCGGTGCGGCGGTCGGGACGCGTCCCAGCGGCCGACCACCCACCATCGATGGGTGTACATGAGCACGACGAGGGCAACCGCGAGGAGCGGTGGCAGCACGATCGCGCCGGCCACCATCCAGATGCTGCACAGGTCGACGTGCGGCAGGTGGCTGTGGTCCCGGCGAATCCGCTCGATCCAGCGTGAACAGTGCAGGTGCAGCGCGGCGCACCCCACCAGGACGGCGAACACCGGCCACGCGTCGACGGGGATCGGCCACGCGGCGGAGGCGGCGATCGCGACCACGGCGAGCAGATCCACCGACAGCACGTACACCAGTGCCTGCCGTGGCAGGGACCATAGTGACCAGCGTCGATCGCCCGATGACGCCGACCGCACTCTGCCCATGGTTCCTCGCGACTGTCTTGACCGGACTGTGAACGGGCCCGGACGGACCGTCACAGTAATTGTGACCTGGGCGGATGTCAGCCGCTACCGGGGTGACACGACCCACAGGAGGTGACTGCGGTGCGCGACAAGATCTGGTGACCCCGCTCTGCCGTCGGACCTGCTTCTGCTTTCGCTTCGCGAGGGAGGTGTGCCGCCATGCGCGACAAGATCTGGTGAACTCAGGTGCCACCCAGAGGGGTGACACTCCGAGGGGTGCCACCCGGAGCAGCGGTGGCCGCAACCAGCGGCCCCGCTCCATCCCCTGCCCAAATCCGGACCCGACTGCCCGCCACCCGCGCCGACTTCCGGCGCGGGGTGTCCGGCTGCACGTGTGCTGAGCTGCATGAATGGCGAAGCTGACCGGTGCGGGCCGGCGAGCGTGGTTCGCCTCCGGCCCCCGGTCCCATTCTCCCAGGCGGCACCGACAATTCCGGCCACACGACCCAACCCACGACCTTCCTTCTACGCAGCGGGACCGCTGCGTAGAAAGCGCATTGACGGAAGCGCTGGTTCGGGCGCTGGTGGGAGTACTGCGAGGGGCACAGGTTCCGAGGGCTGCGCAGTGGCGTTCCGGCACGGTTGGTCGTCCTGGCCCGGGATCACAGCCCTGAACAGTCACAACGACCCTGCCGGCTCCCTGCTCGCGCAGGCTTGCGCAGAAGTCCCCGCCCAGGGGGTCCCCTGCTTTCATTCCACCACAGGGGTACGACAATTCCGGGTGCGTGAGGTCGAGCGGTCCGTCGTTGAGCCGGCCGTCCAGGCCGTTGTCACACGATGGCGTGGGCGACTGTCACTCGACGGTGTCGGCCACCGAACCGGAGACCCGCGACCAGGCAGCCGCGGCGACGAGGGCCAGCACGGTGCCGATCACACCCGACAGCGCGATAGCCGCCCCGGCCGACCCGGAGGCCGTGGCCAGCAGGCCGCCGCCCGCGACACCGATCCCCTGCGCGGCGACCAGACCGCTGCGGGCGAAACCCAAAGCCTGGCCACGCTGCCCGTCAGGCACCAACCGCACGAACGTCGCCCCCGCCGTGACCTGGTAGGCGCTGAACACCCCGCTCGACCCGAGCAGAACCACCGCACCCACCAGCCCCGGCGACACCAGGTAGGCGACCAACGGCAACGCCGTCGCCACCGCCAGCAGCCCCAGCAGCCGCACCCGACGACGTCCGGGCAGGAACCGCAGCAACACCGTCCCGAGGACCATGCCCGCCGGGTCGGCCGCGAGCAGCAGCCCCACACCCGCCGCCCCGGCACCCACCTCCGCCGAGAACGGCGCGGCCAACCCCTCCGGCACCACCGTGAACAGCGCCAACCACCCCAGCACCACCAGCAGCCGCAGCCGCCGGTCGCGCCACACCAGCGTCGCGCCCTCCCGGATCCGCACGCGGACGCGTTTCGCCTCGCCCGACGCCGGACGGTGCCGCAGACCGAACCTGAGCAGCACCGCCGACAGCGCGAACGTCACGGCGTCGACCGCCAGCGCCCCGGACGTCCCCAGCCACACCACCACGAACCCGCCACCCGCGAACCCGAGCAGCAGCCCCGTCTGGTGGGTGATCAGGTGCACGGACTGCCCCGCCTCGTACCGCTCCCCCAACACCGTCGGCAACAACGCACCTTGAGCCGCCGCGAACGGGGCCTCAGCCAGCTGCGCCACCACCAGCAACGCCGCGACCAGCGGCAACGGCACACCGGGCACCGCCATCACGGCCAGCAGAACGGCCCGCACCACGTCCGCCACCACCATCACGGCACGTCGCGGGTACCGGTCGGCCAACCCGGACAGCAGCACCCCGGACACCAGCGCGGGCAGCATGGTCAGCGCATAGGTGAGGGCGGTCCAGGCCGCCGAACCGGTGCGCTGGAACACCAGCACCGACAGCGCGACGCGGGCCAACTGGTCGCCGACCGTCGACAGGGCCGCGGCCGACCAGAGCACCCGGAACTCGGGCACGGCGAACGCCGCCCGGAAACCCGTGCCCAATGGTCCCCCCGATACCGATGAGTTTCCGTGCGCCTGCCGATTAGTTTTCGCGCGCTCCGGCGTCGTACAGAGTGCGGCGTGCGGCCCGGCACGCCACCGTACAAGCCCGGAGGATGGCTCATGAGCGAGGTTGCGACGATGACAGTTGACTTCACACGAGAGGTCGAAAAGCACCGCCACGAGTTGCGCGTGCACTGCTACCGCCTGCTGGGCTCGTTCGACGAGGCGGAGGACCTCGTCCAGGAGACGTTCCTCAAAGCGTGGCGCGGGCGGGACACGTTCGAGGGACGTTCGACGTTCCGGGCGTGGCTCTACCGGATCGCGACCAACGCGTGCCTGGACGTCATCGCCCGCCGCCCGACCCCGCCCGGCACGGCCGAGCTGCCCGCCGCCGAGGTGCCGTGGTTGCAGCCGTTCCCGGACGCTCTGCTGGACACCACCGAGCCGGACGCGGAGGTCGTGGCACGCGAGACGATCGAGCTGGCGTTCCTCGCGGCGGTGCAGCACCTGCCGGCCAGGCAGCGCGCGGTGCTGGTGCTGCGGGACGTGCTGGGCTGGCCCGCGAACGAGACGGCGGCCCTGCTGGACGACACGCTGCCCGCCGTGAACAGCGCCCTCCAACGCGCCCGCGTCACGCTGCGCAAACACCTGCCGGAGCGGCGCGCGGACTGGTCCGGCGACCCGTCGGCCCGGGAGAAGGCCGCCGTGAAGCGGTTCGTGGACGCCTGCGAGCAGGGCGACCTGACGGCGCTCGCGGCCGTGCTGCGCGAGGACGCCCTGTGGACCATGCCGCCGCAGCCGGAGTGGCACCGGGGCCGGGACACCCTGGTCGGGATCTGGGCGCCGATCATGGCCGGCCCGGAGTCGTGGGGCGAGTGGAAACTGCTGGTCACGTGGGCGAACCGGCAGCCGGCGGTGGCGAACTACGTGAAAGGCCCGGACTCGGACGTGTTCACCCCGGTGGCGCTGGACGTACTGCGGGTCGACGGGGACGAGATCGCCGAGGTCATCACGTTCCCGGCCGAGATGTTCCCCCGCTTCGGGCTGCCCGCGACGCTCTGATGCACCAGATCACCGCAGCACGCCGAACACCCCCGACAAACGGCTCAGTCGGGGAACCCGCCGACCGCGGAACGGGCGAACGCGACCATGTCGGCCGGAGCGGTCTCCGGGGACCCGGCGTCGTAGGGCGGCTCGGGCGCGTACTCGATGACCAGCTGGGTGAACTTGGCCCGGTCGTCGCCCCAGATCAGCCCGACGAGGGTGAGCGCCATGTCGATCCCGGCGGACACCCCGGCGGCGGTGACGACGTTCCCGTCCCGCACCACCCGATCGGTGCTCACGACCGCACCTCGCGCGGCCAACGCGTCGCGCACCGCCCAGTGCGTGGTCGCGGGCCGCCCGTCCAGGATGCCGGCCGCGGCCAGGAGCGTGGACCCGGTGCACACCGACGTGGTCCACGTGGCGGTCGGGTGCACCTTCCGCAGCCACGCCGCCACCGTGCCGTCGGCCAGCGTCTCCTGCCACGCCCCGCTGCCCGGCACCACGATCACGTCGGCCCGGTCCAGCTCGTCGAAGGTGGCGGTCGGCGTGATGATCAGCCCCGCGTCCGCCGTCACCGGCTCCCGGGTCGCCGCCACGAAGTGCGCCGTCACGCCCTCCTGGTGGCCCAGCACCTCGTACGGCCCGATCAGGTCGAGCGCGGTCAGATTCGGGTAGAGCACGAACGCCAGATCCATCGTTCCCCCTCGTTGTCGTGTCATTTCACTTGTCGCCTGGTCACGCCATCCGTCACGCCACGCCGGTGGTGCGGAACCGGTCGCGGTACCCGCCCGGGGTCACGCCCAGCACCCGCAGGAATGCCCGGCGCAGGGTTTCCGCCGAGCCGAAGCCGCAGCGCCGGGCCACCACGTCCAGCCCCTCGTCGCCCGACTCCAGCACGCCCGCCGCCGCCTCCACCCGGGCCCGCTCCACGTACCGGGCGGGTGGCAGGCCGACCCGGCGCGGGAACACCCGGGCGAAGTGCCGGGAGCTCATCGCGGCCCGGCGCGCCATCTCGTCCACCGTCCACGACGCGGCCGGGTCGTCCGCGATGGCGTCCAGCACCACCCGCAGCCCGGGTTCCCGGACGGGTGGCACCCGCGCCCGCACGCTGAACTGGGACTGCCCGCCGGGCCGCTGCATGAACACCACCAGCCAGCGCGCGACCAGCCGGGCCAGCGCGGCGTCGTGGTCCTGTTCCAGCAGCGCCAACGCCAGGTCGATGCCCGCCGTGACGCCCGCCGACGTGGCCAGCCGCCCCTCGCACACGAAGATCGCGTCCGGCACCACCCGCACCGACGGGTGCCCGGCGGCCAGGTCCGCGCAGTACGCCCAGTGCGTCGTCGCCCGCGCCCCATCCAGCAGCCCGGCGGCGGCCAGCAGGAACGCACCCGTGCACACGCTCGCCACCCGCCGCGCCGTCCCGGCCAGCCGACGCAGCTCCGCCACCAACTCGACGTCCCGCGCCGCCGCCTCGTACCCGACGCCGCCGACCACGATCAACGTGTCCACCGGCCCGGCGACGGCACGCAGGTCGTCCGCGTCCAGCCGGATCCCGGACGCGGTGAACCCGCCGCCCACCGCCGCCAGCCGCACCCGGTAGCCGCCGCGCACCTTCCCCGCCCCGTGGAACACCTCCACGGGCCCGGCGATGTCCAGCAGCGTCGCGTCCGGATAGCCGACGATCAGCACCTCGCGTTCCACACCGTCCACCCTCCCGACACCCGCCGATGGCGGCAACGACCCGCGACCCTCGATTCCCGCCACCCGGTTCCCGCCACGCTACGGTCGGTGCCGTGCTGAGGATCGAGATCGACGGCGAGACCCCGTCCGCCGAGCAACTGGCGCCCGCCGCGCTCGCCAACTACGGCCACTTCACCGCCATGCAGATCCGCGAACGCCGGGTGAAAGGCCTGGACCTGCACCTGCGCCGGCTGGACGCGGCCCACCGCGAGCTGTACGGCACGGGCCTGGACGGCGACCGGATCCGCGCCCGGGTGTCGCACGCCCTGGCCGGCGACCTACGCGACGCCGCCGCCCGGGTCGTCGTGTTCGGCCCCTCCGATCCGTCCGTGCTGGTCGCGCTGCGCGCCCCGACGACACCGCCGGCCCACCCGCAGCGCCTCGTGCCGGTCGACTACCAGCGACCGCTGCCGCACGTGAAGCACCTGGGCGGGTTCGGGCAGATGCTGCACGGCAACCGCGCCCGCGCCGCCGGCTACGACGACGCGCTGCTGACCACCCCGGACGGCGTGGTGGTCG
>CBHFOL010000204.1:0-14261 GCA_965995405.1 uncultured Saccharothrix sp.
GTACTCGGCGATGTCGTAAGGCAGCCCCACGTCCCGGATGAGCCACGCCCGCGCCTGGCCGTAGGTCAGCGGCTCGAACCCGATCGGCCGACCGAGCCCCTCGCCGATGGCCGCCGCCTGCTGGACGTGGGTCAGCGCCTCCGGCCCGGACAGCCAGTAGGCCCGCCCGGCGTGGCCGTCGTCCAGCAGGGCCCGCACCGCCACCTCGGCGATGTCGGCCTCGTGGATCGGCGCGCCCACCGAGTCCGGGTAGGCGAACCGGACCACGTTCTCCCGCCGGATCGGGTCCGCCCAGATCAGCTTGTTGGACATGAACTCGCCGGGCCGCAGGTGCGTCCACTCGACGCCGGCGGCCTCGATCACCCGTTCCACGGCCTGGTGCACCTCGAAGCTGCCCGGCCGCTGCCTGGACACCGCGTCACTGGACAGGAACACCACCCGCCGCAGGTCCTTCGCCCGCTTGAGGAAAGCGTTTGCGAGGCCGGCCGGGTCCGCGGACTCCAGCACCGCGAGCAGGTACACGGCCGTCACGCCGTCCAACGGCAGTTCGTCCGGCTTGGCGAGGTCGCCTTTCACAATCTCGACGCCCGAAGGCAGGCCCGCTTTGTCCGGGTTACGGGTCAACGCCCGGAACGTGGCCCCCTCCTTCACCAGTTGGTCCACGACGCATCTGCCGACGTTGCCGGTCGCGCCGGTCACCAGGATCGTCACCGTTCCCCCTCGTAGCTCGGTGTTCAAACTTGAACAAAACGACGCTAGTGCGACCACCCGGCCCCGCGCACATGCAAACTTTTGCAACCTCTGTGAAAAGTGAGCCCGAATCGAACTCGCCGGTATGCCCGGATTCGTCCGTTCGGCCGTAGAGGTGGTCTAGACCTCACCCCTACCGTGGTCTGGACCACACTTCGCGTCCCCTGCCACCCGCGAGGAGAAGCATGTCAAGCAGGAGATGGGTGCTCCCCGCCCTCCTGGTTTCCGCGCTCGCCGTGTCGCTCGCGCCGCAGGCGCAGGCCCACGGTGACCACGGGCACAAGCCGCGCACCGTCGGGTACTACACGAACTGGAGCGGCTACGACCGGAACTTCCTGGTGAAGGACCTGGTCACCAACGGGACCGCGCCCAGGCTCACGCACCTGAACTACGCGTTCGGGTTCCTCGACCAGACGGGCAAGTGCGTCGCCTCCGACGCGTGGGCCGACTACCAGCGGCCGTTCAGCGCGGAGCAGAGCGTCAGCGGCAAGGCGGACGAGGCGGGCCAGCCCCTGCTCGGCAACCTCAACCAGCTCAAGCAGCTCAAGGCCAAGTACCCGAAGCTGCGGATCAACATCTCGCTCGGCGGGTGGACCGGCTCCAAGTACTTCTCCGAGGCGGCGCTCACCGCCGAGTCGCGGGCGGCGCACGTGAAGTCGTGCATCGACGTGTGGCTCAAGGGCAACCTGGAAGGCGCCGCGCCCGGCGCGGCGGCGGGCGTGTTCGACGGCATCGACCTGGACTGGGAGTGGCCGTCGAGCGAGGGCGCTCCCGGCAACGTCATCCGGCCCGAGGACCGGGAGAACTTCACCGCTCTGCTGCGCGAGTACCGCACGCAGCTCGGCCGGCTGACCTGGCGCACCGGTCGGTCCTACGACCTGACCGCGTTCCTGCCCGCCAACCCGGCCTTCATCGACCGCGGGTTCGACGTGCGCAAGGTGTTCAGCCTGCTCACATTCGCCACGATCCAGGGCTACGACTACCACGGCGCGTGGGAGTCGCTGACCAACCAACAGTCTTCGCTGCGCACCCCGGCGACCGACCCGACGACGCCGAAGTTCAGCTCGCAGGTCGCGATCGACCACTACCTGCGCAAGGGCGCGCCGCGGAACAAGGTCGTGCTCGGTGTGCCGTTCTTCAGCCGTGGCTGGACCGGTGTGCGCAACGAGAACAACGGCCTCTTCCAGCCCGCTGCGGGGCCCGCGCCGGCCACTTACGAGGCCGGGTACGAGGACTACCGGATCCTCAAGGCGCAGCTGGGCAAGTTCACCGTGCACCGTGACCCGAAGGCCGGTCACGCGTGGCTGTTCGACGGCACGACGTTCTGGACCTGGGACGACCCGACCGAGCTCAAGCGCAAGGGTCGCTACGTGGCCGAACGCCGGCTGGGCGGCGCGATGATCTGGTCGCTGGACGGCGACACCGCCGACGGCGAGCTCATCCGCGGCCTCACTGACGGACTGTCCTGATCAGGACAGTTCACCGGGGTCCGGGGAGGTTTCGCGGCGGCCGCCTCCCCGGACTCCACCCCTGTCGCGTCAGCGGACCCGGAACGTTCCCGGGTCCGCTGTCCGCGTTCTGGCGTTGTATATCGCCCGTTCGTGCGTTTCTGGTGTTCAGGTTTCGGCGACGCCCGGCCGGCACGCGGGCGTGCGGACCGCTACCTGCGACGCCAGCCGTCCACGTGGGCGCGGATCGCCCGTTCGTACGTGGGCGCGATCTCCACGCCGGGCGGCAGGTTGCCGTTCAGCTCCAGGCTGACCAGGCCGTGCACCATGCCCCAGAGGGCCAGTGCGATCTGCTCGCGCGGCGCGTCCACGAACATCCCGGACTCGACCGCCCGGGCCACGTCCTCCACCAGCGGCAGGAACGTCTCGGCGGCGGCTGCGCTGGTTTCCTCGGACGGTTCGAAGTTGGGTACGACCTTGCTGAACATGACGAGGTAGAACTGCGGGTCGGCGAGCGCGCTGGCCCGGTAGGTGAATCCGATCTGGATGATGTCCTCGACTGGATCGTCCGTTTTGGGCAATGCCGCGAGGCGATCGCCGAAGCGGCGGAACGCCTCTTCGTAGAGCGCGTCGAGGAGCGCCGGTTTGCCCCCGAACAGGGAGTACACGGCGGTGGTGGAGGTGTTGACATCGGCGGCGAGCCTGCGCAAGCTCAGTGCGGCCGGGCCTTCGGTGGACAGCAGTTCACCGGCTCGGTCGAGCAGGCGCACCCGGAGTGCGTCGTCATGGGTTTTCGGTCTTGGCACCGGCCCATCGTATCAAAACAGTGTTATGAAACACGCTCTGGTCAGCGTGGTATCAAGTTGGTACCGTCCAGGGCATGGCGATGACCCTGCGTCTGAGCGATGAGGAGAACCGGCGGCTCGACGAGCTCGCCGCAGCCGAAGGTCGGTCGAAGCAGGAGGTCGTCCGGTTGGCGCTCGCCGAGCGCTGGGCGAGACTCCAGAAGGAGGAGCAGCTGTCCGAGGTCCTCGGGCGGGTGCTGCCCAAGTACCGGGGGCTGCTCGACCGCCTCGGTTCGGCCTGATATTCCCGCTCCGGGCGGAATTCCTACGCCTGGACTATGTGACTACTCCACACGTTCGAGTGATCTACCCTGACGTTCGAACTCGTGTTCGATAGTCTGGGTTCATGCAGCTCAATCGACGTAACAGGCTCACGTCCCTCGTCCACCGTTGCGAAGGCCCACGCCGATCGCCGGCGCCCCGGTATGGTGCGCCGTTGAAGATCGGGCCGCGTCCGGAGTGCACCCGTGTGGTGCCCCGCGAGGTCGACAACATCCTTGCCGCCGGCTGGGCGGTCAGGCGATACAGACCTGAGGTGGTGGGTGGTGGTGCCGGAGGCATCCCGGACGAGGCGTGGCCGCGCCGAAGTACCCGCCGCTCAGGACAGGGAGCGCGTCAAGCAGTGGTCAACTACCTCGACGCCGGCGATTTGCTCGTGCTGGCGACCGCCGTCACCGGTGGAGATCTGGTCGTGCGCGACTTAGGTCTCCTCGATTCCGCAGCGCACCGGCCTCGGGCCACAGTGCTCGGCGTCGAGGCATACGACACGCTCTGGCTGAAAGCGTCGGCCCTACTCGACTCGATAGTCCGCACCCGGCCCCTCGTCGAAGGCAACTGGCGGCTGGGCTGGGTGGCGGCGGTGACGTTGTGCGACATCAACGGCTGGTGGGTCGACGCGGCGGAGGACGAGGCCCTGAACCTGGTCCGCGCCCTGGGCCGGGAGCAGATCGACGTCGCCGGCATGGCCGCACACCTGGAGGCCTGGGGCACACCGAAGGACGGCTGACCCCACGCCTGGCACGGGCGCGCCTCCGACCGGCAGGTCCGGCGTGGGCAGGCCAAGCTTCGGGCTGCCTGTCTGAGGGTCGCCTGCCTGAGGGTCGCCTGCCTGAAGGTCGGCAGCGGGAGCGCCGCCTGTCGGAGGGCCGGCCTTCGGTGCGCGAAGCGCGTCCGGATGGGGTAACGGGTTGACCTGGAGTGCACTCCAGCTCCTACCGTCGTGGGGTGACTTACTCGATCGCTCAAGCGGCTGAGCGCAGTGGGTTGTCGATCGACACGCTGCGCTACTACGAACGGATCGGGCTGGTCGACCCTCCTGCCCGGGACTCGGGAGGTCGGCGCAGCTACAGCGATGACGACCTGAGCTGGCTGATCTTCCTCACCCGGCTGCGCACCACCGGCATGCCGATCCGCATGATGCGGGAGTACGCGCAGCTCAGGCACCGCGGCGCGGCCACCGCCGGCCGGCGCAAGCAGATGCTGTACGAGCACCGGGCGTCGGTGAGCGCCCGCATCGCCGAACTCCAGTCGTGCCTGGAGGTACTGGAATACAAGATCACGTACTACGAGCAGATCGAGCACACGTTCATCGAAGGGATCACCGCGTGACTCTCCTGGGCACCCTCGAAGTCGGCCCGCAGGGGCTCGGCTGCATGGGCATGAGCCAGTCCTACGGCCAGGGCGACGAGACCGAGTCCATCGCGACCGTCCACCGCGCGCTGGACCTGGGCGTCACCCTGCTCGACACCGCCGACGTGTACGGCGCGGGCGCGAACGAGGAACTGGTGGGCCGCGCCATCGCGGACCGCCGGGACAAGGTCGTGCTGGCCACGAAGTTCGCCCTCGCCGACCCGGAACGCCGTCCGCGCGGTGACGCCGAGTACGTGCGGCGGGCGTGCGAGGCGTCGTTGCGGCGGCTGGGCATCGACCACATCGACCTGTACTACCAGCACCGGGTCGACCCGACGGTGCCGATCGAGGAGACCGTCGGTGCGCTCGCCGACCTGGTGAAGGAGGGCAAGATCCGGCACATCGGCCTGTCCGAGGCCAGTGCCGGGACGATCCGCAGGGCACACGCCGTGCACCCGATCACCGCGCTCCAGAGCGAGTGGTCGCTGTGGACGCGGGACATCGAGGACACCGTCGTGCCCACGTGCACCGAACTCGGCATCGGGATCGTGCCGTTCTCGCCGCTGGGCCGGGGCTTCCTGACCGGCCGGGTGACCTCGACCGCCGACCTCGCCGAGGACGACATGCGGCGAGGCCTGCCCCGCTTCGAGGGCGAGAACTTCGACCGCAACCTCGCCATCGTCGAAGCCCTGCGGGCGCTGGCCGCCGAACGCGGGGTCACCGCCGGCCAACTGGCCCTGGCCTGGGTGCACCACCAGGGCAGCCACGTCGTGCCGATCCCCGGCACGAAGCGCGTGAAGTACCTGGAGGAGAACGTCGCCGCCGCGAGCCTGACCCTGTCCGCCGCCGACCTCCGCGCGGTCGAGGCCGCCGCACCCGCCGCCGCCGGCGACCGCTACCCGCCGGAGATGCTGCGCCTGTCGAACAAGTAGCGCCCGCCACCGGGTAGTGCCTGCGACCGGGTAGCGCCCGCAGCGGAGGGCGTGCAACCGAGGACCCGTGGCGGAGGACCTGCGGCGGAGGACCTGCGCCCCGCTACTCGGTGGCGGGAGTTCGGGGTGTGAACCGGCATCGCGATCCGTGCTGGAGCGAGGCACATGCCCGGTCCCGGACCTGTCCGGTTCGCCGTGCACGTGGCCCGGCATGGCGGCGGCGGGCGTGAGGCAGCTGTCCGGTCTCGGACCTGTCCGGGGGGCTGGGGCTACGGGTGCGGTTCCACCAGGTGCTGCTCAGACCTCAGCGGTCCATGACTCAGCGGACCATGATGCCGTTGCGGTAGTTGAACTCCTTCGCGCCCTGCGCCGCCAGCACCGTGCCCACCACGACCAGGACCAGCCACACCGGGAACGCGACGATCAGGCCCAGGACCGTCATCGCGAGCAGCCACAGCGGGAAGTTGACGATGATCAGGATCACGCCCAGCGCGGTCTGCCCGGCGTAGAGGTTCCCGGCCCCCAGCCACAGCAGTGACAGCAGCACCGCGATACCCGGCGACTTGGCGGTCACCACACCCGGCATCATCGGAGCGCCGTGCGGACCGTAGGGCACGGGCTGGCCGTACGGAGGAGGCGGCGGCTGCTGCCCGATGCCCGGAACGGGTGGCGCGTGCGGGATGTAGACGGGCGGCTGGTTGGGCCACTGCACGGTGCCGCAGACCCCGCAGGTGTTGTTCGGCGGCTGTAAGTACGCGCCACAGGAACCGCACATCGGCGGGGGCACGGCGGGATTGGTCATGGGGGCGCCTCCGTCGGATTCGTTACGCCGTTACGCCTAGCGAATCGGGTACGACGGACGCCGTGTTACTCGTCACATCAGGTGAGCCGCGACCGTCGCGCCCAACTCCCGGCACGCCTGGACGTCGACCTTGCCCGGCTCGCCCGTGACCAGCGCGTGCTCCGCGACCTTGTTCCACCCCATGCCTTTCACGATGCCTTCGATGCTCCGCACCGCCCCGGTGGTGTCGTTGTTGCCGTGCACGTACAGCCCGAACGGCCGGCCCTTCGTCGCGTCCAGGCACGGGTAGTACACGAGGTCGAAGAACACCTTCAGCGCACCGCTCATGTACCCCAGGTTGGCGGGCTTGCCGAGCAGGTAGCCGTCCGCTTCGAGCACGTCCACGGCCGTCGCCGCCAACGCCGGCCGGCGGACCTCGTCGACACCCTCGATCTCGGGGTCGGTCGCCCCGGCCACCACCGCCTCGAACATCGCCTGGAGGCTGGGCGACGGCGTGTGGTGGACGATCAACAGCTTCGGCACCCGGCCAGACTCCCGTGAGCGCCGCTCACGTGCAACCGCTCGCTACCCTTGGCACGCAACTCGCCCCGAGGCAGGCCGTGCCGGGGGAACCACCGCGGCCCGCGTGCGTCTTTGTATGTGACCGGGAGGGAGACATGGAGACTCGCAGCTTCGCGACGATGACACGGAACCGGAAGATCACCTGGGGTGGTGGCGTCGGGGTCGGGTTGGGGCTCATCGGGTTGCCGCTGGTGTTCATCGGGGTGTGGCCCGGCGTGGACCACAGCCCGTGGCACGTCAACACGATGATCCTGGCCACGGGCGTCGCGCTCTCCACGGCGAGCTATATCGCGGCACGGATCGCGGTGGCCGCCGTCACGGACGACCGGGTCAGCCCGCCGACCAAAAGGCCCTGGCTGGTGGCGGGCGGAGCCCTGGGTGTCGCCGTCCTCTGCCTGCTGATCGCTATCGTGTCGTGAGCAGTTCCGCGACCTGAGCCCGGAGCGCCGCCAACCGCTCCTCCGCACGGGTACGGGCCGAGGCGAGGTCGTCGACCGGTTCGACGACCTCCAGGTACGCCTTGAGCTTCGGCTCGGTGCCCGACGGGCGCACCACCACCCGCACGCCGTCCGCCGTCAGCCGCACGACGTCCGCTTCCGGCAGCAGGTCCTCGAACTTGAAGCCGTCCGGCGGGTTCTGCCGCAGCCACGCCATCAGCGCGCCGATCCGGCTCAGATCCGTGAACCGAAGCGACACCTGGTCGGTCAGGTGCAGCCCGTGGTCCAGCGCCAACTGGTCCAGCGCGTCCAGCAGCGTCCGCCCGGTCGTCTTCAACCCGGCCGCCAGGTCGCACGCCAGGACCGCCGCCGAGATGCCGTCCTTGTCGTTCACGTACCGCGGGTCGACGCAGTTGCCCAACGCCTCCTCGTACGCGAACACCAAGCCCTCACCCGCCCGCACCAGCCACTTGAACCCGGTCAACGTCTCCGCGTACCGCGCCCCGTGCCCGGCGGCGATCGACTTGAGCAGCGAGGACGACACGATCGTCGTCGCCACCAACGGGTCCGGGGTGTCCACAGTGGACAGGACCAGCGAGCCGAGCAGCACACCCGTCTCGTCGCCGCGCAGCATCCGCCACGACCCGTCGCGTTCCCGCACGCCCAACGCGCACCGGTCGGCATCCGGGTCGAGCGCGATCGCCAGATCGGCATCCTCCTCGGCGGCCAGCGCCAGCAGCCGGTCCGCCGCGCCCGG
The DNA here is from genome assembly GCA_965995405.1 of uncultured Saccharothrix sp. Lineage (GTDB taxonomy): Bacteria > Actinomycetota > Actinomycetes > Mycobacteriales > Pseudonocardiaceae > Actinosynnema. The sequence continues at coordinate 8,162 of CBHFOL010000204.1, forward strand.
CTCCTCCGGGTTCGGGAACGACACGGTCGGGAACTCCGGGTCCGGCACGGCCTGCTCCCGCACCACCCGCACGTCGGTGAAACCGGCCCGCCGCAACGCTTCCACGGCCGTCCGCCCACCCACGCCGTGCATCGGCGTCAGCACCACCCGCAGGTCACGGGCCGTCCCACGGGGCAGTGACGCCACCCGCTCCAGGTACTCGTCCACCTCGGCGTCGCTCACCGGCAGGTAGCCGTCCGACAACGGCACGGACACCGCCGCCGGCACCCCCGAGATCGCCGCCTCGATCTCCCGGTCGGCGGGCGGCACGATCTGCCCGCCCCCGGCCAGGTACAGCTTGTAGCCGTTGTCGGCGGGCGGGTTGTGCGACGCGGTGATCTGCACCCCCGCGACCGCCCCCCGCGTCCGCACCAGGAACGCCAGCACCGGCGTCGGCAACGGCTCGGGCAGCACCCGCACGGTGAACCCCGCACCCGCCAACACCGAGGCGGCGGCCGTGCAGAACTCCTCCGAACCGTGCCGCGCGTCCCGCCCGACGAACACGGTGCCGCTGTGCCCCTTGGCCCGCAGCCACGCGGCGAGCCCGGCCGTCGTGCGGATCACCACGGCCCGGTTCATGCCGTTGGACCCGGCGCGCACCGGACCGCGCAGCCCGGCCGTGCCGAACGTGAGCGTCCCGTTCATCCGGTCCGCCAGGTCGTCCAGGGCGGCGGGGTCACCGCCCATCGCGCGCGCCAGCACGCCCTGCAACTCGGCACGACCCTCCGGCGACGGGTCGTCCGCGATCCACCGGAACGTCCGGTCGCGCAACGCCGGGGTCAAGGTCATGCCCGCGCCACCAGCTCCCGCAGCAGCGAGCCCATCCGCCCGGCTGCGGCGGCACCGGCCTCCAGCACCTCTTCGTGGTTCAGCGGCTCCCCGGTGATCCCCGCCGCCAGGTTTGTGACCAGCGACAACCCGAACACCTCGACCCCTTCGGCCCGCGCCGCGATCGCCTCCAGCACGGTCGACATGCCGACCAGGTCGGCACCCAGCGTCCGCAGCATCCGGATCTCGGCGGGCGTCTCGAAGTGCGGTCCGGGCAGCCCCGCGTAGACGCCTTCCTCCAGCGACGGGTCGATCTCCCGCGCGATGTCCCGCAGCCGGGACGAGTACAGGTCGGTCAGGTCCACGAATCGCGCCCCGACCAGCGGCGACGACGCGGTGAGGTTCAGGTGGTCGCTGATCAGCACCGGCTGCCCGACCGACATGCCCTGCCGCAACCCGCCGGCCGCGTTGGTCAACACCACCGAACGGACACCGGCCGCGGCGGCGGTCCGCACACCGTGCACGACCTTCCGCACGCCCTTGCCCTCGTACCCGTGCGTGCGCCCGAGCAGCACCAGGACGTTCCGCTCGCCGACGGGCACCGACCGGATCGTCCCGCCGTGCCCGAACGCGGTGGGCGCCTCGAACCCGGGCAGCTCGCCCATCGGCACCTCGGCGGCAGGCTCGCCGATCAGGTCGGCGGCGGGCCGCCACCCCGATCCGAGCACCACGGCGATGTCATGCCGGTCCACCCCGGTCCGCTCGGCGAGAACGGCCGCCGCCTGCACTTCCAGAGCACTGTCTTCACTGATCGCGGTCACGCCGACGAGCCTAATATCCGACCGCTCCCACCGCCCCTGCCCGACGATCACCCGACGCTGAACGTGCCGGCGATGGCGTTGAAGAGCTTGTCGCGCCCGACTTCCTCCTGCTCCGTGGGAAACGCCACCTCCACCACCCACAGGTCCGTGCCGTGCGGCAGCACCCGGGAGTAGCGGGAACGACGGAGATCCGTGCGGTTGGCGGGGGAGCCCCAGCCCAGCTCGGTCGCCTTTTCCACCGTGCGATAACTGAACTGCAACGGAGCTTCCGGCCCGTTCGGGTCGAGCGGGTCGGTGACGTCCCGGGCCTCGCCGAAGTACTGGTCCTTCGGCCACCGCGTGCGGACCAGCGCCAGGTACTCGTCCAACGAGTGCTTCGGGTAGTAGTCCGCGAACCGCTGCACCGTCACCTCGTACACGCCGGTCGGCGCGACCAGGTGCACGACGGTGCTCGGCATCAGCCCCTTGTTCGTCCGCTGCTCAAGGAAACTCGTCCAGTCCGCGCCCACCTCGATGGTGAACTTCGCGCCCTGCTCGCCGTTGGCGTTCGCGGCGGTCTCGGTGATGGCCCGCAGCGACACCTCGTTGGTGATCGCGGGCAGCTTCGGGGTGCTGCCGGACGGCGGCGGCAGCAGCGACGCGCCCGCCAGGGTCCGGGTGATGGCGAACCCCGCGCTGCCCCCGATCGCGAACAGCACCAGCGCGGCGATCGCGACCACGGCGGTCCACCGGCGGGCCGGGAGCTCCCGGGCGGCCCGGTCGAACGGCAGTGGGCCGGGGTCGGCGGCCAGCGGCGTACCCGGCGGGATCGGGGCCTTGACCGGCGGCCGGACGATCTCGACCACGGGACGGGTCTCCGCGTCGGTCGGGAACACGTCGGTGCCCGGCTCGGGCAGCAGCGGCCGGACCTCCCGCCGGACGTCGGACAGCGACATCCGGGTCTCCGGGTCCTTCGCCATCAGACCCGCCACGACGGTCTCCAGCTCACCGCACGCCGACGCGGGCGGCGCCTCGCCGTTGATGACCAGGTGGATGGTCTGCATGACGTTGGTGCCCTCGTAGGGCTGCTGACCGGTCATCGCCGCGAACAGCGTCGCGCCCAGCGACCACTGGTCGGCCGCCTGCGACACCGCGCCGCCCGCCGCCACCTCGGGCGCGATGAACGCGGGCGTGCCCAGCGCGATGCCACGCCCGGTCAGGGTGGCCTCGGCGACGTTGCGCGCGATGCCGAAGTCCGTCAGCTTCACCCGCCCGTCGTCGGCGACCAGCACGTTGCCCGGCTTCACGTCCCGGTGCGTGATCCCGGCCCGGTGGGCGGCCTGCAACGCCGCCGCCACGGCGTCCGCCACCACCGCGCCCTGCTCGGCGGTCAACGGGCCGCGCTGCCGCACCAGGTCGGCCAGCGACTCGGACGGCACCAGCTCCATCACCACGTACGGGTCGCCGTCGACCTGCGCCACGTCGTACAGCGTGACCACGTTCGGGTGAGCCAGCTGGGCCACCGAGCGGGCCTCGCGCAGGGTGCGCTCGCGCAGCAGGTCGGCCTCCACGTCGGGCATCCCGGGCGGGACCAGGACCTCCTTGACCGCGACGTCACGGCGCAGCACCTCGTCGTGCGCGGCCCAGACCGTGCCCATCGAGCCGCGTCCCAGGACGTGCCGCAGGCGGTAGCGGCCCGCGATCAGGCGCTCGGAATCCACCGGGACATTCTTACCCGGCGTGGAACACCGGCTGCATCGTTCACGGCGGTGAAACTCACATAGCCGCCGATGTACTACTGGGTAACACTGCGGAGCATGATGGAGCCGACTGGCGACCTGGCGCTGGCCGCCGAATTCCCCGATCCCGACCGGGAGCAGTGGCTGGACCTGGTCCAGGGCGTGCTCCGCAAGTCGGGCGCGGAATTCGAGTCGCTGGTGACCACCACCTACGACGGTGTGCGCGTCCAACCCCTCTACACCGCGGCCGACGTGGCCCCGCCGAGCGGGTTCCCCGGTCTGGCCCCGTTCACCAGGGGTGGCCGGCCGCAGGGCGCGGTGGCCGGCTGGGACGTCCGCCAGCAGCACGCGGTGGCCGACCGCAACACCGTGATGGCCGACCTGGAGAACGGCGTCACGTCCCTCTGGCTGAAGTACCTCCCCGCGGACCGGCTGGACGACGTGCTGGCCGACGTCTACCTGGACCTCGCGCCGATCGTGCTGGACGCGGGCGCGGACTTCCGGACGTCCGGCCTGGAGCTGCTGCGCATCTGGGATCAGCGACCCGTCCTGGCCAGTGAGGTCCGGGGCAACGTGGGCGCGGACCCGATCGGCGTGCGGGCCCGGACCGGTGCCGACCCGGACTTCGCGGCGCTCCGCGAACTGGTGGCGAAGGCCCGTGCGTTCCCCGAGCTGCGGGTGGTCGTGGTGGACGGGCTGCCGTTCCACGAGGCCGGCGGCTCGGACGCGCAGGAACTTGGTGCCTCCCTCGCGGCCGGCGTCACCTACCTGCGGGAACTGACCGCGCAGGGGCTCTCGGCGCAGGACGCGGTGCGGCTGCTGGAGTTCCGGTACGCGGCGACCGCCGACCAGTTCCTCACCATCGCGAAGTTCCGCGCCGCACGCCGGCTGTGGGCGCGGGTCACCGAGGTCGCGCAGGCGTCGAGCCCGCAGCTCCAGCACGCGGTGACGTCGCCCGCGATGATGACCCGCCGCGACCCGTGGGTGAACATGCTGCGCACCACCGTCGCGTGCTTCGGCGCGGGCCTGGGCGGGGCGGACGCGGTGACCGTGCTGCCGTTCGACCACGCGATCGGCCTGCCCGACGACTTCTCCCGCCGGATCGCGCGCAACACCCAGTCGCTGCTGCTTGAGGAGTCGCGGCTGGCGGGCGTGATCGACCCGGCGGGCGGCTCCTGGTACGTGGAGCGGCTCACCGACGAACTGGCGCGGGCCGCCTGGGCGTGGTTCCGGGAGATCGAGGCGGCGGGCGGGTTGCTCCCGGCGTTCTCCCTGGTCACCGACCGGATCGCGGCCACCTGGGCGGAGCGGTCGGCGAACCTGGCCGATCGCACCGACGCCATCACGGGCGTCAGCGAGTTCCCGAACCTCACCGAACAGCCCGTGGTCCGTGAACCCGCACCGCGGGAACCGGGCGGCGGGCTGCCGCGCGTCCGGTACGCGCAGGCGTTCGAGGCGCTGCGGGACGCGGCCGACGCGGCACCCGAGCGTCCCAAGGTCTTCCTGGCGACGCTCGGCCCGGTGTCCGCGCACACCGCGCGGGCCACGTTCGCCGCGAACCTGTTCCAGGCGGGCGGGATCGAGACGCCCAACGGCGGCCCGGCCAAGACCGCCGAAGACGTGGTCGCGGCGTTTCGGGGGAGCGGCGCGCGGATAGCCTGCCTGTGCGGCAGCGAGACGAGCTACGCCGAGCTGGCCGCACCCGTCGCCCAAGCGCTCCGCGAGGCCGGGGCGGAAAGGATCCTGTTGGCGGGCAAGAAGTCGGACGCCCAGATCGACGAGTACGTGTACACCGGTTGTCCGGCGCTGCGGGTGCTGGAGCACACCTTCGAGTTCCTCGGAGTGGAGCGATGATCCCGAATTTCGCCGACATCGACCTGGGCGAGCCGACCACGGCCACGGCCGAGCAGTGGCAGCAGGCGCTGCACGAGGCCACCGGCAAGGGCGCGGACGCGCTGACCTGGGAGACCCCGGAGGGCATCGGCGTCAAGCCGGTCTACTCCGCCGCCGACACCGAGGGCCTGGACTTCCTGGGCACGTACCCGGGCATCGCGCCGTTCCTGCGTGGCCCGTACCCGACGATGTACGTGAACCAGCCGTGGACCATCCGGCAGTACGCGGGCTTCTCCACCGCCGAGGAATCCAACGCCTTCTACCGGCGCAACCTCGCGGCCGGGCAGAAGGGCCTGTCGGTGGCGTTCGACCTGGCCACGCACCGGGGCTACGACTCCGACCACCCGCGTGTGGCGGGCGACGTCGGCATGGCGGGCGTGGCGATCGACTCGATCTACGACATGCGGCAGCTGTTCGACGGCATCCCGTTGGACAAGATGTCGGTGTCGATGACCATGAACGGCGCGGTGCTGCCCGTGCTGGCGCTCTACGTCGTGGCGGCGGAAGAGCAGGGTGTCGCGCCGGAACTGCTCGCGGGGACCATCCAGAACGACATCCTCAAGGAGTTCATGGTCCGCAACACCTACATCTACCCGCCGCGCCCGTCGATGCGGATCATCTCCGACATCTTCGCCTACACCTCGCAGCGGATGCCGAAGTTCAACTCCATCTCCATCTCCGGCTACCACATGCAGGAAGCGGGTGCGACGGCCGACCTGGAGCTGGCGTACACGCTGGCGGACGGCGTGGAGTACCTGCGGGCGGGCCGGGACGCGGGCCTGGACGTCGACGCGTTCGCGCCGCGCCTGTCGTTCTTCTGGGCGATCGGCATGAACTTCTTCATGGAAGTCGCCAAGATGC
>CBHFOL010000205.1:0-14197 GCA_965995405.1 uncultured Saccharothrix sp.
CGGCCAGCCAGCCCGACGCGGGCACGGCCGTGACGACCGCGAGCAGGTAGGCCGTGGTGACCCACTGGACGTCGGTCACCGACGCGTCGAACCGGTCGGCCAGCGTGTCCACGCCGACCAGCACGATCGTGCTGTCCAACGTCGCCATGAACGTGCCGAGGACCAGGGTGAACGCGGTGCGCCACAGCCCGGCGTCCACTGTGGACCGCACGCCGGTCACCACCCCTCCAGCAGCACGTCGGCGTCGGCGTCGAACCGCTGCGGCAGGTCGCGCAGCACCCGCAGCAGGTCGTCGGCCAGCGCCTGGACCTCGTCGGGGCGGAACAGCCCGGCCTGGCAGCCCAGAACACCCTGCCAGCCGTCCGCGCCGGGCACGACCGTGAGCGTCACCGGGTGGTGGGTGCGCTCGCGGAACCTGGTCGCGGTGACGGTCAGGCCGGGTGCCGGTTCGCGCAGCTTCGCGGGGTCGACCGGGTAGTTCTCGAACACCACGAGGCTGTCGAACAGCCGTTGCCGGCCGGTCAGCCGTTCCAGGTCGGCCAGGCGCACGTGGTGGTGGTCCAGCATGGCCTGCTGGCGTGTCTGGAGGTCGGTCAGCACGTCGGCGACGGTGCCGGTGAAGCGGGCGCGCACCGGCACGGTGTTCGCCAGCAGGCCGATGATCTCCTCCACGCCGTCCACGTCGGCGGTGCGGCCGGAGACCATGACGCCGAAGCACACGTCACGCCGGCCGGAGCGGGCCGCGAGCACCGCCGACCACGCGCCCTGCAACAGGGTGTTGGGGGTCAGGCCCCTGCTCGCGGCGGCGCTCGTCAGGTCGGCGACCAGGGCTGCGTCCACGGTGAACAGGGCAGGGTCGGCCGCGCCGATCGGGACCGGCCGGTCGCCCACGAGGTGGTCGCCCTCGCCCACGCCGTCCAGTTCGGCCTGCCAGGCGGTCAGGTCGGCGGCGGGATCGCGGTCGGTCAGCCACTTCACGTACCGGGCGAACGGCACGGGCTCGGGCAGCGCGCGGCCGGCGTAGCGGGTGAACAGGCCGGTGAGGATGCGCGGGGCCGACCAGCCGTCGGACAGCACGTGGTGGCTGGTGAGCACGACGACGTGCCGGTCCGGGGCTTGGCGCAGCACGGTCAGCCGGATCGGCGGTCCGGACACCAGGTCGAACGGCTCGGCCAGATCGGCGTCCAGCGCCCGTTCCACAGTGTCCACTTCGGACACTTCGAGCACCCGGAATCCCGAGCGCGGGTCGGCCGGGACGAGCTGCACGTCCCAGCCGGTCGGGAACGCCGCGCCGAGGTTCGGGTGGCGGCGGAGCAGGTCGTCGGCGGCCTCACGAAGTGCGTCCACGTCGAGCGCGCCGGACAGCGTGAACGCCGCCTGCACGGTGTAGGGGTCGTCGGGGCCGGTGTGCCGCAGCACGACCTGTTGCAACGGGGTCAGCGGCAGCACTTCTCCCCCGGTGCCGAGGACGTCGACCGCCGGGTCGCGGGCGATCCGGACCAGTTCGGCGCGGAACCGGTCGGCCAGGTCGGCGATGTCGGACTCCGCGAACAGCGCGGCGGGCCAGGTGAACCGGACGCCGAGCGCGTCGTCCCGGACCAGGGCGTCGACCATCAGGGCACGTGGCAGCGGCAGGTCGGCGGAGCCGCCCGAGCCGAGCGGGTCGGCGTCCGGCGGGGACTGCCACGGCGTCTCGGTGTCCGGGGTGTCCGGGAACCGGCCGAGGTAGTTCCAGCTGATCTCCGGTTCCCGGGACGGGGCCTCGTCGCCGAGGATGCCGTGGCCGAGACCGTCGCCCGCTGCCGCCAGCTGTTCGCGGACGGCCGTCAGGGCCTCGGGCACGCTGCCTTCCGGCACCGCCACGCGGGCGGGGTGGACGGTGGTGAACCAGCCGACGGTCTGGGCCAGGTCGACCGGGCCGGAGCGGTCCGGGAGGTGGTGGGGACGCCCGTGGCCTTCCAGTGCCACCAGCAGGTCCGGCTCGACGTCGCGCCACGCGGCGACCGCGCGGGCCAGCGCGGTCAGCAGGACGGTGTCCGGTGTGGTGCGCAGTGCGGCGGGCAGGGTGGTGAGGACGGTCCGGGTCGTGGCCGGGTCCAGGCCGGCGATGTGGTGGCGGGCGGTGCCGGCGGTGTCCCGGACGGGGTCGAGCGGGGCAGCGACGGGGGTGTCCGGCGCTTCGGCCACCCACTGCCAGTGCGGGAGTTCGGCTCGGCGGTGCGGTACGGCGTCGCGCAGTGCCTGTGCCCAGCCGAGGAACGACCGGCCGTGGCGGGGCAGTACTCCCCCGTTGGCGTGAACGTGGGCGATGTCGTCCAGCAGGACACGCCAGGACACGGCGTCGACCACGATGTGGTGCGCGACCAGCGCGAGCCGGCCGGGCCGTTCCGGTCCCGCGTCGACCCACACGGCCCGCAGCAACGGCCCGGTACACAGGTCCATCGCGTCGCGGGCGGCGGCGATCTGCTCGTCCACCACGGTACGCAGTTCACCGGCCACGACGTGGGTCAGCACGTCCGCGCCGGTCACCGCACCCACGGCCGGGATCCGCAGCACCGGCTCGCCGCCGACGTCCGCCAAGTGGGCGCGCAGCACGTCGTGCCGCGCCAGCACCACGTCGAGCACGGCACGCCACTTCACGACGTCGCCACCCGGCGGCACGCAGACCTCGACCCACTGGCAGAACCCGTCCGCCGCACCCCGCCGCACCATCGCCCGCATGACCGGCGTGAGCGGCGCGTCGCCCACGGCCGGCGCGTCGTCCACCTCCTCCGGCACCCCGCAGCGGGCGGCGATGCCGGCGACCGTGCCGCCCTCGAACACGTCACGCGCGGTCAGACTCAGCCCCGCACGGCGGGCCCGGGACACCACCCGCAGCGACACGATGCTGTCGCCGCCCACGTCCAGGAACGTGTCCTCCAGGTTGACGTGCTCGCCCAACACCTCCCGGAACACACCCAACAGCACCGCTTCGGCACGCGTCGCAGGTTCCCGGGCCTCCACCGCGCGCACTTCCGGCGCGGGCAGCGCGGCCCGGTCGAGCTTCCCGCTGGGACCCAACGGCATAAGGTCCAGCTCCACGAACGCGGTCGGCACCATGTAGTCGGGCAGTTCCGCCGCCAGGTGCCCGCGCAGCAGCTCCGCCGACGGCCGCGCGCCGTCGACCGGGATGACGTAGCCGACGAGCCTGCGGTCGCCGGGCCGGTCCTCGCGGACGATGACGGCGCACGCCCGCACGTCCGGGTGCCGGGTCAGCACGGTCTCGATCTCGGACAGCTCGATCCGGAAGCCGCGCACCTTGACCTGGTGGTCGGCGCGCCCCAGGAACACGATCTGCCCGTCGTCCCGCCACCGCACCAGGTCACCGGTCCGGTACATCCGCTCGCCCGCCGGGCCGAACGGGTCCGCGATGAACCGCTCGGCGGTCAGGCCGGGCCGGTTCAGGTAGCCGCGCGCCAGCTTCGGGCCCGCCAGGTACAGCTCGCCCGTCACGCCCACGCCGACCGGCTGGAGACCGGCGTCCAGCACGTAGGCGCGCACCTCCGGGTCGGGCCGGCCGATCGGCAGCGGCCCGGGGTCGGCGGGGTCGTAGTGCCAGGTGACCGAGTTGATGGTGACCTCGGTGGGACCGTAGGCGTTGAACAGCGCCCGGCGGTCGCCCCAGCGGCGGGCCAGCTCGGGGTCCAGCCGTTCCGCGCCGACCACGAAGAACACGTCCGGCGGGACGGTGCGGTCGTCGGGCATCGCGGCCAGGAACGACGGCAGCAGGTTCACGCCGGTCACCCGGTGCTCGGCAATGTAGTCCAGCAGCTCGTCACCGGGCACGCGGACTTCCTCGGGCGCGATGACGCACGTGCCACCGGACAGCAGCGGGAGCATGAACTGCCAGAACGCCACGTCGAAGCTGGTCGACGCGAAGTGCAGGTAGCGCTCGCGCTCGCCGATGCCGACGACGTCCTCCTGGAGCGCGACCAGGCTGGGCACGCCCCGGTGCGGAATCCCGACGCCCTTGGGCTTTCCGGTGGTGCCCGAGGTGTAGATGACGTAGGCCAGCGAGTCGTCGGTGATGCCCCGGCGGGCGTCGACCGGATCGGTGTCCGGGCCGGCCAACCCGGTGGGGTCGATCACCGGCACGGCCACCGGAACGTCCACAGTGGACACAGCGGCGGCGGGCACGACGTCGTCCAGCATGAAGGCCAGCCGGTCGCGCGGGTAGTCGGGGTCCATCGGCACGTAGACCGCGCCGGCCTTCAGCACCCCGAACAGCGCCACGACCATCTCGACGTCCCGGCCGAGCAGCACCGCCACCGGGTCCTGGGGCCGCACGCCCCGGTCGAGCAGGGCGTTGGCCAGGCGGTTGGCCCGGCGGTCCAGCTCGGCGTAGCTGAGCGAACGGTCGCGGCACACCACGGCTTCCGCGTCCGGGGTGCGGTGGACCCACCGCCCGAACTCCGCCAGGCAGCCGCCGCGTTCCCGGCGGGGCTCGGGGCCGACGCCCAGCCGCAGCACGTCGTTCCGTTCGTCCGCGTCGAGCGCGGGCAGGGTCGCGACCGGCCGGGATGGATCGGCGACGATGCCGTGCAGCAGGTTGCGCAGCCAGCGGCCGTAGGCGCGGATCGTGGCCTCGTCGAACAGGTGTGGCTGGTAGCCGAGGCCGAGCGTGATCTCGTCGTCCGGCAGCACGATGACGGTCAGCGGGTAGTGCGTGGCGTCGGTGATGTCGACGCCGACGAGGTCCAGGCCGGGTGCGAGGGTGGTGCGGTGGCGGGTGGAGAGCGGGAAGTTCTCCATCACCAGCATGGTGTCGAACAGCTCGCCCGCGCCGACCGCGCGCTGGATGTCGGGCAGGCCGACGTGGTGGTGCTCGGCGAGTGCCAGGGCTTCGGCGTGCACGCGGTCCAGCAGGTCGGCGGCGGTGTCGGCGAGGGTGTGCCGGACGCGCACCGGGATCGTACCGCCGACCTGGCCGATCATCGACTCGACGCCGGGCACTTCGGCGGGCCGGCCGGAGACCGGGCAGCCGAACACGACGTCCTGGCGTCCGGTGAGCCGGCCCAGCAGCACGCCCCAGGCGGTGTTCAGCACGGCGGTGGGCGTGATGCCCCGTTCGCGGGCGAACGCGCGCAGGCGTGCGCTGAATTCCGTGCCCAGGCCGACCATCACGCGTTCCGGACGGTCCACTATGGACGTTACGCCGGCCGGGGCGAGGTGGGTGCCGTCGACGCCGGACAGGGCCTCGCGCCACGCGTCCAGTGCGGCGTCGTGGTCGCGGCCGGCCAGCCAGCGGTGGTACTCGGTCTGCGACGGGGCGACCGGCGCGGGCGGTCCGCCGCCCAGTTCGGCGTAGGTGGCCAGCAGGGTTCGGCCGACGAGCGGCATCGACCAGCCGTCCAGCAGCGCGTGGTGGACGGTGATGACCAGGCGGTGCTCGGCACTGCCCAGGGTGACCAGCAGGAACCGGATCAGCGGCGGGCGGTGCGGGTCGAACGGGCGCTCCAGCTCGGCGCGGAATTCGGCGGTGCTCGTTTTCCCGGTGTCGTCGGTGTTCACTGTGTTGTCGCTGGACAGGTCGACGTGCCGCCAGTCCAGGTGCACGTCGGCGGGCACGACCTGCACCACGGCGTCGTCGGTGGAGTACAGGTGGACGCGCAGCGCCGGGTGGCGTCGCAGCAGTTCCCTCGCGGCGGCACGCATCCGTTCCGGGTCCAGGTCGCCGTGCAGCAGGGTCGCCGCCTGCACCACGTAGACATCGGTGTCCTGGTCGCCGCGCGCCAACGTGTGGAACGCCAGTCCGACCTGCAACGGGGCGGCGGGCAGCACGTCCTCGATGCGGCCGGCGGCCTCGATGGCGTTGATCGTGTCCTGGTCGAGGTCCACCAGCGGCAGGTCGGACGGGGTGAGCCCGCCGCCGTCCGGACCGATGCGCTTGGCGTGCGCGGCGAGTGCGGACAGGGCCTCGTCCCAGGCGGACTGGAGTCGTTCGACGGCGCGCGGCGGCAGCACCTCGCGGGCGGCGGTCCACTCGACGGCCAACCGGGCCTCGCCGTCCTCGCGGACGAAGCAGTTGAGCGCCAACAGTTGCTCCAGCGCCTTGGCGGGCGGCTCGACGACCGCGAACGCGTCGCCCTCGGGCAGCCGCCAGCCCGTGCCGGGCAGTGCGGCGAACCGGCCGAGGTAGTTCAGCAGCACGTCCGGTGGCGGCGTGGCGGACAGTCCGGCAGCCGGGTCCAGGTGGCGCAGCACGCCGTAGCCCAGGCCGCCGTCCGGGACGGCCCGCTTGGCCTCCTTTGCGGCCCGCAGCAGCCGACCGGCGGCGTCGCCACCGGCCAGCGCGTCGGCGAAGTCGCCGTCGGAGCGCACCGCGTCGGCGGGCACCCGCACCGGGTACTCGCTGGTGAACCAGCCGACCGTGCGGGACAGGTCGAGGCTCGGGTGCTCGCGCCCGTGGCCCTCGGCGGTGACCGTGACGTCGTCCCGCACGCCGTACCGCCGCAGCGCCAGCACGAGCGCCGCGAGCAGCACGTCGTCCACGCCGGCCCGGTAGGCCGTGGGCAGGGTGGTGAGCAGCGCGGCGGTCACCTCGGCCGGTGCGACAGTCGTGCTGCGGTAGGCGGTGGACACCTTGTCGACGGCCTGGTCGAGCGGGCGGTGGCCGATGCGGAAGCTGTCGAGCGCACGCCGCCAGTGGTCCAGTTCGCCGCGCCGGGCACCGGTTTCGGCCTGTTCGGCGAGCAGCAGCGCGTGCCGCCGCCAGGATGCGCCGGCCGGGGCGAGTACGGCCCCGTCGCAGGCGGCGTGCAGGTCGGGCAGCAGGACGCGCCACGACACGCCGTCCACCACGAGGTGGTGCAGGACGATCACGAGCCGGTCCGGTTCACCGGCCGGGGTGCGCACCAGCGCCACCCGCACCAGGTCGCCGGCCACCGGATCCAGTGACGCGGCCAGCTTTTCGGCTACGGCGGTCACGTCGCCGGCCAGTTCGCGCACGTCCGGCTCGACCGTGCCGCGCGGACGCACCACCAGCTCACCGGACGGGCCGACCACCAGCCGCAAGGCGTCGTGGTGGTCGAGCACTGTGCGGACGGCCCGCACCAGGTCGCCGAAGAGCACGTCGTCCACGTACAGCGCGGTCCACTGGGCGTATCCGGCGACCGTGCCCAGGTCGGGATGCGGGTCCAGCAGGGCACGCACGATCGGCGGCGCGGGCACCGGCCCGGTCGGCTCGTCCACGACCGCGGCGGCCTCACCGATCTCGCGGGCTGCTGCGGCGAGCGCCGCGAGTCCGCGCCTGGCCAGCAGGTCGCGGGGCTTGAGCTCCAGGCCGTGGGCGCGCAGTCGGCTGCTGACGCTGATGGCGGTGATGCTGTCGCCGCCGAGGGCGTAGAAGTCGTCGTCCACGCCGACGTGCTCCGCGCCGGTCACCTCGGCCACGACCGCGCACAGCAGCCGTTCCCGTTCGGTGGCCGGGGCACGGCCGCCACCGGCCACCCGGGGCTCGGGCAGCGCGGCCCGGTCCAGCTTGCCGTTCACCGTGACGGGCAGCGCGTCGAGCACGACCACCACGGACGGCACCAGGTGGTCGGGCACCCGGTCGGTGAGGGCGGCACGCACGGCGTCCGGCGTGAGCGAGGCCCCGACAGCGGGCACGACGTAGCCGACCAGCCGGGCGGTCCCGGTGCCGGTGCGGACGGCGGCAGCCGCCGCGCTGACCCCGGCGACAGACCCCAGCACACCCTCCACCTCGCCGACCTCCACACGGTGGCCCCGGACCTTCACCTGGCCGTCGTGCCGGCCCAGGTACTCCAGGCCGCGCGGCGTCCAGCGGACCAGGTCGCCCGTGCGGTACATGCGGTCGCCCGGAGCGCCGAACGGATCGGCCACGAACCGCTCCGCGGTCAGCGCCGGCCGGCCCAGGTAGCCGCGGGCCAGCCGCGGCCCGGCCAGGTACAGCTCGCCGCGCACACCGGGCGGCACCGGCCGCAATGCGTTGTCCAGCACGTAAACCCGGGTTCCGGGCAGCGGGTGGCCGATGGTGGGCTCGTCGCCGGCAAGGCGGGCGCTGGTGCTGTCCACGGCGGCCTCGGTCGGCCCGTACATGTTGCGTGCTTCGACACCGGAGCGCACGACCCGCCGCCACAGGCCCGGCGGGGTGGCCTCGCCGCCCAGGACGAGCAGCACCGGACGGTGGTCACCGTGCAGCAGGCCCGCTTCGACCAGCGGGGCGGCCATGGACGGGGTGGTGTCCACGACGTCGATCCGGTCCCGGGTGTAGGCGGCCAACAGGTCGTCGGCGTCACGGGCGAGTTCGGCGTCGTAGACGTGCAGTTCGTGGCCGCACAACAGCCACAGCAGTTGGTCGAGCGCCGAATCGAAGGCGAACGAGTAGGTGTGCGCGACCCGCAGCCGTCGCCCGGCGGTGCGCGCGGCGTCCGCGACGGTGGTCGAGCGGTGGTGGTGCACGAGGGCCGCCAGGCCGGCGGCGCGGCCGAGCACACCCTTGGGGCGGCCCGTGGAGCCGGACGTGTAGATGACGTACGCCAGCCGGTCCGGGTGGTACTCGCCGGCAAGCGGTTTGGCGCTCGAAGCGGCCAGTTCCGCCTGCACACCGCTGTCGTCCAGCCGAAGCGTTTCAGTCCCTTGTGGACAGATATCGGCGGTAACTTCCACTGCCACCACAAGCTTTGCGCCTGCGTCGACCACCAGCTCACGCAACCGCTCGACGGGGTGCTCCACGTCCAACGGCAGGAACGCGGCTCCAGCGTCCAGCACGGCCAGCAACGCCACCACGAGGTCCGCCGAACGGGGCAAGGCAAGCGCCACCACGTCATCCGGTCCGACACTCCGCGCCCGCAGCACGCGGGCCAGCCGGTGCACCCGCGCCGCGAGCTCGGCCGACGTGAGCCGCTCGTCACCACACACCAGGGCGACGGCGTCCGGCACCAGTTCGTCCAGCAGCGACACCACTTCACGCGGCTCACCCGCGAGCGCGGGCGGCGACCACTCCCCCAGCAGCCGGTCCCGGTCGGCGGGCGGCAGCAGGTCCACCTGTCCCACCGCCCGGCCGTCCGTGAGGTCGGCGAGCAGCCGGCGCAACGCGGTCAGCTTGCCCTCCACCCCGGCCTGGTCGTGCGTGCCGGCGTCCACCTCGAAGCCCAGCAGCAGGCCGCCGTCGTGCGTCGGCAGGACGCTCAGCCCCATGTCCTCCGGCGGACCGCCCGCCACGTTGCGCATGACGCCGGTCGCGCCGGCGAAGTCGATGGCCAGGTCGAACGCCTTGAGGTTGATCCCCCTGCCGTGCAGCAGCGCACCCGCACCGGGCACGGCGAGATCACGCGGCAGGTCCTCACCCCGATAACGCTGGTGGACGCGCATCTTGCGCAGCACGCCCGCCACCCGCTTGCCCAAGTCGCCCAGCCGGTCGCCGCCGTGCACATCCACCCGCAGCGGCAACACGTTCACCGCCATCGCGGGCGTGCGCAACCCACTGCCCGTGCGGCACATCAACGGAAACGCGAACACCACGTCCGTACGACCCAGCACCCGGTGCAGGAACGCCGCGTACACCGCGATCAGCGCCTCGGCCCAGGTGATCTTCTCCCGCTCGGCCGCCGCCTTCAGCCGCTCCACCTCGTCCGCCGGGACGACCGCACGGGCGGTCAACGTCCCGCCGGCCGGACCGTCCGCCACGACGGCATCGTCCAACTCCGGCAACGGCGTGAACCGCTCCACCCAGTACCGCCGGTCCTGCCCGGCCTTCTCACTCGCCCGGTAGGCGAGGTCCGCCGCGACCAGCTCCGCGAACGGCGCGAACACGCCCGGCGGCAACGGCGTTCCGGCGACCAGCTCCGTGTACCGCTCGGCCGTCCGGCGGGCGAGCATCGCCGCCGTGTAACCGTCGAACACCAGGTGGTGCCCCAGCTGCGTGTACCAGACTTCGCCGTCGGACAGCCGCAACACGGTGTGCGAGAACAGGTTCCGGTCCACCATCCCCCGGCACGCCTCGGCGACCCGCTCCCGTTCCGCCGTCACGAACGCGTGCGCGGCGGCGACCGGGTCCGGCTCCCCGCGCAGGTCCACGATCCGGGGCAGCGGCACCGGCTCGTCGGACACCACCTGGCGCGGCCCGTCCGGGGTGTCGAACACCCGCAGCCGCAGGCTCTCCGCTTCCTCCGTCGTGGCCCGGATCGCCTCGGCGAGCAGCCCGCCGTCCACCGCGCCCCGGACCTCCACGACGTCCCCCACCACGTAGTACGGGGAATCGGGTTCCAGGCGTTGCGCGTTCCAGATGCCGAGTTGCGCCCCGGTGAGCTCCAGGACGGTGTCGGCGAACGGGGCGGCGGACAGGGACTGGACGGGTAGGGTGCTCGACTCGGGGCTCAACGGGGGCTCCTCGGGGGCTACAGGGTGGGCACGACCATCGGTGTGCCGGTCACGGGATCGGGGACGACGACGCTCGGCAGCTCGAAGACCTCTTTCATCAGCACGGAGTCCACGACGTCGGACGGCGCGCCCTCGGCGACGACCCGCCCGTCCTTCATGGCGACGACGTGGTCCGCGTAGCGGCACGCCTGGTTGATGTCGTGCAGCACGGCGATCACGGTGCGGCCCCGGTCGCGGAGTCCGGCCAGCAGCGACAGCAGTTGGTACTGGTGGGTGATGTCCAGGAACGAGGTCGGCTCGTCCAGCAGCAGGTGGGAGGTGTCCTGGGCGAGCACCAGCGCCACCCAGACGCGCTGCCGCTGTCCCCCGGACAGCTCCTGGACGGGTCGGTCGGCCAGGTCGGCGACGCCCGCGACGCGCATCGCCTCGGTCACCGCCGTCTCGTCCTCGACCGACCACGTGGACAGCAGCGACTGGTGCGGAAACCGGCCGCGCGCGACGAGTTGCCGCACCCGGATGTCCTCGGGCGCGACGGGTTCCTGGGGCAGGAAGCCGAGCAGGCGGGCCAACACCTTGCTGTGGTAGGTGCCGACCTCGCGGTCGTCGAACAGCACCTTGCCCTCGGTGGGGCGCAGCAGCCGGACGAACGCCCGCAGCAGCGTGGACTTCCCGCAGGCGTTGGGGCCGACGATGGCGGTGAACGCACCGTCGGGGATGTCGATGCTCAACCGCGTCGACACGACACGGTCGCCGTAGCGCAGTGTGACGTCCTGGGCGGACAGGAGCGAGGTCACGAGCGCTGTACCTCCTTCTCTGAGAATTCGAGTGACAGGCCAGTCGGGGGTGCCGACGCTCCGCCGCGTCGACACCACCCCGTCCTCGTGGCGCGGGGTGACGTCCTGGGCGGACAGGAACGTCGTCACGAGCGCCGCACCTCCTTCGCGAGCAGCCAGATCAGGTAGCAGCCGCCGATGGCAGTGCTGACCACACCCACCGGCAGGGCGACCGGCGCGAGCAGCATCTGGGCGACCAGATCGGCCCCCAGCAACAACACCGCACCGGTCATGGCGGCCGGGAGCAGCGGGATTCCGGGCGCACCGGCCAGCCGGCGGCCGATCTGCGGCGCGGCCAGCGCGATGAACGCGATCGGCCCGGCCACGGCCGTCACGGTCGCCGTGCAGCCGACCCCGATCAGCACCAGTTGCAGCCGCAGCCGCTCCAGCCCGACGCCGGTGGTCACCGCGACCGCCGGGTCCAGCCCGGCCTGCTGCACGGCGGGCGACCGGACACCCAGCAACACCAGCAGAACGGCGATGATCGCGAACGGGATGACCAGGTCGCCCCAGTCGACGCCGTTCAGCGAACCCGCGCTCCACCCGACGGCCGCGATCGCGACCTCCAGTTCGGCGCGCAGCACGATCCACGAGTTGAGGGCGGTCAGCGTGGCGTTGACCGCGATGCCGATCACCACCAGCCGCAGCCCGGACACCCCGCCGCCCAACGACAGCAGGTAGACCAGGGCGGCGGTCAGCACACCGCCCGCCACCGAGCCGAACGCGAGCTGCGCGGACGAGCCGGACAGCACGGTGATCGCGACCAGCGCCCCGGTGTACGCGCCGGCGTCCAGGCCGATCACGTCCGGGCTGCCCATCGGGTTGCGGGTGATGTTCTGGAAGATCGCACCCGCCACACCGAGCGCCAGGCCGAACACCACGCCCGCCAGCACCCGCGGCAGCCGCCATTCGCGGATCACCACGTTCGAGCCGCCGCGCGCGCCGGTCAGCGCGTCGAACACCTTCGCCGGGCTCGCCCACGTCGGGCCGTAGCACAGCCCGAGCAGGCCCAGGCCCGCGATCACCAGCACCAGCACGGACATCAGCACCAGCGTCCGGCGTTCCACCCGGACCGAGAGCCGGCCCTTGCGCACCACGAGAGCGGTCACAGCGGCGCCGCCCCGTACCGCCGGACGGCCCACACCAGCACCGGGCCGCCGAGGAACGCGGTCACGATCGCCACCGGCACCTCGCCGGTCGGCAGCAGCACCCGTGACCCGATGTCCGACACCAGCAACAGCACCGGGCCGAGCACGGTGGCGAACGCCACCATCCACGGCACGGACGCGCCCGCCAGCCGACGCGCCAGGTGCGGCACCATCAGGCCCACGAACAGGATCGGCCCGGCGATCGCGGTCGCCGCGCCGGCGAGCAGGGTGATCAGCACCAGCGCCGCCACCCGCACCCGGCCGACGTTCGCGCCCAGCCCGTGCGCCGTGCTCTCGCCCAGCGCGATCACGTCCAGCTGCCTGCTCAGCAGCAGCGCGCACAGCACCGCCACGGCGATCACGACGAGCGGCAGCGTGTTCGGCGACTGCTCCCGGCCGGCCAGCGAGCCGACCGCCCAGAAGCGGTACTCGTCGAACACGTCCGGCAGCAGCAGGCGCATCCCCAGGGACACGCCCGCCAGCACCGAACTGAGCGCCACGCCGGTCAGCACCAGGCGCAGCGGGGAACCTCGGCCGACCGAGTAGACCAGCAGGGCCGCCACGACCGCGCCGAGCACGGCCACCAGCAGCTCGCCCACCGACGACGCGGTCAGCCCGAGCGCCGAGCCGATGGTGATCGCGAAGCCCGAGCCCGCCGTCACGCCGAGCACGCCCGGCTCCGCCAGCGGGTTGCGGGACAGCACCTGCACCAGCACGCCCGCCACCGCGAGCGCGGCGCCCGCGCCGAGGGCCAGGACGGCACGCGGCACGCGGATGTCGCGGACCACGAGGTGGTCGCTCGACCCGTCGAAGTCCAGGATCGCCCGGACGACCTCCGCGGGTGCGACGGCGTGCGCGCCGACACCGATGCTCACCACAGCCACCCCGACCAGGACGAACAGGGCGACGACCAGCACCGCGGCCAACGAGCCCGACCCCCGGCGCGTGCCCTTCACTTCTTCAGCAGTGGCGCGAACGCCTCATCGGCCGCGTCCAGCGTCTTCATCGCCGAGCGGTAGGTGGCCGCCTCGGTGTAGCGCAGCGGGTAGGTCTTGCCCGCCTTGACCGCCGGCAGTTCCTTCCACAGCGGCGAGTCCATCACGTACTGGACCGGCGGCGGGATGGAGCCGTCCGGCTTGACCGAGTAGGTGATGGCGGTGGCCTCCGCGAACGCGGCCGGCAGCTCCTCGATCGACGGGTACTCGCTGACGTCCTTCGAGCCGCCGCCCTTGACCTTCACCTGGCCGTAGTAGGTCGCGCCCAGGTCCTGCACCACGTTGGTGCCCCACGAGCCGTTGAACTCGCGCTGGAAGTTGCCCTTGGCGACCTCGCCGTACGCGCCGACGTGGGCCAGCTTCAGGCCCGGCAGGACGGAGGCGTACTTCTCGCTGAGCTTCTTGGCCTTGGCCTGGTACTCGTCGCGGACCGAGTCGAACGCGGACAGCGCGCCCGCCGCGTCGGCCTGCTTGCGGGACAGGTCGCGCCACATCGACGGCACCGACGGGCCGATGGCCACCACCGGGGCGATGTCCTGGAGCCGCTTGAGGTCGATGTCGGCCAGCACCGGCTTCGGCACGCCGATCACGATCAGGTCCGGGTCGGCCTGGGCGATGGCCTCGTAGTTGGTCTCGGCGGCCGACTCGCCGGCGACCTTGGGCAGCTCCTCGTACCGCTTGCGGTCCTCGTCGGTCATCAGCGGGATGCCCCGCTGCCAGGTCGAGATCCCGACCAGGGGTGCGTCGGCCTCCAGCATCGCGGGCACGGCGTACCCGGTGGCGACGACGCGCTTCGGCGAGACGGGGATCGTGATCTCGCCGTTGTCGGCGGGGAAGACCC
>CBHFOL010000206.1:0-14196 GCA_965995405.1 uncultured Saccharothrix sp.
ACCAGCATCTGCACTACCCAGAACCCCAGGAAGCACAGCCACAGCGTCCACACCAGGCCCAGCACCACGGGCGCGTTCGTCCAGCCGACGCCGGCCAGCCTGCCCACGATCACGTGCAGCGCCTTGCCGCCCACCCAGGTCTGGATGCCGAACCACGCGCACGCGATGAACGCCCGCAGCAGCGCCACCAGGTTAGCGCCGCGCACCCCGTAGAACGCCCGGGCGAACACCGGGAACGGGATGCCGTACTTGGTGCCCGCGTGGCTGTTGAGCAGCATCGGCACCAGCACGATCAGGTTGCCCAGCGTGATGGTCAGGAACGCCTGGAGCCAGTCCATCCCCAACGCCACCAGCGAAGCGGCCAACGTGTAGCTGGGGATGTTGTGCGCCATACCCATCCACAACGCGAAGAAGTTGTAAGTCGACCAGGTCCGCCGCTCCAACGGCACCGGGGCCAGTTCGGGGTTGTAGTAGGGGCTCTGTGCGATCGCGGAATGATCACGCAGCGCCACGCGTCCGTCGGGACCGGATGTGACCTGCGTTGCGGAGTCGAGGGCCATCGGTCGCTCCCCTGTTACGCTCGTGAAACACCCCTCAGGTTGGGCGAATCGGCGCGATATCCATCCCGGCATCCTCGGGTCGGTCCGCGTGCGCTGGGCAGTGTCAGAGTGTCCACGTTTGCCATGATCGGGGCACACTCTGTCCGTTGCCACTCCACGTTCCGCCGCCGGGCGTCCGGAATGGGGCAACCTGGTGTCCACAGGCCCTCGACTCACCGTTAACGGTGACCTACCGTCGGTTGGATGAAGCTCGAACTGCGACACCTGCGGGTGGTCTGTGCGATCGCCGACGCGGGGAGCCTCTCGAAGGCGTCTTCGTTGCTGGGTCTGGCACAACCCGCGCTCACCGCGCAACTGCACCGGATCGAGGCGCTGCTCGGCGGGAAGCTGTTCGAGCGCGACCACAAGGGCGCGCGGCCGACCGGGCTCGGCGAACTCGTGCTGGAGCGCGCCCGCGTGCTGCTGCCCGCGTTCTCCCGGCTCCAGGAGGACGCGCTGCGGCTGGTCGACGACAACCTGCCCAGCGAGCGGTACCGGGTGGGCGCGGTGAACGGGCCGATGCTCGGCGGCGTCGTGCACCGGATCACCGAGTCGCACCCCGGCGCACACGTCAGCACCCAGGTGTCGTGGTCGAACGAGGAACTCGCGGGCGCGGTCGCCCAGGGGCGGCTGGACTACGTGATGGTCGGCGTCTGCGGTGACGCGCCGCCGCCGTCGGAGTTCGGGCTCACCTGGAGCGTGATCGCGGTCGACCCGGTGTTCGTGCTGGTGCCCGACGACCACCCGATGGCGGCGTTGGACGAGGTGGAGTTGGCGGCGCTCAAGGACATGCACTGGGCGGCGGTGCCCGGTGACGGCTGCTTCGGGGAGTGCTTCGTCGCGGCGTGCAGCCGGGCCGGGTTCACCCCGCGCACGATGTACGAGGTGGACATCAACAGCTGCATCGACCTCGCCCAGTCCGGCGACGTGGTCGCGCTGTGCCAGCCCACGTTCCGCCGCGCGCCCGGCCTGGTGGCCATGCCCATCGCGGGTGTGCCGCTGCGCTGGCGGCACCTCATCGGCTGGGACCCGGAGAGCCCGGCCGCGACGTTCGGGCCGCAGGTGCTCCGGTACGCGGGCGAGTCGTATCGGGAAACGGCCGAGCGCAATCCGCGCTACACGCAGTGGCTGCCGTCGCATCCCGAGTACGGTGTGATCGGGTACCAGGTGGCGGTGCCGTGATCGCCGTTGAGCCGAATGCCGCACATCACACGGTCTTATGACTCAAGCGGTATTACCGCGATCGGCCGGGTCGAAATACTTTTCACGGGGAATCCCTGCCCTCCCTTGAGGAGAAGTCCCCATGTCAACCCTGTTGAGACCACTGGCGCTGGCCGCAGCGCTGGTGGCCGCCGGCACGCTGTCCGCCACCGCGCAGGCAGCGCCGGCGGACCAGAACACCGAGATCCTCTCCGCCATCCAACGCGACCTCGGCCTGACCGCCGACCAGGCGAAGGGCCGGCTCGCGGCCGACCAGGCGTCCAGTGACACGGCCCGCGACCTGCGCAAGCGGCTGGACACCCGGTTCGGCGGCGCGTGGATCGACGCCTCCGGAACCCTGACCGTGGGCGTCACCACCCAGGCCGACCTGGACCAGGTCGGTCGTGGCCGCGGCCGGCTCGTGCAGCGCAGCGAGCGCGACCTGGACGCGGTCAAGTCCACTTTGGACCGCAACGTGGCGAGGGCGCCGCAGTCGGTCCCCGGCTGGTACGTCGACCTGCCGTCCAACGCGGTCGTGGTCAAGTCGCAGGTGGGCAGGCTGTCCGCCGCACGGGCCTTCGTGGCCGCCAGCGGTGTCAACGCGTCCGCCGTGCGGTACGTGACGACGAACGAGGCGCCGCGCCCGCTGATCGACGTGATCGGCGGCAACGCCTACAACATCGGCGCCGGCACCCGCTGCTCGGTGGGCTTCTCGGTGAACGGCGGCTTCATCACCGCCGGGCACTGCGGCACCACGGGCGCGTCCACGTCCAACCCGAGCGGGTCGTTCCGGGGCTCCAGCTTCCCCGGCAACGACTACGCCTGGGTCCAGGTCGGGGCCGGCAACACCCCGCGCGGCCTGGTGAACAACTACTCGGGCGGCACGGTGTCCGTGGCGGGCTCGCAGGACGCACCGGTCGGCTCGACGGTCTGCCGGTCCGGCTCCACCACGGGCTGGCACTGCGGCACCATCCAGGCCCGGAACTCGTCGGTGACCTACCCGCAGGGCACGGTGACCGGCCTGATCCAGACCACGGTGTGCGCCGAGCCGGGTGACTCCGGCGGCTCGCTGGTGGCGGGCAACCAGGCGCAGGGCGTGACGTCCGGCGGTTCGGGCAACTGCTCGTCCGGCGGCACCACGTACTTCCAGCCGGTCAACGAGATCCTCCAGACCTACGGTCTCACGCTGGTCACCGGCGGCGGCGGGAACCCGAACCCGCCGACCGGCTGCGACAGCGCGGAGGCGCGCTACAACGGCTCGCTGAACTCGGGCGGGCAGGCGTACCAGCCGAACAACAGCTACTACCAGTCCACGGTGTCCGGCTCGCACGTCGGCTGCCTGGCCGGTCCGAGCGGTGCGGACTTCGACCTGTACCTCCAGAAGTGGAACGGCAGCTCGTGGGTCGACGTGGCCAAGGGCGACAGCCCGGCCGCGAGCGAGACGGTCACCTACAGCGGCACTCCCGGCTACTACCGCTACCGGGTGCACGCGTACAGCGGCTCCGGCAGTTACACGCTGGGGGTCACCAACCCCTAGTACCTGGGGGATGTAAGGAACCCGTCGCGGGTCCGTGCCGAGTCTCCCCGGCGCGGGCCCGCGCGGGCGTTCCGCCTCGGACCGTCCGCTGTGGACGGTCCGAGTGCATTTCCGGGGCGAATTCCTGCCGAGGGGGATTCGGTTCGACCTTGTTCGATCGGGTGACGGGGAATACGCAGGGTCAATCACCCGATCGAGCGGATACGGGAATCGGGGCCGGCTGCCGATGACGGAAAGGTCAACTGTTCGGTCCCCAACAAGGATAGGAACATCGTGTCTGCACACCGCACCCGTGGAATCCTGCGTGCCGCCGCCCTGCTCGCGGTCGGCGCGTCCCCGCTGCTGGCCGGCACCGCGTCGGCCGCCGAGGCTCCGCTGGACCACGTGGACGGCAAGCTCGGCGCGGCGCCGACCGCCGACGCCGACCGCACCAAGGCCGCGACCGACCTGCTCAGCGGCCAGGCCCTGAAGCTGCCCGCGCCGGTCAAGGCCCCGGCGGCGCAGCTGCCGCAGCTGCCCAAGCTGCCGGGTACGCCGAACGTGCCGGGCACGTCCGGCGCGCTGGGCACGGTGGACGCGGTGACCGCGCTGACCGCGCCGCAGGAGCGCGCGCTGCCCGGCGTCCAGGTGCCGCTGGTGCCGCAGGTGCCGGGCGCGCCCGAGGTCAAGCCGCCGGCCGTGCAGCAGCCCGTGCTGCCGGGCGTGCCGGAGGCCCCGAAGCCGCCGGTCGAGCTGCCGCACCTGGGCTGAGTCGGACGGGGACCGCTCCGGTGCGGTCCCCGTTTCAGCGTTCGCCCATCTCGTGCACGAGCAGGGCGACGTACAGCGACAGCACCGACTCCGGGTCCTCCAGCGACACGCCGAGGACCTGTTCGATCCGGGACAACTGCTGGTAGTAGGCGGTCCGGGACAGGTGTGCGGCGGTGGCCGCCGCCGACTTGTTGCCGCCGTGCTCGCAGTAGCAGCGCAGCAGCTCCACCAGCCGGCTGCCCTGGTTGTCGTCCCGGGCCAGCAGCGGCCCGAGCTCGCGGTCGGCGAAGGCACGCACGCGCTCGTCCTCGCGCAGCAGGTGCAGCACGCCGCGCAGCCGCACGTCGTCCAGCCGGTGGTAGAGCCGGTTGCCCGGTGAACGCAGCGCCGCACCCGCGATGTGCGCGGCCTCGCCGAGACTGCGCCGCACGTCGGGCAGCGTCGACACGGTCGTGCCGACGGCGATCACCACGGGCAGCGCGTGCTGGGTCGCGGCGGCGGTGCGGTGCACCTCGCGGGCCAGCCGGCGCAGCACGCCGTCCAGGCCGGCCGCCGGCGGCAGGGACAGCAGGGCGCGGACGCTGGTGTCGTCCACGACGCCGACCAGCGCGGGCACGGTCACCCGGCGGGTCGCCAGCGCGGTCGCCTCGGCCAGGTCGCGCAGCACCTCCTGGCTGGCCAGTGCCTGGGCGGGCGCGGTGGCGGTACCCGGTCTGATGGCCACGCCGACCAGCTGCCGCCGTTCTAACGGCACGCCCAACGCGGCGGCCCGCGCGGGCAGGTCGTGCGGCGGGTGGCCGAGCAGCTGGGTGAGCAGGGTGCGGTGGGTCTGGCGTTCCAGCGACTCCCGGTCCCGGGCCACCAGGCGGTGCACGGCCAGCGCGGACGCCGCCCGTTCGGCCACCACGACGTGCCGGTGCGGCGGCGGCTCGGGGGAGACCAGCACCAGCCGGCCCCAGTCGGCCCCGCGCGCCCCGACCACGGTCACCAGCCAGCCCGACCCGTCGTGGTACCCGGTGCGTTCGGACGCGGTCACCGCCCGGGACCGGGTGCCCCAGTCGGCGAGCAGCGCCGTCGGGTCCTGACCTGCGGCGTCGTAGGCGAGCACCTCGTGGCCCAGCGTCTCCAGCACGACGGGCAGCCCGGACGTCCGGGCCACCTCGCGCAGCACCTCGGCCGGTTCCGCGCCCGCGACGGTGAGCGCGGTGAACGTCTCGTGCACCTGCTCGGCGGCCCGCAGTTCGGCGAGTTGGGCGTCCACGATCAGCGCCACCACGGCCTCGGTCACCGACACGAACCGGGTTTCCCGCGCCAGCGTGATCAACGGCAGGTCGTGCCGTTCGGCGGCGGCGACCAGCGCGTTCGGCACCTGGTCGGTCCAGCGCCGCACCAGCTCCACCATCAGCCCGGACGCGCCGACTTCGGCGAGGTCGGCGACGTACCGGGCGAGGCCCGCCGGGTCGTCGGGCAGGGCGATGCCGGTGGTCAGCACCAGCTCGCCGCCGCGCAGCAACTGGGCGATCTCGGCGATCTCGGCGACGTGCACCCAGCGCACCCGGCGCTGCATCCCGCCCGCCCCCGCGATCACGCGCGGCTTGCCCTGGCGGATCACCGGGAGGGCGAGGGCTTCCGCAACCGTCGGGTACATGGACACAACGTAATGGGAACTGCCGAAAAGCGGTACAGGTTGTGCATGGCGGCGCTGCGGTGTCCCGACCAGACTCCTGCATCAGGAAGCCCCTTGAGGAGGACATGATGGGACCTGGTGACGGCGGGCACGCCGAGCTGCTGGCGCGGCACCGCGCGGTCATGCCCGACTGGCTGGCGCTCTACTACGAGCAGCCCATCGAGCTGGCGAGCGCGGCCGGGCGGCGGGTGACCGACCGGGAGGGCCGCACCTACCTGGACTTCTTCGCCGGCATCCTGACCAACGCGATCGGCTACGACGTCGCCGAGATCAGCGACGCGATCCGGTCCCAGCTCGACACCGGCGTGCTGCACAGCTCGACGCTCTACCTGATCCGGGCCCAGGTGGAGCTCGCGGAGAAGATCGCCGAGCTGTCCGGCATCCCGGACGCGAAGGTGTTCTTCACCAACTCCGGCACGGAGGCCAACGAGACGGCGCTCATGCTGGCCACCCGGTTCCGCCGCAGTGACCAGGTGCTCGCGCTGCGCAACTCCTACCACGGCCGGTCGTTCGCGAGCATGGCCGTCACGGGCAACCGGGGCTGGTCGGCGTCCTCGCTCAGCCCGCTCAAGGTGAGCTGGGTGCACGGCGGCTACCGGTACCGCAGCCCGTTCAAGCACCTGTCGGACGCCGACTACATCAAGGCGTGCGTCGCGGACCTGCGCGAGGTGATCGAGACGACCACGTCCGGTGACGTGGCGTGCCTGCTGGCCGAGCCGATCCAGGGCGTCGGCGGCTTCTCGCTGCCGCCGGACGGGTTGTTCGGCGCGTTCAAGGAAGTGCTGGACGAGTACGGGATCCTGTTCGTGTCGGACGAGGTGCAGACCGGGTGGGGCCGAACGGGTGAACATTTCTGGGGCATCCAGGCGCATGGCGTGACGCCGGACGCCATGACGTTCGCCAAGGGCCTGGGCAACGGGCTCGCGATCGGCGGCGTGGTGGCGCGCGGTGACCTGATGGACAGCATCACGGCCAACTCGATCTCCACGTTCGGCGGCAACCCGGTGTCCACGGCGGGCGCGCTGGCGACGTTGGACTACCTGCTGGACAACGACCTCCAGGCGAACGCGGCGAAGCTGGGCGAGCGGCTGATCGACGGGCTGCGCGGCATCGCCGAGAACCGGCCGGCCGTGGGCGACGTACGCGGGAAGGGCCTGATGGTGGGCATCGAGCTGGTGGGCCCGGCCGGCGAGCCGGACCCGAAGGCGGCGGCGGCCGTGCTGGAGGGCACCCGGGAACGCGGCCTGCTGGTCGGCAAGGGCGGCCTGTACGGGAACGTGATCCGGCTCGCGCCGCCGATGACGGTGACCGAGGACGAGGTCGAGGAAGCGCTGGGCATCCTGGGGGCCGTGCTGTGAGGATCACCCACCGGATCGGCGGAAAGCCCTGGGACGGCGAGACGTCCCGCAGCGGCGACGTGTACGACCCGGCCACCGGGCAGGTGGCGGCGCGGGTCGACTTCGCATCGGCGTCCACTGTGGACGAAGCGGTGGCGTCGGCCCGGGAGGCGTTTACCGGGTGGCGCAACGCTTCCCTGGCGCGGCGGTCGACCGTGCTGTTCGCGTTCCGGGAACTGTTGAACGCGCGCAAGGGCGAGCTGGCGGCGATCGTGACCGCCGAGCACGGCAAGGTGCTGTCCGACGCGGCGGGCGAGATCCAGCGCGCGCTGGAGTCGGTGGAGTTCGCCTGTGGCATCCCGCACCTGCTCAAGGGCGGGTTCAGCGAGAACGCCTCCACGCGGGTGGACGTGTACTCGATCCAGCAGCCGCTGGGCGTGGTCGGGGTGATCTCGCCGTTCAACTTCCCGGCCATGGTGCCGTTGTGGTTCGTGCCCAACGCCATCGCGTGCGGCAACACGGTGGTGCTCAAGCCGTCGGAGAAGGACCCGTCGGCGGCGGTGTTCATCGCGGACCTGTTCGCCGAGGCCGGGTTGCCGGACGGTGTGCTCAACGTCGTGCACGGCGACAAGGAGGCCGTGGACCGGATCCTGGAGCACCCGGACGTCAAGGCGGTGTCGTTCGTGGGGTCGACGCCGATCGCCAGGTACGTCTACGAGACCGGGACCCGGCACGGCAAGCGGGTGCAGGCGCTGGGCGGGGCCAAGAACCACATGGTGGTGCTGCCCGACGCGGACCTGGACCTGGCCGCGGACGCGGCCGTCTCGGCGGGCTTCGGCTCGGCGGGGGAGCGGTGCATGGCGATCTCGGTCGTCGTCGCGGTCGACCCGGTGGGCGACGAGCTGGTGGCGAAGGTGCGCTCGCGGATCGCCGGGCTGCACGTGGGCGACGGCCGCCGGCCCGGCTGCGAGATGGGTCCGCTGGTGACCGGCGCGCACCGGGACAAGGTGGCGTCCTATTTGGACAGTGGGGTCGCGGAGGGCGCGTCGCTCGTGGTGGACGGGCGGGGGCACCCGATCGACGGCGCGGACGGCGGGTTCTGGCTCGGTCCGACGCTGTTCGACCACGTGGGCACGGACATGGCGGTCTACCGGGACGAGATCTTCGGTCCGGTGCTGTCGGTGCTGCGGGTGTCGTCGTACGACGAGGCGGTGGAGGTGGTGAACGGCAACCGGTACGGCAACGGCACCGCGATCTTCACCAACGACGGCGGCGCGGCGCGGCGGTTCCAGAACGAGGTCGAGGTGGGCATGGTCGGCGTGAACGTGCCGATTCCGGTGCCCGTGGCGTACTACTCGTTCGGCGGCTGGAAGGACTCGCTGTTCGGCGACTCGCACGCGTACGGCCCGGAGGGCGTGCACTTCTACACCCGCACGAAGGTCGTCACCGGCCGCTGGCTCGACCCGTCGCACGGCGGCGTCAACCTCGGCTTCCCGCAGAACACGTGAGGACGCCCGTCCGCCGGCGGGTCGACCGGACCTGACCGGGCCGCAACGGACCGCGCTGCCGGGGCGACTCCGGCATCGCGGCACCACGCGTCACGACGACCGGGCGGCCAGGGCCTGCGGCAGTGGGTCGTAGCGGCAGAAGCGGCGGGTGTAGGTGCCCGTGCCGGACGTCAGGGAGCGCAGTTCGATCGCGTACCTGAGCAGTTCCGTCGCGGGCACCTCGGCGCGGATCACGGTGTAGCCGGCGGTGTCCGCCGCGGTGCCCAGCACCCGGCCGCGCCGACCGGACAGGTCGCCCAGCACGGTGCCCAGGTGCTCGTCCGGCAGCCGGATCGACACCTCGTCCAACGGCTCCAGCAGCGACGTCTTCCCGTTCACCGCCGCGTCCTTGAGCGCCAGCGAGCCCGCCGTCTGGAACGCCGCGTCCGACGAGTCCACCGAGTGCGCCTTGCCGTCCACCAACGTCACCCGCACGTCCACCACCGGGTGCCCGCCCTGCAACCCGCGTTCCAGCTGCGCCCGGACCCCCTTCTCCACACTGGGGATGAACTGGTTCGGGATCGCCCCGCCGACGATCTTGTCCACGAACTCGAACCCGGACCCGCGCGGCAGCGGTTCCACGACCACGTCGCACACCGCGTACTGGCCGTGCCCGCCGGACTGCTTCACGTGCCGCCCGTGGCCCTTGGCCTGCCCGGCGAACGTCTCCCGCAGCGCCACCCGCACCGGCTCGGTGTCGACCTCCGCGCCACCCGCCCGCAGCCGCGCCAGCACGACGTCGGCGTGCGCCTCGCCCATGCACCACAGCACCAGTTGGTGCGTCTCGGCGTTGCGCTCCAGCCGCAGCGTCGGATCGCCCGCGACGAGCTTGCCCAGGTTGCGCGCCAGGTTGTCCTCGTCGCTGCGGCTGCGCGGCACGACCGCGACCGGCAGCAACGGCTCCGGCATCTCCCACGGGGCGACCAGCAGCGGCTGCTCCGGCGCGGACACCGTGTCACCGGTCTCCGCCGAGCCGAGCTTGGTCAACGCGCACAGGTCGCCCGCCACGCAGTACGGCACCTCGCGCAGGTTCGCGCCCAGCGGCGAGTAGACGTGCGCGACGCGTTCGTCCACGTCGTGGTCCTCGTGCCCCCGGTCGGCCATGCCGTGTCCGGACACGTGCACCGGGCGTTCCGGGCGCAACGTCCCGGAGAACACCCGCACCAGCGACACCCGGCCGACGTAGGAGTCGACGGCGGTCCGCACGACCTCGGCGACCAGCGGCCCGTCCGGGTCGGCGGCCAGCCTCGGGTGCGGGATCCCGTCCACGCCGGTGACCTCGGGCAACGGGTGCTCCAGCGGCGACGGGAAGGCGCGCGCGATACCGTCCAGCAGCTCCGGCAGCCCCAGCCCGGTCGCCGCGCACACCGGCATCACCGGGTGGAACGAGCCGCGCGCGATGGCCGTCTCCAGGTCCGCGACCAGCGTCACCTGGTCGATGGTCTCGCCACCGAGGTAGCGGTCCATCAGGGTCTCGTCCTCGCTCTCCGCGATGATCCCCTCGATCAGGGTGTTGCGCTGCTCCTCGTAGCGCGGGTCGTCGGTGATCAGCAGGTTGACCAGACCTCCGCGGTCGGTCAGGTACAGCGGCACGACGCCCGCGCCGAACGCCTCCTGGCACGCGGCGATCTCGCCGGGCACGTCCGCCCGGTGGTGGTCGGTGCGCGCGATGACGACCGCCCGGGGCATCCCGACCGCCGCGCACTCCTCCCACAGCGCGACCGTGGTCGGGTCCACCCCTTCGGCGGCGCTCACCACGAACAGGGCGGCGTCGGCGGCACGCAGACCGGCGCGCAGCTCGCCGACGAAGTCCGCGTAACCGGGTGTGTCGATGAAGTTGATCTTCACGTCCCCGTGCCGGACCGGCGCGACGGCCAGTCCCACGGAGCGCTGTTGTCGAACGGCGGCCGGGTCGTGATCACAGACCGTGTTGCCTTCGGTGACCGAACCCGCCCGGGTCAGCACGCCGGTCGTGGCGAGCAGGGCCTCGGTGAGCGTCGTCTTGCCGGATCCGGACGGGCCGACCAGCACGACATTGCGGACCTTGGCCGGGTCGTCCACAGCGACCGCGCCTGCCGAGTGGCCGTTGTCGGAGCTTTTGGTTCCCATGGGACCACCCTCCACAAGTGTTTAGTGTCCGATCTCACACCCGTAGGGGCGATGGGACAACCCCACGCGGGCACACCCAACCCGGCAGGAGGAACCCGGACGGTGTCCACGCAGCGTCACGACCGCGCCCGGCGGCTCACATCCGGTCGGCGGCGTCCTGCCCGTCACGACACCCGGGTCGTCACGGTGGCGCCGGGGTGGTGCCGGATCAGGTCGGCGAAGAACCGGTCCGGGTCCACCACGGCCTCCGGCGCGTGCACGCCGGGCGGGATGTCGTCGAGCTGCGCGAGTCCCAGCGCCAGCGGCAGTCCGGTCGCCTCGGCCATGTCGGCCGGCAGCTTCGGGTGGTCGAACCGGGCCACCGCCGTGCGCCCGCCGCCGGACGCGACCGCGAAGAACGGCGGCAGCGTGCCCGGCCCGGCGAACCGGTGCGCCAGCGACCGCAGGATCCGCCGGACGCCGGGCCGCACCAGCGCCTCGGCCGCCGTGTCCGGGGTGAGCCGGCCGGCGTCGATGTCCTGCCGGAGCACGTCCAGGTAGGCGATGGTGGTGGGCGGCGCGACCATCAGCGTGGTGGACGCGGTCGGCCGGAACGTGCCGAGGAACATCACCGGCTCGGGGTGCCCGACGGTGTACGCGGTGCCCGCCGTGCCGTCCGGCAGTTCCAGCGCCAACGGCCGCAGCGGGGGCACCTCCACCAGCTTGCCGCCCTCCACCACCGCGATCCGGCCGCTGAGCTGCTGCATCCAGTGCACGACCGCCGCGGTCACCTGCCCGTCCAGCGATCCGTCTGCGGGCCACGCGGTGTGCACCTCGTCCACGGTGTCGAGCTCGCGGACCGCGAGCGCCGCCAGCAGGTTGCTCGCGCCGGGGCTCGCGCCCATCCCGATCACCGCCCGCACCCCGGCCGCCCGCGCCGGGCCGTCCAGTTCGAGCAGGTCGCGGGTCGGCTCCCAGTCGTCGCAGACGTCCAGGTAGTGGGTGCCGGTGTCGATCGCGGCCCGCAGCACGTCCGGCCCGAACCGGTAGAACGGGCCGACCGTGTTGAGCACGACGTCCGCCGGCGCGAGCAGTTCCCGCAGTGCCGACCCGTCGGTCACGTCGATCCGGACGCCGCCCGCGCGGTCCGCGACCACCACGTCGGTCACGCCGGGCAGCGCCGCCGCGACCCGTGCTGCGACCGCGCCCACCGCGCCCGCACCGCCCAGCGCCACGACCTTCATCGGATTCCCGCCACGAAGCGACGCATGTCGTCCAGGTATCCGTCCACGAACAGCGAGCGCGGCGCGAAGAGCCCGATCACGTTGGTGGCGAACTCGCCTCGATCGGCGTACGTGATGCCGTGCGTGCCGCCGGGGTAGTGCTTGACTTCGAGCCGTTGGACGAACCTGCGGTAGCCGCGATCGGTGTCGGCCACGTCCACCTCCGCGTCCTTGTCGCCGAGGATGAGCAGCGTCGGCACCTTGACCTGGGCGAGGTCCGCCGAGGCGTCGGACTCGAAGTTGGCCTGGATGAACCGCCAGCGGTCGGCCGTGATGTCGGTGTTCGGGAACTCCGCCTTGAACTGCTCGTACGTCGACTTCCGGCGCAGGTGGTCCCGCGTGGCGTCGCTGCGGGCGAGTTCGGCGGCGGTCTCCTCGGCCGACGCGCCCCGGGCGCTCAGGTCGGTGAGCAGGTCGTAGCGACCCTGTTCCAGCCAGTTGACGGCGGGGCCTACGGCGATCATGAACTTCACGTCCGGGGACCGCGTCACGGCGGGCATCACCCAGCCGGCCTGGCTCGCACCCCACAGTCCGATCCGGTTCGGGTCGATGTCGGAGCGGCCCTTGGCCCAGCCGATGGCGTTCAGCGTCTCCTGCTGCCGGTCGGCCATGGTCTGGTGCAGCCAGTTGCCGGGCGCACCGGCGACACCGGGCTTGTCCAGGGACAGCGACGCGTAGCCGCCCCGGGCGAGCGCCTCCCAGATCGGCCGGTACCACGTGTCGTGGGTGGCGTCGATCGGTCCGTCGCCGTGCACGAACACCACCAGCCCGTGCCGGTCGCCGGTCTTCGGGAGGGCGAGCACGCCGCGCAGGTCGCCGATCTCCACGCGCTCCTCGCGGAGGTCGTAGGAGTGCTGGTAGGCGAGCCAGCCGCCGGAGACGACCGCCAACACCAGGAGCCCGGCGAGGATGCCGAGCAGCCACCGTTTCATGGAGTTTCCCCTGAACTATCGTTTTTGCTACGAACGTAGTAGATTTGAACACATGGACGTGGAAGTGCCAACCCGGACCGTCGTGGAAGCTCTCGTGCGGGTGGACGGGACCGTCGACGCGGGCGAGCTGTACGAGGTGGCGGACGCGCTCGGGATGAGCGACCAGCAGGTGCGGCTGTGCGTGAAGCGGCTGGTGGGGGAGGGGCAGTTCACCGTCGAGGGGCGGGGCCGGAAGGCCGTGCTGCGGATGACGCCACATGCCCGGCGGGCCGCCGAACCCGACGTGGAGTTCGTCCGGTTCATGTACCGGCAGGACGCGGG
Source organism: uncultured Saccharothrix sp. (assembly GCA_965995405.1). Lineage (GTDB taxonomy): Bacteria > Actinomycetota > Actinomycetes > Mycobacteriales > Pseudonocardiaceae > Actinosynnema. The sequence goes on from CBHFOL010000206.1 coordinate 13,282, forward strand.
GGATACCGGGTGGGACGGGGTGTGGCACCTCGTGGCGTTCGCCGTGCCCGAGTCCCAGCGGCCCGCGCGGGACGCCCTGCGGGACGCGATCGTGCACCTGGGCGGCGCGGCGCTGCACGGCGGTCTGTACGTGTCGCCGCACGACTGGGAGGAGATGGTCGAGGGTGAGGCCACGCATCTCGGTGTGCTGCCTTCGGTCACCTTCCTGACCAGCAAGGACCTCCGTGTCGGGGAGGAGCGCTCGGCGTCCGCCCTGGCCGCCCGGCTGTGGCCGTTGGACGAGATCGCCGCGCGCCACGAACGGCTGGCCGAGGTGGCGCGGGTCCGGTTGCGCCGGCTGACCGAGGGCGCGTCGCGCACCGACCTGTTGCGGATCGCGGTGGAGCTGGCCGCCGAGTTCACCCGGGCCGTCGAACCCGACCCGTTGCTGCCGCCGTTGCTGCTGCCGCAGCCGTGGGTCGGCACGCAGGCGCGGGCGTTGGTCGCCCGGTGCTGGGAGGCGCTGGCCGCCCGGTCGTCGGAGTTGCCCGCGCTGTTCCGGATGTACGACGACGCCGTGCACGTCCACCGGTGAGCTTTCCGTCGGTGGCAGAGGTGACAGGGTGGCGTAGGCCACTACCTGCGGTTGTGTGCCGAGTGGCCTGCTGAGAACGTGCCGGATTGGCATGCTTGGGCGGTCCACGTGCGACGTACCATCGGAGGTGTTGTCAACCGACTTGAAAGGGTGGCCGTGACCACTTCATCCGACTCCGGTACGCACGTCACCGGCACCGCCCGTGTGAAGCGCGGCATGGCGGAGATGCTCAAGGGCGGCGTGATCATGGACGTGGTCACCCCTGAGCAGGCCCGCATCGCCGAGGGCGCCGGGGCGGTGGCCGTGATGGCCCTCGAGCGGGTGCCCGCAGACATTCGCGC
>CBHFOL010000207.1:0-14164 GCA_965995405.1 uncultured Saccharothrix sp.
GGCTGTCGAACATCGTCTTCATGGGCATGGGCGAGCCGCTCGCGAACTACAAGCGCGTGATCGAGGCGGTCCACCGCATCACGGCGCCCGCGCCGGACGGGCTGGGCATCTCGCAGCGCACGGTCACGGTGTCGACGGTCGGGCTGGTGCCGGCGATTCGCAAGCTGACCGAGGAGAAGCTGCAGGTGCGGCTCGCGGTGTCGCTGCACACGCCGGACGACGAGCTGCGCAACACGTTGGTGCCGGTGAACACGCGGTGGGACGTCGCGGAGGTGCTGGAGGCGGCGCGCGGGTACGCGGACCAGACCGGGCGGCGGGTGTCGATCGAGTACGCGCTGATCCGGGACATCAACGACCAGCCGTGGCGGGCGGACATGCTCGGCAAGAAGCTGCGCAAGTACCTGGGGCCGTTGGTGCACGTGAACCTGATCCCGTTGAACCCGACGCCGGGGTCGAAGTGGGACGCGTCGCCGAAGCCGGTGGAGCGGGAGTTCGTGCGTCGGGTCAACGAGCAGGGCGTGGCGTGCACCGTCCGGGACACCAGGGGCCAGGAGATCGCCGCCGCCTGTGGCCAGTTGGCGGCCGAAGGCTGAGGTATCGGCTACTCGCGTCCTGCGAGAACCAGCAGGCCGCGTTGTCGTTGCTGGTGCCGGCGTCCTTGGCGGCCGATCGGATTGTTTGCCGGTGGCCCGCTGTGATGGGATCCGGGTAGTTCTTACAGGCCGCGAAGGCCGACGCCGAGCAGGTGAAGGCCGCCGCCCGTCAGCTCGTCGACGACGCCACCGCGGTCATGGCCTTGCTCGGGGACGACGACTGGGGCCGTCCCGCCCGTCCGGTCGTCCGGGACCTGATCGCCGTCGCGGGTGACGCCGAGCGCATCGCCGACGAAGCCGTCACCCTCGCCGGTCGGTTCGAGCAGGGCGGCGGCAACGCCACCACGACCCCCGCTCCGCCGACGACGACCACGACCACGACGGCACCCGCACCGGCACAGGGTGGGGTGCCGCAGGTCGCCGTGAAGCCGAAGGGCGCGCCCGAAACCGGCGGCGGCTCCGAGAGCTGACGATGACCAGGACCATCGGGCAGGGTGGCCGCACCGTGGTCGCCCTGCTTGTCTGTCTGACCATGCTGCTGTCCGGGTGCGGTTCGGCGCAGGAGCAGACCGCCGCCCCGACCAGGTCCTGGTCAAGGACGGCGACGGCAGGACGCTCACGTTCACCGTCTACCGCACTCAACAGGTGGCCAAGGCGTCGTGCCCCACCGAGGACGTCTACGGCAACACGTCCGGCCCCGAACTGCGGCTGATCACCTGCGGAGGCGTGTTCGACCGCGAGGCGGGCAGCTAGCTGGACAACACGATCGTCTACGCCAAGCTCAAGGCATAGGCGGCCTCCGCGTGGCCCAGCGCGACGGCCACCTAGCCGACCCGCACCACGATCGCGGTGGCGTTGTCGTTGCCACCGGCGGCGTCCGCCGCGGACAGCAGGACGCGCACCATGTCGTCCGGGGTGATGCGCCGTGACAGGGTTTCGTGGATCAGGTAGTACGACACCTGTTCGGCCACGCCGTCGGTGCACAACAGGTACACGTCGTCGGGCGCGGTGGTCAGTTTCAGCAGGTCCGGCTCCGGGTGGGACGGATGGCCGACGTACCTGGTCAGGTGGTAGCGGGCGGCGGATGCCTGCGGCGAGTCGAACGGGTACCAGCCGTGGACCGCGCCCAGCCACGCCATCGGGTGGTCGACGGTGAGCAGTTCCAGCAGGCCGCGGCGCAGGCGGTAGACGCGGGAGTCGCCGATGTGCGCCAGCCAGAGCCCTTCCGGGGTTTCGACGAGCGCGGTCAGCGTGCAGCCGGCGAGACCGGCGATTTCCCGGCCGTAGGTGTCGACTTCGCGGTGCGCGTCGGCGACCGCGTCGAACATCCCGTCGGCGGAACGGTTCGCGCGCACCAGGTGGTGCACGGCGGTGCGGCTCGCCATCGCGCTGCCGGGCCCGTCGCCCATCCCGTCCGCCACCGCGGCGAGCAGCGGGGACGTCTCCAGGTGGGCCACGTCGAAGTTCGCCGAGTAGCGGCGACCGGTTTCGCTGCCGGCCGCCGCCTGGAATTCCGGGGTCACCCGGGTGAGGTTAGGCGACCTCGGTGAGCTTCCCGGTCGCAATGTCGAAGACGAAGCCGCGAATCGACTCCTTCACCGGGACGTACGGGCTGTTCCGGATCCGGCGGACGGACTGGCGGACGTCCTCGTCCACGTCCTTGAACGACTCGGCCGCCCACGGCGGCTTGACGCCCACCTCGTCCTGGATCGACCGCTTGAACTCGTCGTCGGTGAACGTGAGCATCCCGCAGTCGGTGTGGTGGATCAGGATGATCTCGCGGGTGCCCAGCAGGCGCTGGCTGATCGCCAGGGACCGGATCTCGTCGTCGGTCACCACGCCGCCCGCGTTGCGGATCACGTGCGCTTCGCCTTCGTTCAACCCCAGCACCCGGTAGACGTCGAGGCGCGCGTCCATGCACGCCACGACGGCGACGTGCTTGGACGGCGGCAGCGGCAGCGGGCCGGAGAACTGTTCGACGTAGGCGGCGTTGTTGGCGAGGAGTTCGTCCGTGACGGACATGGCGGGCTTCCTCTCTCACGGAGAGCGAATGAAGGTGTGCGCTGCGCAACACTGAGCCAACTGTCGTATGCGCATGTGCGCAACCGGCGTTCACAAGGTGGGAAGCGCGGCAGCACGTCATCAGCCCGATGAGGGGGGATGGACTGGAATCGAAGCTGGTCGTGGGCCGTTGCCGAACGGATTGTCCCACCGACGTACGACAATCCCGCAGTCCGAAGCTGAGAAACCCCGACCGCGGCCCCGCTCCACCCCGAGCAGGCTCACGCAAAGGTCCCCGCCAGGGGGTCCCCTGCTTTCATTCCACCACAGGGGTACGACAATTCCGCCGGCCGAAGCTGAGAAGCCGCGGTGCGCCTGCCGAATCCAACGCCGGCCCTGGCCTCCGGCCCCCGATGTCAATCATCCCACGGGGGTACGACAGAGTCGGTGCTGTGCCGCTGGGATACCTCAGGGTCAGCGCTTGCGCCAGGAGGTGCGGCTGCGCACCTGCTCCCAGATCAGCAGCAGCGCCATGCCCGCGCCGAACGCGACCACCCAGATGTCCTCGACCCGGCCGTGGTGGTTGCCGATCAGCAGGGAGAACGTGGCCAGCACGGACAGCCAGCCGGCGATCCGGATGCCCTTGGGGAACGTGCCGTGCCAACCCCACTCGGCCGACGGCTCGTCGTGGGTGTCGACCGCCGGACGCTTGTCCAGCTCAGAGGACGAAGACACAGCCGCACGACCTTCCTGCCCGATCACGTTCACCAACAGGGGCAATCGTCGCACATGATGGGCGCACGCGAGACGTGAGGTGCGCGGCACGGCACGGGCGTCTACCCTCACCCGCTGTTTGACCAGCGAAAGGCGACGAGTTGACCGATCAGCCCGGCTTCCACCCGGCCGAGGAGCCCGCCCCGGACACGTTCGCACCGGTCGAGGTGGGGCTGCACGGGGTGGCCAAGCGGTTCTCCGACCAGACCGCCGTGGACGACATCACCCTCGACGTCCACGAGGGCGAGTTCTTCTCCGTCCTCGGACCCTCCGGCTGCGGCAAGACCACCCTGCTGCGCATGATCGCCGGGTTCGAGCACCCGGACGCGGGCCGGATCGAACTGGACGGCGTGGACATGGTGGGCGTTCCGCCCTACCGGCGGGACGTGAACACCGTCTTCCAGTCCTACGCGCTGTTCCCGCACATGTCCGTCTGGGACAACGTGGCGTACGGCGTGAAACGCAAGGGCGTCAAAGGCGACGCGCTCAAGAAGACCGTCGGCGAGCACCTCGAACTCGTCCGGCTCAGCCGGTTCGCCAAACGCCGCCCGTCGCAACTCTCCGGCGGCCAGCAACAACGCGTCGCCATCGCCCGCGCCCTCGCCGCCGGGCCGCGACTCCTCCTGCTGGACGAGCCGCTGGGCGCGCTGGACGCCGTGCTGCGCAAGGAACTCCAGATCGAGCTCATGCGCATCCAGCGCGAGGTGGGCACGACCTTCCTCTACGTGACGCACGACCAGGAGGAAGCCCTCGTCCTGTCCCACCGGATCGCCGTGATGAACGCCGGGAAGCTGGAGCAGGTCGGCTACCCGGAGGACGTGTACGAGCGCCCGGCGACCCGGTTCGTGGCCGGGTTCATCGGCACCTCCAACATCCTGGACGCCGAGGTGTCCGGTGTGGACGGTCGCTGGGTCGAACTCGACGCGCCGGGCGTGACGCGGCTGCGGGCCCCGCTGAACGGCCAGGTGCGGCACGGGCAGCGCGTCGCGGCGACCGTGCGTCCGGAGAAAGTGCACCTGTACGACCAGGCGGGCGAGCCGCCGTCCGGCTGGTGCGTGTTCAACGGCACCGTGCGCGATGTCGTGTACACGGGTGTGTCGACGCAGTACGTGGTCGACATCCCCGGCGGCGGCGAGTTGGTCGCGTTCGTGCAGAACACCCGCCGCATAGACGACGCGGGCGCGCCGGGACAACCCGTGCGGATGGCCTGGGACCCTGACTTCACCGTGCTGTTGGAGAACGCAGATGACTGAACGAAACCTCCGGATCGCCCGCCTGTGGGACGTGGACAGCCGACGGGTGACCCGCCGGACGGTGCTGCGCTCCACGGCGTTCTTCGCGCTGGCGGCGACCGGCGCGTGCGGGGTGGGCGAGGCGCCCACCACGAGCTCCGCGCCCACGTCGAAGGTGAAAGCCGCCAACGCGAAGGACGAGCCGAAGCTCAACTTCTACAACTGGACCGACTACATCGCGCCCGACACGCTGTCCGGCTTCAAGACCGCCGCCGGCATCGAGGTCACCTACGACAACTTCAGCACCAACGACGAGATGGAGGCCAAGATCGCGTCCGGCGCGGCGGGCTACGACCTCGTCGTGCCCAGCGACAACTTCCTGCGCCGGTTCCTGCGGTCGGGCCTGCTGTCGCCGCTGGACCACGACCTGCTGCCGAACCTGAAGAACCTGGAGAAGCGGTTCACCGAGGCCGACTACGACCCGGGCAACCAGTACGCCGTGCCGTGGGCGTGGGGCACCACCGGGCTGGCGTTCTCGAAGTCGCAGCTCGGCGACGTGACCGGCTTCTCGGCCTACGACCTGGCCGCCGCGCAGGGCCGCAGCACGATCCTGGACGAGGCGCGGGACGCGTTGGCGCTGGGCCTGCTCAAGGCCGGCCACGACCCGAACACCACCGACACCAAGCACATCGAGGAGGCGGTGGCGGTGTTGCTGGAGCTGAAGAAGAAGATCGGGCAGATCACCTCCGACGTGATCGAGCCGCTGACCGGCGGGCAGGTGCCGCTGGCCCAGTCGTACTCCGGTGACGCGTTCCAGGCGCGGAAGGCCAACCCGGACATCGGCTACGCCATCCCCGCCGAGGGCGGTCTGTCCTATGTGGACCTGATGTGCATCCCGAAGGACGCGCCGCACGCGGCGAACGCGCACCGGTTCATCGACTACATCCTCGGGCCCGAGGTGGGCGCGGCGTTGGCGAACGCGGTCCGCTACGGCAGCCCGAACGCGGCTGCCAAGCCGTTGATCGACAAGGAGCTGCTGGACGATCCGCTGGTGTACCCGTCGGCGGAGCGGCTGGCGAAGCTGCCGTTCACCAAGGACCTCGGCGGCGACGTCGAAGCCCGCTACGCGGACGCGTGGACCAAGGTCAAGACCGGCTGACCGTTCAGGACGCGCTGACCGGGAAGTGCGCGAAGCCGCGGATCACGGTGGACTCGCGGTAGGTCGCCCGGCCCGTCCGCCGCAGCTTCGGCAGGCGGGCCAGGGCGCGGAACGCCACATCGCCCTCCATCCGGGCCCGCGTCGCACCCAGGCAGTAGTGGATGCCGCTCGCGAACGCCAGGTGCTCCGGCGTGCGCGAACGGGTCAGGTCGAACCGGCTCGGGTCGGGGTAGACGTCCGGGTCGCGGTTGGCCGCGCCGATCACCAGGTACACGTTGTGGTCCGGGCGCAGCCGCCGGCCGTGGAGCTCGACGTCCTCCTGTGCCACGCGTGCGGTGAGCTGCACGGGCGGGTCGTGGCGGAGCGTCTCCTCCACGACGTCCGGCGCCAGGTCGGGATCCTCGCGGAGCAGCCGGAACTGGTCGGGATCGGCGAGCAGGGCGGCGGTGCCGTTGCCGATGAGGTTGACGGTGGTCTCGAAGCCCGCGATCAGCAGCAGCCCGCAGGTGGCGACGAGCTCGTCCGTCGTCAACCGCCGCTCGGACTCGGCCTGGACGAGCGCGCTGATCACGTCGTCACCGGGTTCCTTGCGGCGCAACGCGATCAGCCGGTCGAACAACGCGTTCAACTCGCCCATCGTGCGCTTGAGGGCACGGGCCTGGGCCAGCGACGCGGTGCCGTCGGCGGTGGCCCCGACCAGCCGGCCGTAGGCGGCGAACTGCGCGGTGTCCTCGTCCGGGATGCCCAGCAGGTCGCTGATCACGGCGATCGGGAGCGGCGCGGCGAAATCGTCGATCAGGTCGAACTCCGGCCTGGTGAGCAGGTCGTCTACTAGCCGTTCGACCCGGACGCGGTAGGCGTCGACCCGGCGTGGGCTGAACGCGGGCGCGGCGAGCCGGCGTAGGCGGGTGTGGTCGGGCGGGTCCTGTTCCAGGAAGGTGTCGTGCCGGATGCCGGTGACGTCGCGGGTGGCCGGCGACATGCCCGGCAGGCCGCCGTTGGTGAGCCGCGTGCCGAAGCGTCGGTCGCGTAAGACGGCGTTGACGGTCTCGTGGGACGTCGCGACCCACATACCGGCGCGTTCGCGGTACAGCGGCCCTTTGGCGCGCATCCGTTCGTACAGCGGGTACGGGTCGGTGTTGTCGAGTCGGCCGACGAGGCTGAACCAGCGCCCTAACGCCTGCGCGGTCCTGGCTTCGGCGAGGAACCTGATCTCGTTGAGCGTGGTCACTTGCACACCTCCTTGGTCATGCCTGAACCCCCTTCAGGACCGTGGTGAGCACGAGCTTCGGCGCGTCCAGCGGGGCGAGGCGGCCCGCCGCGATGGACTCCCAGGCGCTGTAGACGCCGGCGTAGAGCGAGGCGAGGACCCACCACGCGGGCAGGTCGGCGCGCAGCCGTCCGGTGTCCTGACCGGCCTGGACGACCGCCAGGAACGGCTGGTCGAGCCGTTCCAGCCGGGCCGCGATCCGCGGGTCCTGCTCCAGGCCGGGGAAGCGGAGCAGGAACTCCAGGCGCGGGCCGAGCGGGACCAGCGTGGTGACCAGGCGGTCCAGCACGTCGTGGGTGGGCCGGGTGAGGTCGATGCCGGCGACCGCCTCGTCCACCACGTCCAGCGCGCTCTCCGCGAGTGCCACGACCAGGTCCTGGCGGGTCGGGTAGCGCTTGTGGAGCGTGGTGCGGCCGATGCCCGCCGCCTTGGCGACATCGCCCAGGGACGCGGACGGGTCGGTCAGCAGGACCCGGGTCGCGGTCTCCAGCAGGTGAACACTCATGTTCGCAACAGTACATGAGTGTTCGCGCCGGCGGGTGGTCCGGCCGGAGCCTGGCATCATGTGCGCTCGTGCTTCCGTCCCGGCGCAGGTGGCTCGTGTCCACCGGTCTGCTCGCCCCCACCGGCCTGTGGCTGGGTGTTTTCCTGATCGCGCCGTTGGCGTTGGTGGTGCAGTTCAGTTTCGCGACCCGCGATACCGGGGTGGCGCGGGCCGTGCTGCCGTGGACCACCCAGGCTTATCTGACCGCGTTGGACCCGGCGTTCCTACCTATTTTCGGGCGGACGCTGGCTTATGCTGGTGTGACGACCGCGTTGTGTCTGTTGTTGGGGTTCCCGTTGGCGTGGTTCATCGCGCGGCACGGCGGGAAATACCGGACGGCGTTGCTCGCGGCGGTGCTGGTGCCGTTCTGGTCGAGTTATCTGGCGCGGATTTATGCGTGGAAGGCGTTGCTGGACGGCGAGGGGCTGGTCAACCGGCTGCTCGGGATGGTCGGGTTGGATCGGGACGGCGGGTTTCTGCTGACCCACGGCGCGGTTGTCTTGGGGCTTACGTACGGGTTCCTGCCGTTCATGGTGCTGCCGCTTTATGTGGCGTGTGAGCGGTTCGACCACCGGCAGATGGAGGCTTCGTACGACCTCGGGCACGGGCGGGTGTCGACGTTCGCGCGGGTCGTGCTGCCCGGGGTGTTCCCGGGGGTGTTGGCGGGGTCATTGCTGGTACTGGTGCCGGCGGCGGGGGATTTCGTGACGCCCCGGTTGTTGGGCGGGGTCGACCAGTCGACGTTCGGCAGCGTGATTGACGACCAGTTCCGGGGTGGCAACAACTGGCCGTTGGGGTCGGCGATGGCCGTGTTGTTGCTGGGTTTGGTTGTGGTGGTGCTGGTCGCTCGTGGGCGGCGTGGGGAGGACGTGCTGTGAAGCGTCGTTCTTGGGTGTTGGGCGGGGTCGCCGGGGTTGTTTTTCTGTTTTTGTATTCCCCGATTTTGTGGCTGGCTGTGGTTTCGTTCAACGATTCCCGGTCGTTGAGCCGGATCACCGGGTTCTCGGTGCGGTGGTACCGGGAGTTGTTCGACGATTCCCGCGTGCTGGAGTCGTTGGGGTTGACGTTGCGGCTGGCCGGGGCGAGTGCGGTCGTCTCCACGCTGATCGGGACGCTCGCGGCCTTCGGGCTGCGCCGGGCGTTCCCGGGGCGCGGGCTGTGGACGGTGCTGCTGAGCCTGCCGCTGGTGGTGCCCGAGGTGGTGCTCGGTGTGGCGCTGCTCGGATTCTGCGTGAAGCTCGCCGGGATCCCGCTCGGGTTCGGCGCGCTGCTGGCCGCGCACGTGGCGTTCTCGCTGAGCTTCGTGGTGGTCGTGGTGCGGTCGCGGGTCGCCGGCATGGACCACCGGCTGGAGGAGGCGGCGGCGGACCTCGGCGCGGGGCCGTGGGCGGCGTTCCGGACGGTGACGTTGCCGCTGGTCGCGCCCGCGGTGGCGGCCGGGGCGGCGTTCGCGTTCCTGCTGTCGTTCGACGACGTGGTGACGTCCAGCTACCTGACCGGGGTGGGGTCCACGACCCTGCCGGTGTTCATCTACGCGCAGGCGAGCAAGCGCGGTGTGTCGCCGGAGATCGTCGCGCTGTCGACGCTGATGGTGGCGGTGAGCGCGGCGCTGCTCATCGTCGGAGTGCTGGTGACGAGCAGGCGTGCGCGGGCGTCAACTTTCGTCGCGTCGATTCGCGACCAATGAACGCCGCAGTCGTGGGGAGGTTCTTTTACGTTGTTCTTTGTGACGTCTGTTGTCCAGCGCCTGCGGCCGGAAATCGCGGACCTCCGGGCGGCGCCGGCGGCGTTCCTCCGCACCCACGCCGACCGCCTCCGGGAACTCACCGTGTGGCGGGTCGGGCGGGAACTGCTGGCGATCGCCCTCATCGTGGTGCTGGACGTGTTCCCGGGCTTCATCGCCGGGAACCTCCCGGACAACCCGTGGAAGACCGCCGCGTTCGGCGCGCTGTACGTGGGGCTGTACCTGTTGCGGCTGGGGTTCCCGGCGATCGCGCTGCTGGCCATCACGTGGGTGGTGTTCACGTCCGACCAGGGCGGGATCGCGACGATCATCATGCTGTCGTACGCCGCCGGGTCGCGGATCGTGTCGTGGCAGCGCGCCCTGGTCACGGCCACGCTGGGGCTCGCGCTGCACATGCTGGCGTGGGACATGGGGGCGGCCGAGCTGCACGGGCCGTTCGGGTCGTGGCTGATGCTCACCGTGTACGGCATGGTGGTCGTGCTGCCGTTCCTGGTGGGTCGGTACATCGCGCAGCGCAACGCGCTCGTCGCGGCGTTGCAGGACCGCGAGCGGACGCTGGTGCGGGAACGGCGGATGGTGTCCCGCCAGGTCCGGCTGCGGGAGCGGAACCGGATCGCGCAGGACATGCACGACAGCCTCGGGCACCGGCTGAGCCTGATCTCGGTGCACGCCGGGGCGCTCTCGCTGGACGCCGGGCTGGGTGACCGGCAGCGGGAGGCGGTGCAGGTGCTGCGCACCGCCGCGTTGACCGCGATGGAGGAGCTGCGCGGGGTCATCGGCGTGCTGCGGCGCGACGAGCCCGAGGAGGACCAGGCGCGGCGGACCGTGGACGCGATCGACGAGCTGGTGGAGGGCGCGCGGCGGGCCGGGGTGCGGGTCAGCCTGGTGCGCGGCGGCCAGCCGTGCCCGTTGCCGGCGAAGGTCAGCCACGCCGCGTACCGGATCGCGCAGGAGGGCCTGACCAACGCGAGCAAGCACGCGCCGGGCGCGAGCGTCCAGGTGACGGTGAAGTACGAACCGGACGCGCTGGTCGTGGAGGTGCGGAACAACCCGCCCCGGGTGAAGGCGGAGCGGGGATCGGGGTTCGGCCTGATCGGGCTGGGCGAACGGGTCCGGCTGGCGGGCGGGTTGCTGCACGTCGGGGAGTTGCCGGCGGGCGGGTTCCGGATCGCGGCCGTGCTGCCGTACGAGGACACGGCTGCCGCCGGCGACGAGCCGGTTGACGAGTCTGCCGACGGGGTGGCCGACGGGGCCGCCGATGTGGGGCAGGCGAAGTCGGGTGGCGTTCGGAAGTGGGCCGGTGTCGGGTCGATCGTGTTGGCCGGTGTGGTGGTGCTGGTGGTCATCGGCGGCTACACGTGGATCGGGATCCAGCCGGTGACCAAGGTTGTCGAACCGGAGCTGTACGACTCCATCCGGGTGGGTGACGCCGAGAGTTCCGTGCGGGCGAAGCTGCCGGGTGGCGCGGAGCCGCCGTTGGGCGACATCAAGTCGGATGCCTCGCCGGAGCCGGCGGGCGCGGCGTGTGATTACTTCGTCGCGGACGACCAGTCGTATCTGACGCGGGGCAGCAAGATCGTGCGGTTCTGCTTCGCGGACGGCAAGCTTGTCGAGAAGAACACCCATGAGCAGGGGACGTGACGTTGATCCGGGTGATGATCGCCGACGACGAGCCGTTGATGCGGGCCGGCATCAAGGCGATCCTCGGCACTGCCGACGACATCGAGCTGGTCGCCGAGGCGGGTGACGGGCGGGAGGCGGTGCAGATCGCGTTGGAGCGGCGGGTTGATGTGGCTGTGCTGGACATCCGGATGCCGCGGCTGGACGGGCTGGCGACGGCGCGTGAGCTGCGGTCGGTTGCGCCTTCGGTGCGGGTGGTGATCCTGACGACGTTCGGTGAGGACGACAACATCGTGCGGGCGTTGTCGGACGGGGCCGCCGGGTTCCTGTTGAAGGATTCCGCGCCGGAGGAGTTGTTGCGGGCGGTTCGGGCGGTTCACTCGGGGGAGGCTTATCTGTCGCCGATGGTGACCAGTCGGGTGGTGGGGATGGTGGCCCAGGTGGGGCAGCCTCGGCGGCAGGCGGCCATGCGGCAGGTGGAGGGGTTGACCGAGCGTGAGGTGGAGGTGTTGGCGTTGCTGGGGTTGGGGATGTCCAACGCCGATGTGGGGCAGCGGCTGCACATGAGTGAGGCGACGGTGAAGACGTACGTCAGCCGGCTGTTGGCGAAGTTGGGGCTGACTAACCGGGTGCAGGCGGCGTTGTTGGCCCGGGACGCGGGGCTCGCGGGGTGAGCGCGCGGTGCGTCCTGCCCGGGTGGGCGTGGTGCGGCCCCTCGCCGGGGGGAGACGAGGGGCCGCTTTTGGTCGCGCCGCGCGAGGGGGGAACGCGCTGGGCGCGAGCTTGGTTGCCGGTCACCGGGCGGTAGCTGCCCGGGACTTCCGGCGCGTCCGGGAGATGCCAACGTGGGTCTCCCTCGTGCTGACCGCTCCGGTCCGGGTCCGTGGCGGTGCTTGGGGTGGGGTGCCCACCATCGGGTGACGTCACGCCGTTTGTTATCGTTCCGTTACCTGAGTACCGTCGTGCGGGCTATCAGGTTGGTTCCGGAACAATGGGCGGCGATGAGCACTCCACGTACGGTTCTGATCCTCGGGTCCACCGGCTCGGTCGGCACCCAGGCTCTTGACGTGATCGCGGCCAACCGGGACCGGTTCTCCGTGGTCGGGCTGGCCTCCGGTGGGTCCGACCCCGGGCTGTTGGCCGCCCAGGCGCTTGAGTTCGGGGTGGAGGCGGTGGCGGTCGCGCGGGCCACTGCCGTGGAGGACGTCACGCTCGCGCTGTACGCCGAGGCGCAGAAGCGGGGATACGCCGCCGGGGAGTTCCGGGTGCCGCGGGTGCTCGCCGGGCCTTCGGCGATGGTCGAGTTGATCGGGTCCACGCCCGCCGATGTCGTGCTGAACGGGATCACCGGGTCCATCGGGCTGGAGCCGACGCTGCACGCGTTGCGCAGCGGGGCCACGTTGGCGTTGGCCAACAAGGAGTCGCTGATCGCCGGTGGGCCGCTGGTGCTCAAGGCGGCCCGGCCCGGGCAGATCGTGCCGGTGGACTCCGAGCACTCCGCCCTGGCCCAATGTCTGCTCGGCGGTCGGCGGGACGAGGTCGCGCGGCTGGTGCTGACGGCTTCCGGCGGGCCGTTCCGGGGGCGGTCGCGGGCGGAACTGGCCGGGGTTGTGGCGGCCGACGCGCTGGCGCACCCGACGTGGTCCATGGGGCCTGTCATCACCGTGAACTCGGCGACGTTGGTCAACAAGGGGCTTGAGCTGATCGAGGCGCAGTTGCTGTTCGACGTGCCGTACGACCGGATCGACGTGGTGGTGCACCCGCAGTCGATCATTCACTCGATGGTGACGTTCGTGGACGGGTCCACGCTCGCCCAGGCCAGTCCGCCGGACATGCGGCTGCCGATCGCGCTGGCCCTGGGGTGGCCGGAGCGCGTCCCGGGCGCGGCGGGCGCGTGTACCTTCGAATCACCGACCGCCTGGACTTTCGAGCCGCTCGACGACTCCGTGTTCCCGGCGGTTCGGCTGGCCAGGCAGGCGGGCTCCGGTGGCGGATGCCTGCCCGCGGTCTACAACGCCGCCAACGAGGAGGCCGTCGCGGTGTTCCTCGGTGGCGGCACCTCGTTCACGTCCATCGTGGACACGGTGGAACGGGTGCTGGCGGAGGCGGACGGCTGGGCGCACGAGCCCGCCGACGTCGCCGAGGTGCTCGCCGCCGAGGAATGGGCCCGGGTGCGGGCGCGGGAACTCGTGGCCACTTCGGTGGAGTCTGGAAGGGACTGACCGTGGTCTTCTTTTTGGGCATTCTGCTCTTCGCCCTGTTGATCGGGATCTCGATCGCGTTGCACGAGCTGGGCCACCTGGCCACCGCGAAGATGTTCGGGATGAAGGTGACCCGGTACTTCATCGGGTTCGGGCCGAAGATCTGGTCGTTCCGGCGCGGCGAGACCGAGTACGGGCTCAAGGCGATCCCGGCGGGCGGGTTCTGCGAGATCACCGGCATGACCGCGCTGGAGGAGGTGCGGCCGGAGGACCAGCCGCGCGCCTTCTACCGGCAGAAGACCTGGAAACGGGTCGTCGTGCTGTCCGCCGGCTCCATCACGCACTTCATCCTCGGCTTCCTCATCCTGTACTTGATGGCCGCCACCATGGGCATCCCGAACCTGCGCAACTCGGCGATCATCGAAGAGGTCGCGCCGTGCGTGCAGAGCGTGAGCAAGCCCGACTGCGCCGCCGGTGACACCTCGCCCGCCGGCCGGGCCGGGTTCCAGCCGGGTGACGAGATCCTGGCCGTGGGCGGCACCACCGCGCCGACCTGGGCCGAAGTGCTGAAGATGACCCGCGACAAGTTCGGGCCGACCGAGTTCACCGTCAAGCGCGGCGACCAGACGCTGAAGCTCACCGCCGCCGTGGAGCGGGTCGAGCGGCAGATCCGGCGGCCCGACGGCAGCCTGTACACCCGGGAGATCGGCGCGATCGGCGTCATCCAGCAGCGCGAGTTCAACTACAACGCGCTGACCGCCGTCGGCGGTGCATTCTCCTACACGGGCGACATGTTCGCCAACACGTGGAAGGGCCTGATGAAGTTCCCGGAGAAGATCCCCGCCGTGGTCAAGGCCATCGGCGGCGGTGAACGGGACCTGGAGTCGCCGGTCAGCGTGGTGGGCGCGTCGCGGCTCGGCGGCGAGGCGGTCGACCAGGGGCTGTGGCAGTTCTTCTTCCTGATGCTGGCCGGCCTGAACTTCTTCGTCGGTGTGTTCAACCTCCTGCCGCTGCTGCCGCTTGACG
>CBHFOL010000208.1:0-14107 GCA_965995405.1 uncultured Saccharothrix sp.
AGGGTCCCGATCACGCTGGGCGTCAGGCTCCGCAGCAGGGTTTCGTCCACCTGAGAGGTCACTCCGTGATGGTGGGCGGCTCGGCCAGGAACGGGCGCACCTCGAGCCACTCGTGGATCGGCTTCCCGCCTGCCCCCGGGGCGGCCGACAGCTCCCCGGCCAGCTCGACGGCGCGCTCGTAGCTGTCGACGTCGATCACCATCCAGCCGGCGATGAGGTCCTTGGTCTCGGCGAACGGGCCGTCGGTGATCGGCGGGCGTCCCTCGCCGTCGTACCGGACGAACGTCCCCTCAGGTGCGAGCGCCTGACCGTCGACGTACTCGCCGGTCCCCTCCAGTCGGGTCGCGAAGTCGCGCATGTACTGCACGTGCGCCGAGATCTCCTCCGGCGTCCACCGGTCCATGGGCACGTCGTTGACCGCGGCCGGAGCGCCCCGGTAGTGCTTGAGCAGCAAGTACTTGGCCATCGTGTTTCTCCTCGGTGCTGGTGCGACCCATTCTGGTCACGTCCACCGCAGGGACGGAGCCGGCCACGGGTTCTCGACATCGCCGGCAGAAATTTTCTGGCGCTCGTAGCCGAGCCCGGACGAACCGACCCGGGCCGATCCACGAAGAGCCCGCAAAGTCCCACCCAGCCGGAAACTTTCAGGAAGGCTTCCTGATAGTTTCCGGTCTGCGGTTTCTTTCAGGAAGGCTTCCTGAAAGAAACCGCCGAGCTGACCGGACCGTCGAGCCAAGGCCGGTCAGTCGATGGTCGGACCCGACCGGAGGTGCACACCTACACCCCCTCTGTCAGTCGAACGCCCCCGCTGTCAGTCGAGGCGAAAGCCGAAGGGGAGTTCGAGGCGGTGCCGGGCGAGGAGTTCGGTGTCGGCCAGGATGTCGCGGGTCGGGCCGTCCGCGACCACCACGCCGCCGTCGATCAGCACGCTGCGCGGGCACAGCTGCAACGCGTACGGCAGGTCGTGGGTGACCATCAGCATCGTGCGGTCCAGGCCGAGCAGCACCTCGGCCAGCTCGCGCCGGGCCACCGGCTCCAGGTTCGCCGACGGCTCGTCCAGCACCAGGATCTCCGGGTCGCAGGCCAGCACCGTCGCCAGCGCCACCCGCCTCCGCTGCCCGCCGGACAGGTGCAGCGGGGACCGGTCGCCGACGTCCGCCATGCCGACCGCCGCCAGCGCCTGGTCGACCCGCGCGTCGAGCGCGTCACCGCGCAACCCGAAGTTCGCCGGACCGAACGCCACGTCCTGCCGCGCGGTGGGCAGGAACAGCTGGTCGTCCGGGTCCTGGAACACCACACCGACCCGCCGCCGGATCTCCCGCAGGTGTTCCTTCGCCACCGGCAGCCCGGCCACCTCGATCCGCCCGCTGCCGCCGCCGAGCACACCGTTGAGGTGCAGCACCAACGTCGTCTTGCCCGCGCCGTTGGGCCCCAGCAGCGCGACGCGTTCCCCGGGCTCGACCCGCAGGTCCACACCGAACAGCGCCTGGTGACCGTCCGGGTACGCGAACGCCAGCCTCTCCACCAGCAACGCGGGTGCGGTCGGCGGCACTCGCACCGGTTCCACCACCGCGCTCCCCTGCCCGTCCGGCATCCGTCCTGTCCAGCCGCGCGACACCATAGCCAGGTGGACGCGCTCGCCACGTTCGTAGGAGCGGATGAACAGGCTGCCGACACCTCGGGCCGTCGCACCCAACTGCCACAGGAAGCGGGGATCGTCGCCGCGTGAGATGCGGGCCACCCGCATCCGCTTCGCCTCCGCCACCACGACTTCGGCGTAACGGAGCATCAGCGTGGCGATGGTGACCAGGACGCTCGGCATCCGCAGCCGTTGCAGGCCCAGCAACAGGTCCTGGGGTGCGGTCGTGGCGGCGAGGGTGAGCGAGACCAGCACGCCGAGCGTGCCCTTGGCCAGGATGTTCCAGCCGGCGAGGGAGCCCTCGACGGAGACGGACAGCCCGAGGAAGTCGGTGCGCGGGCCGTGTCCGGTGAACGGCAGCACCAGCGCGAGGACCACGAACGGCAGTTCGATCAACGCCCGGGACGCGAACCAGCTCGGCGGGATCCGTGCCACGAACCACACGGCCGCGATGGCGAGCAGGTAGGCGCCGAACGCCCAGAACGCCTCACGCGGCGTCGCCACCACGCACAGCACCGAGACGACGACCGCGACGATCTTCACCTGTGGCGGCAGGCGGTGGACCGGCGAGTCGCCCGCCCGGTGCAGCACGCCGTGCCCGGCGCTCACGCGTTCTTCTTGCGCAACAACCAGAACAGGCCGCCCGCGACGAGCAGCGTGAGCACGACACCGACGACGCCCGCGAGTCCGGTGAACCGGTCGTCGCCGCCGACCGCGTAGTCCGCGAACGGACCGCCGGAGAGCGGGTGGTCCTGGGCGTGCGCGGCGATGCCGTGCTCTTCGGTGACGTAGTCCAGGCCGTCCGGGTTGGCGTTGGCGAAGTAGGAGACGCCGCCGGCGAGCACCAGGCTGATCACCGCGAACCAGACGAAGAACCGTTTCATGCCTTCAGCTCCAGCTTCTGCGGCACACCGCGCAGGAGGTACACCAGGTCCGGCCGGGCGGCGGCGACGGCGGTGACCGTGACGGCGGTGATCAGTCCCTCGCCGATGCCGATCAGCACGTGCACGCCGAGGATAGCGGTCGCGACCGTCCCGAACCCGACCCCGCCCGCGCCGCCGATGGCGTACTCCAGGACGAAGCCGAACGACGCCAACACCGTGTTGACCAGCGCGGACAGGAAGGCGACGAGCGCCAGCCCACCCTTGTTGCGCTTGGCGAGCGGGCGCAGCGCGACGGCGGTGAGGTAGCCGACGGCGGTGCCGATCAGGGCCATGTTGGTGACGTTCGCGCCGAGCGCGGTGACGCCGCCGTCGGCGAAGAAGAGGGACTGGACGACCAGCACGATCGTGACGCACAGCGCACCGACCCACGGCCCGACCAGGATGGCGGCCAGCGCGCCGCCGAGCAGGTGACCGCTGACGCCGGGGAGGACGGGGAAGTTGAGCATCTGGGTGGCGAACACGAACGCGGCCACCAGCCCCGCCATGGGCGCGGTGCGGTCGTCGAGGTCGCCCCGGGCCTTGGCCAACGCCACCCCGACCCCGATGACGGCCACGGCGACGAAGGCCAGCGAGGTCGGCACGTTGAGCAGACCATCACTCATGTGCATAGCTACCGGTTCGGACACGGCCACCACGTTAAATGCCACAACCCCGCTATGGCCAGCACGGTGCAACAACGATGAGGACGCCTCACGCCCACTCCCGGAGACACCCGCCGGTCCCGGCACTCCCGCCCGGCCTGGAGCGCCCGGAGCGCCAACTATCCCCACAAGCAGTGAACCTGCCTCTGAGCAGGCACGATCCGCCACCGCCGTTCGTTGCCGGATAAAAACAGAGGCCCGGCGACCCCCGGCACGCCCCGGTATGCACCACCGCCCCACACGACCGCTGCCCACACGACCATCACCTGACCCGCGTCGCCTGACCCGCGTCGACCGCCGCAACCAAGACGCGTGGCACACCGCGCGGGAGTGCGCAGCGGCGGGATCGTGATGCGAGGGCGCGGCGGGTGCGAAGGATGCGCGGTGCGGGCGGTACGGGGTGCGCGCGGTTCCGCGAGTGCAGGGGGTGCCCAGCACGGGGCGGGCTGCGGCGCGGCGCGGGCGGGGCGGGCGAGGGGGCGGGGGGGGGCGGCGCCGCCCCCGGGGTCGGGGCGCCGGGGGCGGGGGCGTTTTGGGGGGGGGGCTTGGGCGGTGGGGACCCCCTATGATCTGCGTGCGATGACTCTCACCGACCTGCTGCCGCCCGAGGCCGACGCCGACCTGCTCTACGAGACCTTCGCCGAGTGGGCGCAGGAGCGGGGGCTTGAGTTGTACCCCGCGCAGCAGGAGGCGCTGATCGAGATCGTCTCCGGCTCCAACGTCATCCTCAGCACACCCACCGGGTCCGGCAAGAGTCTGGTCGCCATCGGCGCGCACTTCGCCGCCATGGCCGAAGGCAAGAAGACGTACTACACCGCCCCGATCAAGGCCCTCGTCTCCGAGAAGTTCTTCGCCCTCATCGACACGTTCGGCGCGGAGAACGTCGGGATGATGACCGGCGACGCCAGTGTCAACGAGTCCGCGCCCATCATCTGCTGCACCGCCGAGATCCTGGCCAACATCGCGCTCCGGGACGGCTCCGACGCCGATGTCGGGCAGGTCGTCATGGACGAGTTCCACTTCTACTCCGAGCCCGATCGCGGGTGGGCGTGGCAGGTTCCGCTGATCGAGCTGCCCAAGGCCCAATTCCTGCTGATGTCCGCGACCCTCGGCGACGTCACGTTCTTCGAGAAGGACCTCACCCGCCGCACCGGGCGGCCCACGACCACCGTGCGGTCCGCCGAACGGCCCGTCCCGCTGAACTTCCAGTACGTCACCACCCCGCTGCACGAGACCATCGAAGAACTCCTGCACGGCCGGGAAGCGCCGATCTACGTCGTCCACTTCACCCAGGCCTCCGCCCTGGAACGCGCCCAGTCGCTGATGAGCGTCAACGTCGCCACCCGCGCCGAGAAGGACGCCATCGCCACCATGATCGGCCGCTTCCGGTTCACCTCCGGGTTCGGGAAAACGCTCTCCCGACTGGTCCGCCACGGCATCGGCGTGCACCACGCGGGCATGCTGCCCAAGTACCGCCGACTCGTCGAACAGCTCGCCCAGGCCGGCCTGCTGAAGGTCATCTGCGGCACGGACACGCTCGGCGTCGGCATCAACGTCCCCATCCGCACGGTCGTCTTCACCGCGCTGTCCAAGTACGACGGCACCCGCACCCGCCACCTGAAGGCCCGCGAGTTCCACCAGATCGCGGGACGTGCCGGCCGCGCCGGGTACGACACCATCGGCACCGTGGTCGTGCAGGCCCCCGATCACGTGGTGGAAAACGAGAAAGCGCTTGCCAAGGCCGGCGACGACCCCAAGAAGCGGCGCAGGGTGGTACGGAAGAAGGCGCCCGAGGGGTTCGTGTCGTGGAGTGACCAGACGTTCGAACGTCTGAAGACCGCCGAACCGGAACCGCTCACCTCCAGCTTCGCGGTCAGCCACGCCATGCTGCTCAACGTGATCGGCCGGCCCGGCGACACGTTCCACGCCATGCGCCACCTCCTGGAGGACAACCACGAGGACCGGCCCGCCCAGCGCAAGCACATCCTGCGCGCCATCTCCATGTACCGGGCGCTGCTCGCGGCGGGCATCGTGGAGCGCGACGGCTCGCACATCCGGCTGACCGTGGACCTCCAGTTCAACTTCGCGCTCAACCAGCCGCTCTCGCCCTTCGCGCTGGCCGCGATCGAACTGCTGGACCGCGAGTCCCCGAGCTACGCGCTGGACGTCCTCTCCGTCATCGAGTCCACTTTGGACGATCCTCGCCAGGTGCTCTCCGCGCAGGAGCACAAGGCGCGCGGCGAGGCGATCGGCGCGATGAAGGCCGAGGGCATCGAGTACGACCAGCGCATGGAGCTGCTGGAGGAGGTGACGCACCCGAAGCCGCTCGCCGAGCTGCTCGAAGCCGCGTTCACCACCTACCGGCGCGGGCACCCGTGGGTCGCCGACCACCACCTTTCGCCGAAGTCCGTGGTGCGGGACATGTTCGAGCGCGCCATGACGTTCACCGAATACGTCTCGTTCTACCAGCTCGCCCGCTCCGAGGGCCTGGTGCTGCGCTACCTCGCCGACGCGTACAAGGCGCTGCGGCAGACCGTGCCCGAGGACGCGAAGACCGAGGACCTCAACGACCTCGTGGAGTGGCTGGGCGAACTGGTGCGCCAAGTCGACTCCAGCCTGCTCGACGAGTGGGAGAAGCTGCGCAACCCCGGCGACGAGGCCATCGTCGACCAGGCCCCGCCCGCCGTCACCCGCAACGTGCGCGCGTTCCGCGTGCTGGTCCGCAACGCGCTGTTCCGCCGCGTCGAACTCGCCGCCCGCCGCAACTACTACGAGCTGGGCCAGTTGGACGGCGACGCGGGCTGGACCGCCGACGACTGGCAGGACGCGCTGGACCCGTACTTCGAGGAGCACGACGCGATCGGCATCGGCCCGGACGCGCGCGGCCCCGCCCTGCTGATCATCTCCGAGGAAGCCGACCGCTGGGTGGTGCGGCAGATCCTGGACGACCCGGCGAAGGACCACGACTGGGGTTTCACCGCCGAGGTCGACTTCGCCGAGTCCGACGAGCACGGCACGGCGGCGCTGCGGATCACCGAGGTCGGCCGGCTGTAAATCTTCGGGCCATCCGGTGGTTGCCCGGCGCGGAGCGGGGTACCAGCATGTCAAGTCGGGAGCGAGCGGAGGCGATTGACCCTGTCCCAGGACGAGTTCGGCGTGCTCGGACCGCTGGTGGTCCGCCGGGACGGCCGGAACGTCCCGATCACCGCCGCGAAACACCGGATCGTCCTGGCGACACTGCTGCTCGGCGCGAACCGCCCGGTGCCCGCGAGCGACCTGATCCGCCGCGTCTGGGGTGAGACCCCGCCCGACCGGGCCGCGCAGACCCTCCCCGTCTACGTGATGCGGCTGCGCCGCGCGCTGGGTGAGCCGCCGATCGTCCACACCACCCCGACCGGCTACCGGGTCGACCTGCCGCACGAGGCCCTCGACCTGCACCGGTTCGCCGACCTGGCCGACCGGGGCGCGGCGCTGGCGGCGGACGAGGACTTCGCCGGCGCGTGCGCGGTGTACGAGGAGGCGCTGGGCTGCTGGCGGGGCGCGGCGCTGGCGGACGTGCCGTCGGAGTCGCTGCACGAGACCGAGGCGCCGAACCTGGCCGAGCAGAAGCTCCGCGTCACGTCCGAGCTGATCGACGTGAAGCTCCGGCTGGGCCGGTCCGACGAGGTGATCGCCGACCTGCGCCGGCTGACCGCGCAGCACCCGCTGCGGGAGCAGTTCTGGTCGCAGCTGATGGTGGCGCTGTACCGGGTGGACCGGCAGGCCGACGCGCTGGACGCCTACCGGCAGGCGAGCACGGCGCTGGCGCGCGAGCTGGGTGTGGACCCGAGCGACGGGCTGCGCTCGGTGCACCGCGCGATCCTGACCGGCGACCCGGCGCTGCACCAGCCGGCCGCGACCGCGTGGGCCCCGGTGTCGCAGCTGCCCGCCCCGGTGGGGCACTTCGTGGGCCGCACGGCGGAACTGACGCGGGTGACCGGGCTGCTGACCCGGACGACGGCGACGGTCGTGGTGTGCGGGCCGCCCGGGGTGGGCAAGACGGCGTTCGCGACGTCCGTGGGGCACGCGGTGCGCGACCGCTACCCGGACGGCCAGCTGTACGTGAACCTGCGCGGGCACTCCACGTCGCCGCCGCTGCCCACGGCGGCCGTGCTGGCGCGGTTCCTGCGGGCGATGGGCGTGCGCGCGGACCACATCCCGGTGGACGAGGAGGACCTGGTCCGGGGCTACCGGGCGCGGCTGCGCGGGCGGCGGGTGCTGATCACGTTGGACAACGCGGCCTCGGAACGGCAGGTGCTGCCGCTGCTGCCCGGCGAGCCGGGCTGTTCGGTGGTCATCACCAGTCGCAACGAGTTGCGGAAACCGTTGCGCGCCACGCTGGTCCGGCTCGACGTGCTGCGCGGCGACGACGCGTGGAAGCTGCTCGCCCGGTCGCTGGGCCCGGAGGCGGCGACGGCGCAGTCCGCCGCGATCGCCGAGCTGGCCGGGTTGTGCGGGTACCTGCCGCTGGCGCTGCGGATCGCGCTGGGCAACCTGGTGGGCCTGCCGCACACCGACATCGAGTCCTATGTGGACGAACTGCGCGGCGGGGACCGGCTGGCCGCGCTGGCGGTGGACAACGACGACACGGCGGCGGTGCGGCGGGCGTTCGACCTGTCGTACGGCGCGCTGGGCGCGGACGCGGCCCGGCTGTTCCGGTTGACCGGCCTGATGCCCGGCCCGGACTTCAGCTCGGGCGGCGCGGCGGCGCTGCTGGACGCGACGAAGGGGCAGGCGCGGCGGCTGTTGGCGGAGCTGGCTTCCGCACACCTCGTGCAGCGGGTCGGGGTGGACCGGTACGCGCTGCACGACCTGCTGCACGACTACGCGGCGGACCGGGCGGCGGCGGCCGGCGAGGACCTGGCGTCGGCGCGGCGGCGGCTGTTCGGCTGGTACCTGCGGACCGCGATCGAGGTGGGCGCGGTGCTGTACCCGGAGGTGCGGTCCTCGGCCGCGCCGGTGGCGACCACCATGTCCGCCGAGGCCGCGCGCGCGTGGCTGACGGCGGAACGGCCGAGCGTGCTGGCGGCCACCGAGCACTGCGCCTCGGCGGGGCCGTTGCCGATGGCGTGGCAGCTGATCGACGCGGTGAGCGGGTACTTCGGTTCGCACGGGCACCACGTGGAGTTCGTGCGGGCGATCGGCGCGGCACTGGGTGCGGCGCGGGCGGCGGGCGATCCGGACGCCGAGACGTCGATGCTGGTGTGGCTCGCGGCCGAGCACCGCAACCTGGGGAACCTGCGGACGGCGCGGCGCTACCTGGACGAGGCGTCGCCTTCGGGGCGCACCCGGTGGCTGCACGACGGGCTGTCGGGCGTGGTGAACCTGGAGCTCGGCGAGTTCCCGGCGGCGGCCGACGCGTTCTCCCGGATCCTGGAGCTGAGCGCGGAGCAGCCGTCGGTGCCGCACCTCCGGATCGGGGGGCTCGCCGGACTGGGTGCGCTGCACCTGATGCGCGGCGAGTACGAGCGCGCCGCCGGGCTGCTGTCGGAGGGCCTGGAGCTGGCCCGGGCGGCGGACGGCGTGAACCTGGAGGCCACGTGCGCCGCGCTGCTGGGGCGGTGCCGCACCGCGCTGGGCGACTACCGGGGCGCGGTGACGCTGCTGCGGCTGGCGGTGGCGAACTGGTTCCGCAGCGGTGTGCGGCACGCCCGCGCCGACGCCATGGCGCACCTGGCCACCGCGCTGTGCCTGGGCGGGGAGCACGCGGAGGCGATGCGGACGGCGCAGCGCTCGCTCGCGCTGACCCAGGAGCTGGGCGGCACCCCCCGGATCGAGTGCGAGGTGCACAACGCGCTCGGCCTCGTGGCGCGGCACCTGGGGAAACCGGGGCGGTCGGTGGCGGCGCACCTGCGTGCGCTGGAGCTGGCCACGGCGTGCGACTACCGCTACGGGGTGGCCGGTTCCCACATCCACCTCATCCGCGCGTTCGGCGCCGAGGGGCGGCGGGACGACGCGGCGCGGCACGCCCGGATCGGCCGGGACCTGTCCGTGCGCACCGGGTTCCAGGGGCTCGCGGCGATGGCCGAGGACCTGCTCGCCGAGCTCGGCTGAAGTGCGGGTGGCCCCCTGATTGCCCTGAGCTGTCCGAGGGGCGAGGATGACCGTCCGATGGTCTAATCGCCGACGCCGTCGACCCGCATTGGATTTCCATGACGTCAGGACTTCCCTGCCCCATATGTGAGGGCCCGGAACGCCGTGGGGCGCTGGAGCGCACGCTCCGGCTGCTCGCGGTGGACGATGAGGCACCAGCCCTCGACGACCTGGTGTACCTGCTGAAGTCCGATCCGCGGGTGGCGCACGTGGAGGCGGTGACGGACGCGACGAAGGCCCTGCGGACGCTGCACGCCGGCCAGGGCGTCGACGCGGTGTTCCTGGACATCCGGATGCCCGGCCTGGACGGGCTGGACCTGGCCCGGGTGCTGTCCCGGTTCGCCCAGCCTCCCCCGATCGTGTTCGTCACCGCGCACCAGGAGCCGGCGGTGGAGGCGTTCGAGCTCAAGGCGCTGGACTACCTGCTGAAACCGGTGCGGCCGGAGCGGCTGGCCGAGTCGGTGCACCGGATCGTGCACGAGGTGCTGGACGCGAAGGGGCCGGAGCCGGTGGCCGCCGCGCCCGTGGAGCGGCTGCCGGACGTCGGGGACGAGGTCATCCCGGTCGAGTTGGGCGGCATCACCCGGTTCATCCGGCTCGCGGACATCCGGTACGTGGAGGCGCACGGCGACTACGCGCGGCTGCACACCGCGACCGGCAGCGGGCTGGTGCGGGCGGCGTTGAACGGGCTGGAGGAGCGCTGGCGGTCGGCCGGGTTCGTCCGCATCCACCGGAGCCACCTGGTGTCGTTGGGGCACATAGACGAGCTGCGGCTGGAGGACGGGCACCTGAGCGTCAACATCGGCGGCGCGGTGCTGCCGGTGAGCCGGCGGCACGCCCGGCACCTGCGTCAGCTGCTGGTGCGGCGCAACCGGCAGTCGCCGTGACGTCGCCGTCGTCCTCGTCGCCGGAGAGGTCTGAGAGGTCGGTGGCGCGGCAGCGGGTGGTGGTGACGAGTCCCCGGACGCGTGCGCCGCGTGCGCCCCGGCCGTATCCGGCGTCGCGGGAGATCGATGAGCAGAGTGAACTGGGCGCGGTCTACATGCGGTCGCTGATCCGGACGCAGCGGCGGCTGGGGCTGTTGCTGTGCGGGGTGGTGTGCGGGAGCGTCGCGGCGCTGCCGCTGGTGTTCACGCTGGTGCCGTCGGTGGCGGCGCAGCGGCTGTTCGGGCTGCCGTTGCCGTGGCTGCTGCTGGGTGGACTGGTGTTTCCGGTGTTCGTGCTCGCCGGGTGGTTCTACGTGCGGCAGGCGGAGCGCGGCGAGCGCGAGTTCGCCGAACTGGTGGAACGTTCGTGAGCAGCACGTACGGCATCATCGCGGTGCTGGCGGTCGCGTTGGGCACGGTGTTGGTGGGCACCTATGGGCTGCGGGTGTCGCGGACCACGTCGGACTTCTTCGTCGCGTCGCGCACGGTGTCGCCTTGGTGGAACGCTTCGGCGATCGGCGGGGAGTACCTGTCGGCGGCTTCGTTCGTCGGCATCGCCGGGCTGATCTTCGCCCACGGGCCGGACATGCTGTGGTTTCCGGTCGGGTATACCGCTGGGTATCTGGTGTTGCTGGCGTTGGTCGCGGCTCCGTTGCGGCGGAGTGGCGCTTATACGTTGCCGGATTTTGCGGAGGCACGGTTTGCTTCGCCTGCGGTGCGGGCGGTGGCCAGTGTGCTGGCGCTGGGGATCGGGTGGCTGTATCTGCTGCCGCAGTTGCAGGGTGCGGGGTTGACGCTGCACACGTTGACGGGTGCGCCGGATTGGGTGGGTGCGCTGGTTGTCGCGGTGGTGGTGACGGTCAACGTCATTTCCGGGGGGATGCGCAGCATCACGTTCGTGCAGGCTTTTCAGTACTGGCTCAAGGTCACGGCCATCACGGTGCCTGTGGTGTTCTTGGTGATGGCCTGGCAGGCGCACGGGGCGCGTGACCTGACCGGGCCGGAGTCGCCGGTGTTTCCGCGTGAGACGACAGTGAGTTTCGACAGCGACACTGTGGTGCGGGTGGATGCGCCGGTGGTTTTTCGGGCCGGTGGGGTGGTGGACGGGCGGCGGGTCGACGGGGTCGGCGAGTTGGGGGTTGGTGAGCACACCATTGCCTCCGGGTCGCGGCTGGTGTTTCCGGAGGGGGCGGCGGTGCCCCATGTGTCCTCGATTCCGTCCAACACCAACGAGACTTGGGCTCTGCCGATGCGGGGTGGGGAGAGTTTTCCGCTGTATGCGGTGTATTCGCTGATCATCGCCACATTTTTGGGGACCATGGGGTTGCCGCATGTGATCGTCCGGTTCTATACGAATCCTAACGGGCGGGCTGCGCGGCGGACCACGTTGATCGTGTTGGGGTTGCTGGGGATCTTCTACCTGATGCCGCCGATCTACGGCGCGTTGGGGAGGTTGTACACGCCGGAGTTGTTGATGACCGGTGACACGGACGCGGTGGTGTTGGTGCTGCCCAGCCGGATGGTGGATGGGTTGGGCGGGCAGTTGTTGGGGGCATTGGTGGCGGGGGGTGCGTTTGCGGCGTTCCTGTCCACGTCGTCGGGGTTGATGGTGTCGCTGGCGGGTGTGTTGAGCCGGGATGTGTTGCGGCTGCGGGGGATCCGGGGGTTCCGGGTGTCCACGGTGCTGGCGGTGCTGGTGCCGTTGGGGATGACGTGGTTGGTGGGCAAGGTTCCGGTGGCGGACATGGTGGGGTTGGCGTTCGCGGTGGCGGCGTCCTCGCTGTGTCCGTTGCTGGTGTTGGGGATTTGGAGCACCCGGATCACCACGGTGGGGGCGGTGGCCGGGATGCTCGCGGGCGGGGTGCCGGCGCTGGTTGCCGGGTTGGTGACCATCAGCGCGGGTGGGGGGAACGTTTTTCTGGCTCGGCCGGCGGCTTGGACTGTGCCGTTGGGGTTTGTGGTGATGTACGTGGTGTCTTTGTTGACGCCGCGCAGGGTGCCGCCGGGGGTGAACCACGTGATGGTGCGGTTGCACGCGCCGGAGAACCTGGGGCTGCGTAGTCAGGACCGGATGTGATGGGTGTGGTGGCGTGGGTCCGACCGGCTGAGGCGGCGACTTGGGCCGGGCCGGATGTGACGGCGATGTGGACGGTGGGGGCGATCCTGTTGGCGGGGCTCGCCGTGGTGATCACGTTGTGGCGGATTTCCCGTGCCCGTAACGCCTTTTTGACGCAGGAGCAGCGGATCACGTTCGAGACGCTGCACACCGCGTGGTCCGCCGCGCCGCCGTTGCGGGCCGGTTTGGTGCCGGACGCGGCGAAGAAGTCGGCCAAGCACCTGCGGACGCTGCTCGGCACGCCCGCGTTGGCGTTGACCGACGAGACCGAGGTGGTGGCGTGGGAAGGCAGCGGGGAGCACCACGCCAAGGACGCGATGGGGTTGGCCGCCGAGGTGTTCGGGACCGGGCGGACGCGGGCGTTCGACATCGGGTGCGGGGAGACGGATTGTGTCGTGCACACGGCGGTGCTGGCCCCGTTGACGGTGGAGGGGCGGGTCGTGGGGGTGTTGGCCGCGTACAGCCGGGAGCCGTCGGCGGGGTTGGTGCGGGCCACGAACGAGGTCGCGCGGTGGGCGTCGGGGCAGTTGGAGTTGGCGGAGCTGGACCGGTCGCGGACGCGGTTGGTGGAGGCGGAGGTGCGTGCCCTGCGGGCGCAGATCTCGCCGCACTTCATCTACAACTCGTTGTCCGCCATCGCTTCCTATGTGCGGACGAATCCCGAGCGGGCGCGGACGCTGCTGTTGGACTTCGCGGACTTCACGCGGTACTCGTTCCGGCGGGCCGGTGACTTCACGACGCTGGCGGAGGAGTTGCGGTCCATCGACCAGTACCTGGCGTTGGAGCGGGCGCGGTTCGGGGAGCGGCTTCAGGTGACGTTGCAGATCGCGCCCGAGGTGTTGCCGGTGACGGTGCCGTTCCTGTGTTTGCAGCCGTTGGTGGAGAACGCCGTCCGGCACGGGATGGAGGGGAAGGTCGGGCCCGGTCGGATCTCGATCCTGGCGGCCGACGCGGGTGAGGAGGCGCACATCACCATCGAGGACGACGGGATCGGGATGGACCCGGAGGCGTTGCGGCGGACGCTGGCGGGGCAGGTCGGGGAGACCGCGGGGATCGGGTTGGGGAACATCGACGAGCGGCTGCGGCGGTGCTACGGGGACGATTTCGGGCTCGTGGTGGAGACGGCGCAGGGGCTCGGGACGAAGATCAGCGTCCGGGTGCCCAAGTACCAGGCGGGTGTGCACGCCTGACTCGGACGCGTCGCGGGTCGGTCTTCAGGCGGCGACGAGTGCCGCGGAGCCCGCCTCGGTGAGTCGGGCCGGGACCCAGGTGCCGAACGGGGCGCTTTCGACGGGCTCGATCAGGCCGGTGTGCACCAGGGAGCGGGCCGAGGCGTGGTCGCAGAACGGGAGCGCGTCGACCCGCAGGTCGGGCTCGCTGCTACAGGTCAGTTCCACGCGGTGGGCCGCGGTCGCGCGCAACAGGGCGACGTCGCGTCCGGAGAGTTCGGGGCTGGAGAGTTCGGGTTGGTCTGGCATCGTTGCCACCTCCACAGGGATGAACGGCGGTGCGGGCTTCCCGGTTCACCTGAACTCCAATCGGCGGAAGCCTGGCTGTTTACGGCCAGGAGGAGCCGATCCCGACGTGTCCGGCTCACTGCGCGGGCCGTTGGCCGGGGCGTTTCTGCTGCTCGATGTACTCCTTGATGATCGACAGTGGGGCACCGCCGCACGACCCATTCATCCCGCCATTCCGCACTGCACGAGGAC
>CBHFOL010000209.1:0-14063 GCA_965995405.1 uncultured Saccharothrix sp.
GGCCCTCTTTTCCGGGGCCGCCCCGCGGGTGGTTGGGGGGGGGGGGGGGGGGCGACCCCCGCCGCCCCCCCCCACGGCCGGTCCGTCCGGGTCATGCGCGAGTGCCCCACTGACTACACTCCGGAGGCGAGTCGCCGCACCACGTGAACCCCAGGGGAGAGCATGGACGGGAACATCCTCGATCCGGAAGGCGCTCGCGACCGCTTGGCCGTGTGGAAGGGCCGGATCGACAAGCTGGCCACCGACACCCAGACGATGAGCGACCGCCTGCAAGGGCTGCGGATCACCGCGCACGACCCGAACGGGCTGGCCGAGGTCACGGTCGACTCGACCGGCGCGCTGGTCGAACTGCGGCTGACCGACCGGATCCAGCGGGTGCCCCCGACCACTGTCGCCCAGACGATCATGGCGACGATCGGCGACGCGAAGTCCAAGCTGGCCGACCGGTCGCAGGAGATCATCTCGGACACGGTGGGCACGGAGTCGGCGGCGGCGCGGGCGATCGCGGAGAACGTCGGCCGCCACCTGCGCGGCGGCCCGGCCCCGGAACGCCCGGCGGCCCGTCCCCGTCCGGACGACGACGAGGGCTACGACTCGCGTTCCTACCTCGACCGGTGACCGTGCCCGGGGATTTCCGGGCACGGTGGAATAGGCCGGGATATGCGGTCGGATCACATTCCGGCGGCTTCTCGCATTCGGTCGACGCCTCCGACAGAATGGCGTCGTGCTGCAACGCCCGTGTACGCGGCGGTCGAAGTGGTGGTGGATTGTCGGCGTCGCCTCTTTTCTGGCGGTCGCCCTTCTGGTGGCCTTTGCGGCTTTGCTGTCTCCGGAAGACCTGGATCGCGCGGACAAGCTGTCCAGTGTCGGCAGTCTCGTGATCGGTGGCGTCGCGCTGCTGTTCGGCGGCGCGGCGCTGTGGGTGGCGATGCGCCGGGACGGTCAGGCCGACGACGACCGGGTGCTGCTGGACCGGGCCGTCGACCGACTCGCCGGGGCCGTCGGCGAGCAGTGGTCGAACGAGGTCGCGTTGCGGTGCGCTGGCTCGTGGACGAGTACCCGGCGCTCGCCGACGTCGAGTCGAACGGACCGGAGGCCGCCGCACGCATGGTCCGTGAAGGCAGATTGCTCGCGGTGTTGGACGGCCTGGACGAGATGCCGCCCGCAACGCTCGCCGCCGCGCTCGACGCGCTGGACAGCGCCGGCCACCCTCTCGTGGTGACCTGCCGTGCCGACGAATACGAGAAGGCGGTGACCGAGAGCGGGAGTTTCCTCAGCCGGGCGGCGGTGCTCGAACTCGAACCTGTCGACGTGGCCGGGGTGATCGAATTCCTCACCGCCGCGCACCCGTCCGGCGACACCAGGTGGCCGCCGGTATTCGACCATTTACGGGCGAATCCCGGCGGGCCGCTCGCGGCGGCTTTGTCCGTCCCGTTGGCGGTGTACCTGCTGCGTACGGCCTACGCGAATCCGGCTACCGACCCGTACGAATTGTGCGATGCGGAACGTTTTCCCGACTCGGCCGCGATCGAACGGCATTTGTTCGACGCCTACCTGCCGGCCCTCTACGGCGGACCTACGCCGGACGGGCGGCCGTCGTACTCCCCGGACGACGTCCGCCGCTGGCTGTCCGCGCTGGCGGCCCACCTGCACCGCCGACGGTCACCCGACGTGGCGTGGTGGCACCTCCCCACGAGCCTGCCGCCGCTGGTGAAGGTGGTCGGCCTGGTCCTGCTCGGCACTTTCGACGGCGTCGTGTGCGGGATACCGCTCGGCGTGGTCCTGGGACCGGGCGGGTTCGCCGCGGGCTTTGTCGGTGCGTTCAGTCCTCCTGTGCTCTCGATGCTCGTCGACGGGCCGCCCACCCGTCCGCGTCGGGTCGACATGCGACTCACCAGGCGGCAGTTCGGTACCGAGGTCGGTGTCGCGGTCGTGCTCGGCCTGGTGGTGGGGCTGATCATCACGTTCTTCGCGAGCGTCGCCGTCGGGGTGGCGCTCGCGATCGTCCAAGGGGTGGCGGTCAGTGTGGCGGTCGGCCTGCTCGGCGGGGTGATCTGGCGGCTGAACCTGCCGGTGGACACGTTCCACGCGCTCAGCCCGGCTTCGGTGCTGCGTGACGACCGGAAGGTGAGCGGGGTGCGCCTGCTCTTCGGACTGTTCGGGATCTCGGCGGTCGTCGCCGCGGCCGGGATCATCGGCGTGCAGGTCGAGATCGTGGCCGGGCTGGCGATGGGCGCTGCCGGGGGCACCGTCGCCGGTGTGGGCATCGTGCTGATGCAGCGGTTTCGGGCGGGCGACTTCGCGCACGGTCTGTCGGCGAGTCCGTGGGCGTGGTTCCTGGTCACCAGGGTCTGGCTCGCGGTCTCCGGCCGGGCTCCGTGGCGGCTGGTGGCGTTCCTGGAGGACGCGCACCGACGCGGCGTGCTGCGGCGGGTGGGTGCGGCCTACCAGTTCCGGCACGCGCTGTTGCAGGACTGGCTGCGGAACACCTGAGCCGGGGTCAGGCCGGCGCGGGGGTGCCGGCCGCGGACGGCTGGGGCAGCCACACGAGCCTGGGGGTCGTATCGCCCGTTTCGGTGAAATAGAGCAGCGCGTTCTCCGGCTTTTGGATGCGGGCGTGGAAATCGCCCTCGGTGGAGATGACTTCGGCGTGGTCGTAGAAGGCCATGCCGTAGGCGGCGATGTGGGCATCGTGGCGTTCGCCGTATTCCACGGCAACGGCGAAAAGTCGGGGTGCGTCGTCGGTCGCCAGGCCGGTGAGGAACTGGCTGAAGCCGGCTTCGTCCCACAGCGGGGCCGCGTCGGTCGGGTCATTCATGAGCGATATCCTCCGGTTGCGTGTTCTGTCCTCGCGACACCATGTTGCTGCCGCGCGACAATGGTTGGCAATACCACGATCGGGTGGTCCTCGATGGTGATCCGCCGGCCCTATGCTGTGCCGCATGATTCGCAGCACGGCGAAAGCGATGGCGCTCGGCGCGAAGATCCGCGCGGCACGTGAGACCGCCGGACTCGGGCAGCGCGAACTCGCCCGGCAGGCCGACATCCACCCCGGCACCATGACCCGGCACGAGTCGGGCGAGCGCCCGCCGAGCGAGCAGACGACCGCCCTCATCCTCGACACGCTCGGCGTGACCGGCGAACTGCGGGAGGAGATCCTGGAGCTGGCCCGCGACGAGCCCAACACCGGCTCGGCCTGGGTGGCCGTCACCCTGCCCGCGCAACGCGCCCAACTGGAAGCCCTGATCCAGATCGAGCAGCTGGCCACCGATTTCGTGGACGTCAGCCCGCTGGTAGTGCCGGGTCTGCTCCAGGTCAACGGCTATGCCCGCGCGATCATGCACGGCGGCCTGGTCCCGGAGTCGGAGATCGAGACCCGGGTGACGCTCCGGATGGGCCGCCGGGACATTCTCACCAGGGCACGTCCGGTCCGGTACACGGCGTTTGTCGCGGAGCACGTCTTTCGCCAGCGATTCGGCGACCCGTCGGTCAATCCGGAACAGTTGGACCATCTGTTGAGGATGTCGGAGTTGCCCAACGTCGAACTGCGCGCCTTCCGGTTGGACGGCGACTGGCATGACGCGATGGACGGGGCGTTCTCCCTCATCACACTCGGTGCGGGCGAGACGATTATCCATCTCGAAAACCGGGTGAGCAGCGTGTTCGTCCAGGAGAAGATCGATGTCGACACGTTCCAGGGTGCGGTGGAACGACTTTCCGAGATTTCCCTGAGTGCAGCCGAGACCGCCGAACTCATCGCGAAAGAGAGGAAGGGGAACGGATGAACCCACCTCGGTGGCGGAAGTCGAGTTTATCAGGTCCCAACACCAACTGTGTCGAGATTCGGGGGGATCTCAGAGCGATTCGGGATTCCAAGCAGCCCGGTGGTCCGGAGTTGACGTTCCACGGTCCCCGGGCGTTCACGCGGTTCGTGTCCGCGATCCGCTGAGGACGCGCAATGCCTCCGCGCCCGCCGACGACGGTTCGGCGGTGTAGGTGACGAGCGTCCGGTCCGGTTCGCCGGGCACCGCGAACGCCTCGTAGTGGAGGGTGAACTCCCCGGCCACCGGGTGCTGGAAGTGCTTCGCGCCGTGCGGACTCGTCCACACCCGGTGGTCGGCCCACATCGGGCCGAAGTCGGGGTTCCCGGCCTTCAGTTCCTCGATCAGGTCAAGCAGGCCCCGGTCGCCGGGGTACATGCCCGCGAGCACCCGAAGCCCGCCGATGGTGTCCTGTGCCTTGTCCTCCCACGGCACCCACAGCGAACGCGCCGCCGGGTCCAGGAAGATCAGGCGGGCCATGTTGGGCGGGTCCAACTCCGCCAGGTCGACGCCGTAGAGGGCGCAGGCCAGGTCGTTCCACGCCAGGACGTCCGTGCGCGGGCCGAGGATGTACGCCGGGCCGTCGATGCTGTCCAGGAGCCAGCGCTGGGGCTGCCGCACGGGGTGTTCGCCGGGGGCGCGGCGGTTCGGCCGGGCCAGGGTGCGCAGGTGGCCGTGTTCGGTGTCGTCCAGGCGCAGTGCCCGGGCGACCGAGTCCAGCACCTGGTCGGAGACGTTGTCGAGCCGTCCCTGTTCCAGTCGCACGTAGTAGTCGGCGCTGATTCCCGCGAGCTGGGCCAGTTCCTCACGGCGCAGGCCGGGCACGCGCCGCCGCGTGCCGTAGGTGGCCAGGCCGGCGTCCTCCGGGGACAGCCGGGCGCGTCGGGAACGCAGGAACTCGCTCAGCTCGCTCACAGCGCACAAGCCTATGTCTGCCAGACCTAGGTAAATCCCGGCTGTGGGTACATCGGTCGGGTGGTCCGAGTCTTTGGTGCATGGACATTCTGATCTCGGGTTCGGGTGTTGCGGGTGTGTCGCTGGCCTACTGGCTGCGGCAGCGGGGTTTCGGCGTGACGGTGGTGGAGCGTGCGTCCGCGCCGCGCGACGGCGGGTACAAGGTGGACATCCGGGGCGCGGCGGTGGAGGTGGTGCGCCGGGCCGGGCTGTTGGACGCGCTGCGGGAGGTGTCGACGCAGGTCCGGGACGCGCATTTCGTGGACTCGGCCGGGCGGCGGGTGGCGACGATGAGCGCGGACCTGTTCGGCGGGCGTGAGGGCGAGGACGTCGAGGTCGTACGCGGTGACCTGCTGCGGGTGCTGCGCGACGCGACTGACGTCGAGTACGTGTACGGGGATTCGATCGCCGGGCTGGTGGACGGTGCCGACGGGGTCGCCGTGCGGTTCGAGTCGGGTGTGGAGCGGACGTTCGACGTGGTGGTGGGCGCGGACGGGCTGCACTCGCGGGTGCGGGCGTTGGCCTTCGGGGACGAGTCGCGGTTCCGGCGGGATCTGGGGCACCATGTGTCGATCTTCACGTCGTCGTCGGGGCACGGGCTGGACCGGGAGGAACTGCTGTACGCGGAGCCGGGTCGCACGACCAACGTCTACCGGACGGCCGGAGAGGGTGGCGCGCGGGCGTTGTTCCTGTTCAAGTCGCCCGCCGATCAGGGTTCGCCGGTCGAGCGGCTGGCCGGGGCGTTCGAGGGTGCGGGGTGGCGGGTGCCGGAACTGGTGGCCGAGGCGGCGCGGGCGGACGACCTGTACTTCGACTCGGTGAGCCAGATCGTGCTTGACCGGTGGTCGTCGGGTCGGGTGGTGCTGGTCGGGGACGCGGGGTATGCGGCGTCGCCCGCGTCGGGGCAGGGCACGAGTCTGGCGCTGGTGGGCGCGTACGTGCTGGCGGGGGAGTTGGCCGCCGGCCTGGAGGGCGCGTTCGGGCGGTACGAGGCGGTGGTGCGGGACTTCGTGACCGCGAACCAGGCGTTGGCCGAGCGGAATCTGAAGGGGATGGTGCTGGGGTCGCGGGCGCAGATCTGGTTCCAGACGCGGATGCTGCGGCTGATGCCCCGGCTGCCGGGTCGGGAGAAGATGCTGGAACGGGTCACCGCGCCGATCCGGGAGGCGGCGAACGCGATCACCCTTCCGGACTACCTTGCGAAATCTTGACGTTTTGCGTGAAGATATTCACGTCGAGCCCACTATGCACCGAAGGATTTCCATGACTTCGCCGTACGGTCTGCACCGGGTCGTCGAGCCTGCCGGGGTCCTGCCGCAACAGGCCCGGCGGTTGGACGCGACACCGGAGTGCGGGGCGGACGAGGTCGTGGTGGACGTCGAACGGCTCAACCTGGACGCCGCCTCGTTCCGGCAACTGCGTGAGGAGCACGGTACGGGCGTGCGGCAGGCGGTGCTGGACATCGTGTCCGAGCGCGGCAAGATGCAGAACCCGGTCACCGGGTCCGGCGGGATGCTGCTGGGCACGGTCCGCGCGGTCGGCCCGTCCTCGCCGCTGGGGCTCGCGGTGGGCGACCGGATCGCCACCCTGGTGTCGCTGACGTTGACGCCGCTGCGGATCACCGACGAGTTGGCCTCGTGGGACGGGACCACCGAGCAGGTGCCGTGCACGGGCACGGCGGTGCTGTTCGGGCGGTCGATCGCGGCCGTGCTGCCCGACGACCTGCCGGACGAGCTGGCGCTGGCGGTACTGGACGTGTGCGGCGCGCCCGCGCTGACCGACCGGGTGGTGCGCCGCCGGGCCGCCGAGTCGGTGCTGGTGCTGGGCGGTGGCGGCAAGTCGGGTTCGCTGTCGCTGGCCGCCGCACGGCGGGCCGGCGCGACGCGGCTGGTGGCGCTGGTGCCGACGAAGGCGGAGGCGGCACGGGTGACGTCGTCGGGGCTGGCCGACGAAGTGGTGGTGGCCGACGCCCGCAACCCGGTGGCGGTGCTGGACGCGGTGGGCAAGCCGGTCGACGTGACCGTGGTGTGCGTGGACGTGCCGGGCTGCGAGCACGGGGCGATCATGGCCACCGCCGACGGCGGCATGGTGGTGTTCTTCTCCATGGCCACGTCGTTCCCGGCGGCTGCGCTGGGCGCGGAAGGCCTGGCGGCGGACGTGGAGATGATCGTCGGCAACGGCTATGTGCCAGGTCACGCGGCATTCGCGCTCGACCTGCTGCGGGCCGAGCCTGCCGTGCGGGCGCTGTTCGACCACAGGCAGACTGCGCAGGCGTGACTACCGTGACTGGCGTTCCCCGCACCCGGCTCCTCGTGGGCGGTCGTATCCACTCCCCGACCTCGTCCGACGCCACCGCGATGGCGATCACCGACGGCACCGTGGTGTGGCTGGGCCAGGACTCCGTGGGACGCGCCCTGCACCCGGACGCCGAGGTCGTGGACCTGGGCGGGGCGTGGGTGGCCCCGGCGTTCGTGGACGCGCACGTGCACGCCACGTCGGCGGGCCTGCTGCTGACCGGCCTGGACCTCACCGGATGCCGCTCGCTGCGTGAACTGCTGGACGCGGTGCGCGCCGCCGACGGGCCGCTGATCTGGGGCCACGGCTGGGACGAGACCCGGTGGCCGGAGAACCGCCCGCCGTCGCGGGCCGAGCTGGACGAGGCCGCGCGGGGCGCGGTGGTGTACCTGTCGCGGATCGACGTGCACTCGGCGCTGGCGTCGTCGGCGCTGGTCGACCTGGTGCCGGCGGCGCGGGACGCGGACGGCTGGTCCCCGGACGGGCCGCTGTCGCGGGCGGCGCACCACCACGTGCGGGGCGCGGCGAAGGACGCCATCCCGGTGGCGCAGCGCCGTACGGCGCAGGACGCGTTCCTGGCGCACGCCGCGTCGAAGGGCATCGCGTCGGTGCACGAGTGCGCCGGGCCGGACATCTCCAGCCGGGACGACCTGGCCGACCTGCTGGCGCGGGCAGACGGGCCGGAGGTCGTGGGCTACTGGGGCAGCCGCGACCCGGTCGACCTGCCGGTGCGGGGGTTGGCGGGTGACCTGTTCGTGGACGGCGCGCTGGGGTCGCGTACGGCGGCGCTGTGCTCGCCGTACGCCGACGCGGACACGTCCGGTGCGCTGTACCTGACGGCGGACGAGATCGCGGCGCACCTGCTGGCGTGCACCGAGGCCGGGTTGCAGGCGGGTTTCCACGTGATCGGCGACGCCGCCGTGGCGGCCGTGGTCGAGGGTTTCGAGCAGGCGGCGGCCGTGGTGGGCGTGCCCGCGCTGGCGGCCCGCAGGCACCGGCTGGAGCACCTGGAGATGGTCACCGGGGAGCAGGCGGCGAAGCTCGGGTCGTGGGGTGTGGTGGCGTCGGTGCAGCCGCTGTTCGACCGTGAGTGGGGCGGGCCCGACGGGATGTACGTGCAGCGGCTCGGGGCGGAGCGGGGCACGGCGCTGAACCCGTTCGCGCAGCTCGCCGGCTCCGGGCTGGTGTTGGCGCTGGGATCCGACGCGCCGGTGACCGTGGTCGACCCGTGGGCGGCGATCCGGGCGGCCGTGCGGCACCGCACCGACGGGTTCGGGATCTCGCCGCGTGCGGCGTTCAACGCGCACACGCGGGGCGGGTGGCGTGCGGCGGGTGTGGACGACGGGATCACCGGGACGCTCCAGCCGGGCGCGCCCGCCACGTACGCGGTGTGGGAGGCGGGGGAGCTGGAGGTCGCCGCGCCCGATTCGCGGGTGCAGCGGTGGTCGACCGATCCGCGTTCGGGTGTGCCGGGGCTGCCGTCGCTGGACGACACCCCGACGTGTGTGCGGACCGTGCTGCGGGGCCGGACGATTTTCGAAAGGGAGTGACAGTGGCGTTGCTCGACCTCGACCCGAAGGTGGTCGCCACGGCCCGGACGCTGGCCGCGAAGGCGGCCGAGCCGGTGGTGGCCATCGCGAAGGCGCACACCACCGTCGCGGTCGAGCGCGCGACACTGCGGCTGGCCGGGATCACCGGCGCGGACTCGACCCACCGCGCGGGTGACGTGCCGTGGGTGAACCGGGTCGTGGACACCGTGCGGGAGCACTGCGGGCTGGAGCACGGTGTGGTGCTGCCGGTGTTCCACGCGTTGCAGGAGCACAACCTGGGGTCGCTCACCGAACTCGCCGAGGCCACCGCCGCCGGCCAGGTCCACTATGGACTGCCCGCCGGTCGGGAGCGGACGCAGGCGGAGAAGGCGGCGCGGACGGCGGTCACCCGGGGGCTGCGGATCGTGGACCGCAACCGGGCGCAGCGGGACAAGCTGGTCGCGAAGCTGGGTGATCCGGCGCAGCGGCCGTGGATCTACCTGATCGTGGCGACCGGCGACATCGACGAGGACGTCGTGCAGGCGCAGAACGCGGCCCGCGCGGGCGCGGACATCATCGCCGTGATCCGGTCGACGGGGCAGTCGCTGCTGGACTACGTGCCGGAAGGCGCGACGCACCACGGGTTCGCGGGCACCTACGCCACGCAGGAGAACTTCCGGATCATGCGGGCCGCGCTGGACGACGTGTCGAAGGAGGTCGGCCGGTACGTGCGGCTGACCAACTACGCGTCGGGGCTGTGCATGCCGGAGATCGCGGTGCTGGCCGGGTTGCAGCGGCTGGACATGATGCTCAACGACTCGATGTACGGGATCCTGTTCCGCGACATCAACCCCATCCGGACGTTCGTGGACCAGCGGTTCTCCCGCCAGGTGCACGCCCGCGCCGGGATCGTCATCAACACCGGCGAGGACAACTACCTCACCACCGACGACGCCGTGGATGCCGCGCACACCGTCACCGTGTCGCAGCTGCTCAACGAGCACTTCGCGCACGAGGCCGGGTTGCCGGACCACCTGCTGGGGCTGGGGCACGCGTTCGAGATCAACCCGAAGGTGCCCGAGTCGTTCCGGCTGGAGCTCGCGCACGCGCTGCTGGCCCGCGAGCTGTTCCCGGACGCGCCGCTGAAGTGGATGCCGCCGACGAAGCACATGACCGGCGACGTGTTCAACGGCTACCTGCTGGACGGGTTCTTCAACCTGGCGGGCGTGCTGACCGGCCAGTCGATCCTGCTGGTGGGGATGATGACCGAGGCGGTGGTGACGCCGTTCCTGTCCGACCGGGACCTGGCGCTGGCCAACGTGCGGTACGTGCTGGACGCGGCGGGCGGGCTGCGGGAGGACTTCCGGCCCGCGCCGGACGGGCTGATCGTGAAGCGGGCGCACCAGGTGCTGGGCGAGGCGGTCGACCTGTTGGCGCGGATCGTGGACGACGGGCTGCTGGACGCGATCGCGGACGGCACGTTCGGGCTGATGAAACGCCCGCCTACGGGTGGGAAGGGCGCGGACGGCGTGGTGGTGAAGGCGGACGACTACTGCAACCCGGCCTCGGACCTGTTGGAGGCACGGTGAAGCGCCACGTCCGACCGTACGGCGACACCACCGGCGACGGGATGGTGCAGACGTCGTTCACGCTGCCCGTGCCGTTCGGGCCGAAAGCCGACGGGGCCGCGCAGCAGCTCGCGAACAAGATGGGCATCGACCCGGCGATGGTGGTGCACTCGCACGCGATCGGCGCGGACTTCACGTTCTTCGTGGTGTACGGGTCGGTGAAGCACATCGTGGACCTGGCCGAGGTTCGGGTCGTGGAGCGCGAGTACCCGCTGCTGTCGCCCGCCGAGGTGAACACGACGGTGAAGAACATGTTGCGGCGCAAGCTGGTCGTGGTCGGCGGGTGCATCGGCACCGACGCGCACACGGTGGGCATCGACGCGATCCTCAACATCAAGGGTTTCGCGGGGGAGAAGGGCCTGGAGTACTACCGGGAGCTGAAGGTGGTGAACCTGGGCGCGCAGGTGTCCGTGCCGGAGCTGGTGCGGCGGGCGCGGTCGGAGAAGGCCGACGCGGTGCTGGTGTCGCAGGTGGTGACGCAGCGGGACGCGCACATCCTGAACACGCAGGAGATGTCGGCGGCGTTCCGGGAGGCGATGGGCGACCGGCGTCCGCTGCTGATCGCGGGCGGCCCCCGGTTCGATCCGTTGATGGCGGGGGAGTTGGGCGTGGACCGGGTGTTCAGCCGGGGCACCACACCGGGTGAGGTGGCCAGCTACCTGGTGCACGCGGTGCAGGCGAAGTCGGTGCCGACTGTGCCGGTGAAGACCGTGCAGACGAAGAAGGAAGGGGCAGCGTGACCGCGACCGAGGGCTTCACCGTCACCCACCGCCGGTACGTGCCGCATTCGCACGCCCACTACGGCGGGAACCTGGTGGACGGCGCGTACGGGCTGGGCATGTTCGGCGATGTGGCGACGGAGCTGCTGATCCGCACCGATGCCGACGAGGGCCTGTTCGCGGGTTACTCGAACGTGGAGTTCGTCGCGCCGATCCAGGCGGGGGACGTGATCGAGGCGACCGCGACCCTGGTCCGGGTGGGCAACCGGTCGCGGGAGATCGACTTCGAGGCGCGGGTGGTGTGCCGGTCGGCACCGGACCGCGGGCCGTCGGCGGCGGACGTGCTGGACCCGCCGGTCGTGGTGACCCGGGCACGGGGAACGGTGGTGGCGCCACCGCGTTCCTGATCTTCACTGCTCCCGGGCCGCCGCCACCTCCGTGGGCGGCGGCTCGGCGACGCGCTGTCCGTGCCCCCGTCGCCGGCCGACCGCGCCGCCCGGTGGGGGGCTGACGGGGAGCCGGTGCGGTCGACGGGGACGCCGGAGGGGGAGGTCGTGGCGGCGACGCTGTGCGTCCGCTTTCCGGCCGTGGACCGGTAGCGGTCATCGTTCCGGGACGTCCGCGAGTTCGGCGGGCGGCGGGCCGGGGTGCACGATGCCGAGCCGCTGGGTGGCGCGGGTCATCGCCACGTACAGGTCGTTGCGCCCGCACGGCCCGGCGAGGATCCCGGCGGGGTCGGCGATCAGCACGGCGTCGAACTCCAGCCCCTTGGCCCGGGCCGGGGTGAGCAGCACGACCCGGTCGTCCAGGACGGCCCGCAACGCGTCCAGCCTGCCGGCGGGGGCGATCACCGCGATCCGGCCTTCCCCGACCGCCGACCCGGCCACCACGTCGGGCAGCGCCGCGACGGTGGTGCGGACCCGCCACGGGTCGACGCCGGCCGACCGGATCGACGTGGGCCGGTCGACGTCGGGGTGGACGCGGGCGGCGGCGGTCATGATCTCGGCGGGGGTCCGGTAGTTCACGGTGAGCCGTTCCAGCCGCCACCGGTCGCCGAGGTGCGGGTCCAGGACGGCGGACCAGGAGGTCGCGCCGGCCGGGGTGCCGGTCTGCGCGAGGTCGCCGACGACGGTCATGGACCTGGTGGGGCAGCGGCGCATCACCAGCCGCCAGGCCATTTCGGACAGTTCCTGCGCCTCGTCCACGATGACGTGCCCGAACGTCCAGGTCCGGTCGGCGGCGGCGCGTTCGGCGACCGTCCCGGACGTCTCGGGGCGTCGCCCGCCGAGCAGCGCCGCCGCCTCGTCCAGCAGTGGCATGTCGGCGGCGCTCCACCGTCCCGGGTCGGTCCGGAACCGGCCGACGACGTCCTCGGGGGTCAGCACGGGCCACAGTCGGGCGATCACGGCCCGCACGCCGCGATCGGCGAGCAGCCCGGCCCGCAGGTCGGCCAGGTCGTGGTCGTCCAGCAGGGCACGCGGACCGGTGTCGTCGGGGTCGACCACGAACCCGGCGGCGGCCAGGGCACGCAGGTCGGCGGGACTGAGGGAACCGTCGGCCGCGCCGCCGTCGAGCGCGTCGCCGGAGTCGGTGAGCACGACGTGCTCCATCCGCTCGGCGAGTCGGCCGGCCAGCAGGTCGACGATCTCGCGCTCGAACACCAGCCGCGCCTGGTTGTGCGGCAGCCCGGCGTGCCACGCGACCTGTGCGGCGCGCCGGAAGTCGGCGGGCTCCAGCCGTAGCCCGTGGCCCTCGAAGGTCACCTCGACGGGCTCGTCGGGCACGGTCACGCGGTCCCGGACGGCCGCCGCGATCGTCTCCGCCATCCGGGCGTCACCCTTGGCCGCCGCGACCTCGGGCGGCTCGTCCAGGTCGGGCACCACACCGGGGTAGAGGTCGGCGATCGTGGCGGTGACGACGCAGTCCTCGCCGAGTCCGGGCAGGACCTGGCCGATGTAGTCCAGGAACACCCGGCTCGGCCCGACCACCAGCACGCCGCGCGTCGCCAGGTGCCGGTGCCGGTAGAGCAGGTGGGCGACGCGGTGCAGGGCGACGGCCGTCTTGCCGGTGCCCGGGCCGCCGGACACGACCAGCACGCCGGGGTGCTCGGAGCGGACGATCCGGTCCTGTTCGGCGCGCAGGGTGGTGACGATGTCGCCCATCCGCTCGCCCCGGCCGGCGGTGACGGCCTTGAGCAGCGCGGCGTCCCCGGTCAGGTGCTCGGCCGACGGGTCGAGCAGGTCGTCGTCCAGCGCGACGACCGTACGGCCGCGGGTGGTGATGCGGCGGCGTCGGCGCAGGCCCTCGGGTGCGGCGGCGGTCGCCGTGTAGAAGCGGCGGGCGGCGGGTGCGCGCCAGTCGACGAGCAGCGGGTCGTCGCCGTCGAACAGGCCGATGCGGCCGATGTAGAGGGAGCCGTCGGGGCCGTCCAGGCGGCCGAAGCACAGGCCGTGTTCGAGCGGTTCGAGGCGGTCGCGGTCCTCGGGGTGGTCGGCGCGCAGCCGGTCCAGGCGCTCGTAGAGCAGGTCCACATAGGACTGCTCGCGGGCGATCTCGGCGGCGGCGGGGTCGTGGTGGGGCACCCGGTGGAGCGTGCCGCAGATGTGACGGTGGAAACAGTCTTGTTCTTTTCCCGACTGTCAGCCGGATTCTGCGGGCGTGGCGTCTCTGCCACTATCGATGGCGTGATCAGCCTCGATCCGGTTTCCTCGGTGCCGCCCTACGAGCAGGTGCGGTCCCAGTTCGCCCGCAAGATCACCGACCGGGAGCTGGCGGTGGGCACGAGACTGCCCACGGTCCGCGCGCTGGCCGCCGAGTTGGGCATCGCGGTCAACACGGTGGCGCGCGCCTACCGGGAGCTGGAGGAGGCGGGTCTCATCGAGACCCGGGGCAGAGCGGGGACGGTGGTGAGCGCGGCGGGGGAGCGCAGCCGGGAACGGGTGCTGCGCGCCGCCCGGCTGTACGCGGCCACCGCTCGTGAGCAGGGTCTGACGACGGGCGAGGCGTTGGAGATCGTGCGGGCGGTCCTCGCGGACTGAGCGGTGGTCGGGGCCGCGGGCCGGGGGGGCGCGGGGCCCCCCGGGGGCGGTGGGGCGCCCCGGGCAGAACACCCCCCAC
>CBHFOL010000210.1:0-14015 GCA_965995405.1 uncultured Saccharothrix sp.
CGAGTGCTTCGACGCCCAGACCAGTCGGCAGGAGGAGCACGCGGAGAGGCTGTGCGCGGAACTGGCTGTGACGCCGTGTTCGCCACAGTGTCCGGTGTGGCTGCTCTACGGCGTGCAGCCTCGCGGGGCTCGGGTGTCGACGGAACCCGGCCGGTGCAAGGGCAAGGCGCACAAGCGGTCCACGCTCGGCGTCGCGGGGCGGCGGGTGTTGGTGTCGCGGAAGTGGTCCGGGAAGTCGTTGGCGGACCACAAGCACGACCGGAAGGAATTCGTTCGGCAACTGCTTGCCGATGTGGGGATCACCGGGGATGACCAGCCGAAGCGGGTCGTCTGGAACAGCGTGCAGCCCGGTGACCCGAACGTGCCCCCAAGGCCACACCTGCTGTTGCGGGCGGTCGCGGAGCGGCGTCGATGGAAGGCCGAGTACACGGCGGCGTTGCTCGCCTCGGCCAGACCGCCAGATCAACATGCGGCCTGAACCGGGGGATCACCGATGCATGACAAAGAGCACTTCAGCGTGCCTGAAGCGGCGGAGTACATGAGCACCACCGTGCGGTTCGTCCGGCGGTTGATCGCGGAACGTCGGGTGCCGTTTCACCGGCTCGGGCGACTGATCCGGTTCAAGCGGGCGGATCTTGACGGCTTCATCGAGGCCGGACGGGTTGAGGCGTTCGACCCCGAGGTCGTTCTGCGGCACTTCCGGAGGGCGTCATGAGCGACAAGAGGCGTCGGTTCGGGAGGGTTCGGCAACTTCCCTCGGGGCGGTTCCAGGCGCGATACCAGGGGCCGGACGGGAAGCAGCACCCCGCGCCGTTCACGTTCGAGCGGGAGAAGGACGCGGAGCAGTGGCTCAGCGCTGTGGAGACGGACATCCTGCGGAACGACTGGACCAATCCGGACGCGGGCAAGATCAAGCTGCGGGTCTACGCCGAAGCCTGGATCAAGGAGCGGGACCTGGCGGTGCGCACGGTCGAGTTGTACGAAGGGCTGTTGCGCAACCACGTTGTGCCGAAGCTCGGTGAC
Organism: uncultured Saccharothrix sp.; assembly: GCA_965995405.1. Taxonomy (GTDB): domain Bacteria; phylum Actinomycetota; class Actinomycetes; order Mycobacteriales; family Pseudonocardiaceae; genus Actinosynnema. The sequence goes on from CBHFOL010000210.1 coordinate 1,024, forward strand.
GTGATGCTGTCCGATCTGAGTCCGGCGCGGGTGCGGCAGTGGCGCAAGGAACTGCTGGCGGAAGGGGTCGGAGAAGTCACGGTCGCCAAGGCGTACCGGTTCCTGCGGGCGGTGCTGAACACGGCGTCAGCGCCGGAGGAACGGCTCCTCAAGCACAACCCGTGCACCATCAAGGGCGGCGGCAAGGAGGAGAGTCCGGAGCGGCCTACGGCGAGTCTTGAGCAGGTGTTCGCGGCGGCTGACGCCATTCAGGACCGTTACCGGCTCGTGGTGTTGTTGGCCACGTTCGGGAGCCTCCGGTTCGCCGAGATGGTCGGGCTTCGGCGGCGTGACTTCACGCGGGTGGCGGACGGCCGGACGTTCTACGTGGTCAGGGTCGATCGGCAGACGGTCCAGCCGGACTCGGGGGAGTTGTTTGACGACGATCCCAAGGCCAAAGGCAAGCGGCCGGTGACGTTGCCGCCGTTCCTCACCGAAGAGATCGAGAACCATCTGAGCCTGTTCGTCGGTGACGATCCGGACGCATGGGTGTTCGTCGGACCGAAGGGCGGGCGGCCGAAGCGGAACAACTTCTGGAACATCTGGAACGCCGCTCGGATCGCGGCAGGGATGCCGGAAGTCCATCTGCACGACCTCCGGCACACGGGCAACACGCTGGCGGCTGAGACAGGGGCGACGCTCCGGGAGCTGATGGACCGGATGGGTCACAGCTCGACTCGCGCGGCGATGATCTACCTCCACGCGAGGGAGGAACGCGGCCGGAAGATCGCGGCCGGCATCGAGGCGATGGTCAAGGCCGAGAAGGGCACGCCAGGGGCACCTAGGGGCACGCGGGGGGCACGGAAGATCAAGAAGGGCGGGAAGACTGTCCACGTGGGACGGACCGCAAGGCATCTACCTGCGAAGGAAGGGAAGAGCGGGTGACGGGAATCGAACCCGCATGACCAGCTTGGAAGGCTGGGGCTCTACCATTGAGCTACACCCGCATCGCGACCACGGGGTGGGCGCGGGGACAGCTTAGCCGGTCGCGATACGATGTTGGCGACCGGGGCGTGGCGCAGTTTGGTAGCGCACCCGCTTTGGGAGCGGGGGGTCGCAGGTTCAAATCCTGTCGCCCCGACAGTGGTCGGGAGCCCTTTCCTCCGTCTGGAGGGGAGGGCTTCTCCCGTCCGGGAGGGCAACCGGGAGACGATCTTGTCGTCAAGGTCGCCTGCGGGCCGCTGGTGCTCCGAACCTCGGCGGCGTCGCCGGGGGAGCAGTAGGGCATGAGGCCCCCGTGGCGGGGGCCGTGAAACCAGGTGTGGGCTTGTTGCCGTTCTTGAGCACACCCGCGCCATCGGGTGCTCAAGAACGGCGGGTCCCCAGCGGATTGCCTTCAGGCCGGCGTTGCCACCTGTTCGCTCACCACCTGTGCCGCGGCGGACACCAGGGCCGTCACGGACGGGTTGATTGAGTTGTCCTGACGCCACGCGAACTGGGTGTACACCCGGAACGGCGGGACCCAGGGGAGTCGGCAGAGCCTGCCGTCCTCCAGTTCCGCCGCCACCGTCACCTCCGGCACCAGGCTGATGCCCAGGCCCGAGGTCACCGCGCGCTTGGCGGCGTCGATCGAATCCAGTGCCAGCACCGGCGACTTGGCCTCCGCTTCCTGAAGACCCAGTGCCTGCTCGAACTGCTCGTAGTAGCTCGCCCCGTTCTCCGCCCGGATGAGGGTGCTTCCGCGCAGCTCATCCTCGGTGATCACGGAACGCCTGGTCAGTGCGTGTGTCGGACCGGCCACCATGACCAACGGCTCCGGGCACAGCACGGTCGTCTCCAGGCCCTCGCGGGGCTCTACCGAGCCGATGAAGAACGTGCAGTCCAGCTTGCCGTCGCGCACCGACGACAGGTTCGTCCTGGTGTTGCGCGAGTGCAACGAGATCTGCACGCTCGGGTACCGCCAGCACATGTACTCGATCAGTGGTAGCAGTCGGTAGTCGGTCAGGCTCTGCGCACTGCCGATGACCAGCTTGCCGTGCGGCTCGCCGTTCATCGTGATGGCTTTTCGCGCCTTGTCCGTCAACGTGATGATGTTGCGCGCGAAAGGCAGCAGTTCGACCCCCGCCGAGGTCATCTGGATCCCCCGCGGGAGTCGGCGGAACAACGGCACGCCAAGGGTCTCTTCGAGTGCCTTGATCCGGGTGGTGATGGTGGGTTGCGAGCAATTCAACGTGGCGGCTGCCTTGGTGAAACTGCCCGTTTGAACCACAGTTGTGAACGCCAAAAGCTGACGCGTCTCCATGGAGCTCCCCAACGGTGCGTGAAAGTGATCCACCGGCGGCCGGTGTAGGACGGCGCGCCGTGGGTTCGTTGCGAGCGGCGGTCGACCTAGGTGCGCCGGTGGCCCGGTCGCGACCTCGTGCTGGTCAACATCGCCGCTCCGCCGTGAGGAGCGGTGCCCGATGGCCTCGTGTTCCTGCCAGTACCCGTCGGAGTCCGACGCGGTGGTGCTCGGAGCCGGCGCCCGGGGTCGGTCCTGGGTTACTGTTCGGCAGCGGCGGAATGGCTCTCATCGGGTCATCGGCACCTTGTCTGGTAGGCGGTTAAAGAGCTCGATGACATTGTTTCGCTCGTTTCCTTGGTCCCGGTTGCCGGGTGCGTCCGCTGCTGACCCCCCAGAACGCCCGGCAACGTGAATTATTTCGTGGTCCAGCGATGCGGGTCCGGGCGTCACGCTACCTGAAACCCACACTAATGGACTACGGCGAGTGGAGTCATCTCGACAAGTGAAAGTTTTCGGTCGACCACTACTCCAAACGGCCGCTATTCACCCCTTGTGGCGAACCTCCCCCCGGTCTCGGTCGCCGACCGTTAGTCGGCGCTACGACATCCGTGTTACACCATCGGCTGCCGACTTCGCCGGGTGATGGACGGTTCCGTAGCGTCAGCAACGATCGCCGCCACTCGAACGGCCTAGCCTCGCCAGCCTTTTGTGCCCCATTGGGGTGTATGTATTCGACCGAACGGCCGCAACGCGCGCCCAGCATACTGACGCGCCTCGTTCGTCGTCTTTTCCGCATTGCTGCGGAGAGTGGGTGTTGCGTGTCCGCAGGTCATGATCGCTTCCGGTGCGGGGCCAGGACGCCCCGGGTGGCCGCGCCGGACGGCTTGTGCGGACCTGTCACCCGGGCCCGGACACCCTCGCGGAGGTGAAATGCGTCAAAAATTCAGGAAATGGCGATTACGCCGAACGCCGAGCAATCCTCGGATTTACCGGAGCCGCCTGTTCGACGCCCGGGAAAGCGCGCGTGGAAACGCGCCGCGCGCCCGTCGGTGAACCTGAAACGGACTCGGAAACGTGCGCCGGCATCCGATCCCGAAGCACGGGGAACACGCACACCGAACCCGGCGGAACGCGAACGCGGTACGTAGCCGAAGGCGTGCGCACCGGAACCCGAACCCCCCGGAAGACGATCTCCCGCGCCGGCTCCGGACGATCTCCCGCGCAGGTGCCCGCGCGGTAGAGCGCGCGGGCGATCACGGGGTACCGGACCGCCGGTCACCGCCGACCGCCTAGACTCATGCGGAATCCCGGCGCCCCGCTGAGCGTTCCCGGGATGTTCCGCACGTCCTGCCCGTTACGAGGAGACCACGTTGAAGAGCACCGTCGAGCACCTGAGCCCGACGCGGGTCCGGATCAACGTCGAGGTGCCGTTCGACGAGCTCAAGTCGGACTTCGACCGCGCGTACCGCAAGCTGGCCAAGCAGGTCCGCATCCCCGGCTTCCGCCCCGGCAAGGCCCCCGCCCGCGTCCTGGAGAGCCGCATCGGCCGCGCTCCGGTCCTGGACGAGGTCGTCCAGGAGGCGATCCCGGCCAAGTACCTGGAGGCGGTCAACTCCGGCGAGATCCGCACCCTGGGCCGCCCGGACTTCGAGGTCACGAAGATCGAGGACGGCGAGTCGCTGGCGTTCACCGCCGAGGTCGACGTCCGCCCCGAGATCACCGTGCCCGCGTTCGGCGAGCTGGCCGTCAGCGTCGACGAGCAGGAGGTCGCCGACGAGGACGTGACCACCCAGCTGGACGAGCTGCGCGCCCGCTTCGGCACCCTGACCGGTGTCGAGCGCGCCGCCCAGGAGGGCGACTTCGTCAGCGTCGACCTGTCCGCCACGGTCGACGGCGCGGAGGTCGAGGAGGCCAAGACCTCCGGCCTGTCCTACGAGATCGGCTCCGGCCAGCTCGTGGAGGGCATCGACGACGCCCTGGTCGGCGCGGCCGAGGGCGAGACCAAGACCTTCACCACCACCCTGGTGGCGGGTGAGCACGCCGGCCGCGAGGCCGAGGTCAGCGTCCTGCTGAACTCGGTCAAGGAGCGGCAGCTCCCCGAGCTGGACGACGACTTCGCGCAGCTCGCCAGCGAGTTCGACACCCTGGACGAGCTCAAGGACGACCTCCGGGTGCGGCTGGCCCGGGTCAAGAAGATGCAGCAGGGCGTGCAGGCCCGGGACAAGGTCCTGGAGGCGCTGCTGGCCGCCGTCGAGGTGCCGCTGCCCGAGGCCGTCGTGCAGGGCGAGGTGGAGGCCCGTGCGCACGACGCCGTGCACGCCTTCGACCACGACGAGAACAAGTTCGGCGAGTGGCTGGCCGAGCAGGGCCAGACCAAGGACGAGTTCGACGCCGAGGTGCGCACCGCCGCCGAGCAGGCGGTGAAGACCCAGCTCGTGCTGGACGCCATCGCCGACGCCGAGCAGGTCAGCGTGTCCGACGCCGAGCTCACCGAGCGGATCATCTACCAGGCGCAGCGGTTCGGCATCAGCCCGGACGAGTACGTCAAGCGCGCGCAGCAGTCCGGCCAGCTCGGCGCGATCTTCGCCGACGTGCGCCGGGGCAAGGCGCTGGCCTCGGTGGTCCGCCAGGCCACCGTGACCGACGCGGCGGGCAACGCGCTCGACCTGGACGAGCTTTTCGGCGAGCCGAAGTCCGAGTCGGATTCCGCCGCCGAGCCGACGGCCTAGTCCCTCGGAACCAGCACGGAGTTCCAAGCCCTGAGCGAACGCGGGCGGTGTCGGGAAGGCGACGCCGCCCGCCTTCGTTAAGGTCGTTGACACGAGACTCTTTTCGGCAAAGTTAGGCAGGCAGACGTGACGCAGCACTTCCCGACGCCCGAGATGCGGTCGGCCACGGGGATGAACCTCAACGACTCGGTCTACGAGCGCCTGCTCCGCGAGCGGATCATCGTGCTGGGGTCGCAGGTCGAAGAGGGCATCGCCAACCAGATCACCGCCCAGTTGCTCCTCCTCGCGGCCGAAGACCCCGAGAAGGACATCACCCTCTACATCAACTCGCCCGGCGGCTCGGTGACTGCGGGCATGGCGATCTTCGACACGATGCAGCTCATCGAGCCCGACGTGGCCACCTACGCGATGGGCCTGGCCGCGTCGATGGGCCAGTTCCTGCTCTCCGCCGGCACGCCCGGCAAGCGGCACGCGCTCCCGCACGCCCGGATCCTCATGCACCAGCCCTCGGCGGGCGTCGGCGGCACGGCGGCCGACATCGCGATCCAGGCGGACATGCTGACCCGGACCAAGCAGGAGATGGCCGAGCTGATCGCGCAGCACACCGGCCAGCCGGTCGAGCGCATCATCGCCGACTCCGACCGCGACCGCTGGTTCACCGCCCAGGAGGCCCTGGAGTACGGCTTCGTGGACAAGGTGATCACCCGCGCCAGCCAGGCGAACAGCAACTGACCGGGCAGCACAGGACCAGGAGACAACCAGTGAGCCAGTTCCACGCGCCGCAGTCCCGGTACGTGCTCCCCTCGTTCGTCGAGCGCACGAGCTACGGCATCAAGGAGTCCAACCCGTACAACAAGCTGTTCGAGGAGCGCATCATCTTCCTCGGCGTGCAGGTGGACGACGCGTCGGCGAACGACGTGATGGCCCAGCTGCTCGTGCTGGAGTCCGAGGACCCCGACCGCGACATCCTGATGTACATCAACTCGCCGGGTGGCTCGTTCACCTCGCTGATGGCCATCTACGACACCATGCAGTTCGTCCGCCCGGACATCCAGACCTACTGCCTGGGCCAGGCGGCTTCGGCCGCCGCGGTCCTGCTGGCGGCGGGCACGCCCGGCAAGCGGCACGCGCTGCCCAACTCGCGGATCCTGATCCACCAGCCCGCGACGGACGGCGTCTACGGCCAGGTCTCCGACCTGGAGATCCAGTCGAACGAGATCCAGCGGGTGCGTCGCCTGCTGGAGTCGACGCTGGCGAGGCACACGAACAAGAGCGCCGACGAGGTCCGCACGGACATCGAACGCGACAAGATCCTCACCGCCGAGCAGGCCAAGGACTACGGCATCGTGGACCTCGTCCTGCCGTACCGGAAGCTGTCGGCCAAATAAGGTGCCGCGTGACACCCGACACGCCGAGCCGACCAGGGATCCTGCCCGGTTCGGCGCGTCCGGGGCACGCTGGTCCTCCCACACAGGTGGGTAGGCCAGGTACCGTCGAGGGGAACGGGCGGACCCCGCAGCCGGCGGGCGGATGCCGACAAAGCAGTCAGGCGCACTTCACCAGGTCGTGCGCCGGAGGGGACAGAGGTCAGCGGTCATGGCGCGTATCGGTGACGGCGGCGACCTGCTGAAGTGCTCTTTCTGCGGCAAGAGCCAGAAGCAGGTGAAAAAACTCATCGCCGGCCCCGGTGTCTACATCTGCGATGAGTGCATCGACCTCTGCAACGAGATCATCGAGGAGGAACTCGCCGAGGCGGGCGACGTCAAGCTCGACGAGCTGCCCAAACCGGCCGAGATCCACGAGTTCCTCGACCAGTACGTGATCGGCCAGAACGAGGCCAAGCGGACGCTCTCGGTGGCGGTCTACAACCACTACAAGCGCATCCAGGCGGGCGACCGCGGGCGTGAGGGACGCGACGACGGCGTGGAACTCTCCAAGTCGAACATCCTCATGCTCGGCCCGACCGGGTGCGGCAAGACCTACCTGGCCCAGACGCTCGCGAAGATGCTGAACGTGCCGTTCGCCATCGCGGACGCCACGGCGCTGACCGAGGCGGGCTACGTGGGCGAGGATGTGGAGAACATCCTGCTCAAGCTGATCCAGGCGGCGGACTACGACGTCAAGCGCGCCGAGACCGGCATCATCTATATCGACGAGGTCGACAAGATCGCTCGAAAGAGTGAAAATCCGTCGATCACGCGCGATGTGTCCGGTGAGGGCGTGCAGCAGGCGCTGCTGAAGATCCTGGAGGGCACGACGGCCTCGGTGCCGCCGCAGGGCGGGCGCAAGCACCCGCACCAGGAGTTCATCCAGATCGACACGACGAACGTGCTGTTCATCGTGGCGGGCGCGTTCGCGGGCCTGGAGAAGATCATCCAGGACCGGATCGGCAAGCGCGGTCTGGGCTTCGGCGCGGAGGTGCGCACCAAGGCCGAGGTGGACGCGGCGGACTACTTCGCCGACTCGATGCCCGAGGACCTGATCAAGTTCGGGCTGATCCCGGAGTTCATCGGCCGGCTGCCGATGGTCGCCAGCGTGACGAACCTGGACAAGGAGTCGCTGGTCCGGATCCTCACCGAGCCGAAGAACGCGCTGGTCAAGCAGTACCAGAAGCTGTTCGAGATGGACGGCGTGGAACTGGAGTTCACCAAGACCGCGATGGAGGCGGTGGCCGACCAGGCGATCCTGCGGGGTACCGGAGCACGCGGCCTGCGGGCGATCATGGAGGAGGTCCTGCTGCCGGTGATGTACGACATCCCGAGCCGCACGGACGTCGCCAAGGTCGTCATCACCGAGCAGACGGTCAAGGAGAACGTGAACCCGACGATCGTCGCGCGGCAGCCGTCCCGGCGGGAGCGGCGCGAGAAGTCGGCGTGAGCCTCCCGTACACGCTGATCCTGCACGGTCTGGGCGGTTCCGGACCGACGCACTGGCAGAACTGGCTGGCAGGCGAGCTGGCCCACCACGGTGGGCAGGTGGACCTGCCGCAGTTCACCCTCCCGGACGCCCCACGGCTCGACGTGTGGCTGGCCGAGCTGCGGGAACACCTGGCCGCCGCGCCCACGTCGGGCGAGCGGGTGGTGGTGGCGCACTCGTTGGCGTGCCTGCTGTGGCTGCACCACGCGGCGGGCGGGTTCGACGAGGCGTTGCGGGTGGACCGGGTGCTGCTGGTGGCTCCGCCGAGCCCGGAGTTCACCGGCGAGCCGCTGATCACCGAGTTCCTGGACGCGCCGCTGGATCCGACGGCGGTGCGGCGGGCGGGTGTGTCGACCCGGCTGGTGATCGGCGAGGGCGACTCTTACTGCACGCTGGCCCAGGGCAAGGAGCTGGCCGAGGCGCTGAGGCTGGACGTGGACGTCATCGTGGGCGGCGCGCACCTGAACGTCGACGCGGGCTACGGCTCGTGGAGTGCGGTGCTGAAGTGGGTGCGCAGCGACCGCGCACCGCTCACCCCGCGCTGACCCGCTTGCCCAGGAAGCGGATCACGTCGGGCACGATCTTGCGGTAGAAGACGTCGTCGTGGCCGCCCGGTGTGATGGAGCCGATCACCGGGCGGACGGCGGCGATGAACCTGCGGGTGCCCTCGATGAACCGGTCGTGGTCGCCGATCCAGACGCCGATCGGGGCGTTGCCCAGCTGGTCCAGGTGCCGGAGCGGGTCCAGGGACTCCCACTGCTGCCGGTCCGCGAACGCCTTGCGCTTCGCCATCTCCGGCCACGACAGCAGCAGGCCGGGTGAGATCGCGGCCACGGCGTTCAGGCGCTCGCGGCGCTCGTTGCGGCGGCGGGCGTAGAGCAGCGCGCCGAAGCCGCCCATGGAGACGCCCGTGCAGGCGAACGGCGTGCCGAAGCCGCGTTCGGCCAGCCAGCGCGGCACCTCTTCGAGCAGCATCGCCATCGGGTCGTCGCCGGGCACGTTCTCGTGCCAGTAGTTGTTCCCGCCGTCGACCGCGACGAACCCGAACGGGGGAACCGTGCCCCGGCCCACGGCGGCCACCAGGGCTTCCGGCAGCCCGCCGACGGCCGCGTACCGGGCGCTGCCGTGCAGGCCGTGCAGCAGGATCGACATGGGCAGGCCCTCGGTGGGCACGCCGGGCGGGACGATCGTCAGGAGGTCGACCTCGCGGCCCCGGTACCGGGAGGACACCCGGTCCACGGTGACCACGGGACGCTTGCCGGCGGGCACCGAGCCGGCGACGCCCAGGAGGTGCCGGAGCGGGTCGCCGGCCGGCGCGTGGCCGTTGAGCGCCGCCGCCGTGCCCGCGACGGCGAGCCCGGTCACGCCGAGCGCGCCGAGCACCGTTCTCCTGCTGACGACCATGTCCCCCTCCAGCGGACCCCGCCTGTCCCATCGCCCGGGACGAGCCGGGTGTTTCGCCTGATCGTGTGAAACGCGGCTCAGACCACCGATCGCGCGCGGAGATCCGCGATCCGTTCCGCCGGGTAGCCGAGCGTGCTCAGCACGTGGTCGGTGTGCTCGCCGTGCGCGGGCACGGCTGCCGGTGCCCAGTCCCAGCCGGTGGAGTCGACGGGCGGGCGCAGCATCGTGGTCTCGCCGCCCGGCACCGGGACCCGCGTCCAGCGGTCGCGGGCGGCCAGCTGCGGGTGGTGCGGCAGGTCGGCGACGCTCCTGGTGCGGGCCGCCGGCACGTCCGCCGTGTCCAGGGCGGCCAGCAGGTCGGCGGCGGACCAGTCGGCGAAGTCGAGCGCGGCGTGCAGTTCGGCCCGGTGCGCCACCCTCGAACCCACCGAGCCGAACCTCGGGTCGTCGGCCAGCTCCGGCGTCCCCAGCAACCCGCACAGCCGCCGCCACTGCGGGTCGTTCTGCACGGCCAGGTGCACCGACCCGTCACGGCACCGGAACGGCCCGTACGGGGCGATGCTCGGGTGGTGCGCTCCGGTGCGCGGCGCGGCCGACCCGGTGCCCGCCGCGTACAGCATGGGCTGGTGCATCCACTCGGCCATCGCCTCGAACAGCGACAGCCGCAGTGTGCTGCCCTTGCCGGTGTTCGCGCGGTACAGCAGGGCCGCGAGCACGGCGGACTGGAGCTGCACGCCGGCCGCGATGTCGGCCACCGAGATACCCGCCCGGGCCGTGACGTCGCCCTCGCCGGTGAGTTCCACCAGGCCGGCTTCGGACTGCACCAGCGCGTCGAACGCCTTGCGCTCCGCGTACGGGCCGTGGTCGCCGTAGCCGGACAGTTCGCCGACCACCAGCGACGGGTGTTCGGCGCGGAGCCTGTCTGCGTCCACACCTATGCGACGGGCCGCGTCGGGCGAGAGGTTGCACAGCACCACGTCGGCCTGAGCTGTCAGTTCGGACAGGATCTCGCGGCCCTCGGGGTGCTTGAGGTCGAGGGTGAGCGATTCCTTGCCCACGTTCGTCCAGGCGAAGTAGGAGGACACGTCGCCGCAGGCGTGGTCGTAGTGGCGGGCGAAGTCGCCGCCGTCGCGCCGTTCGACCTTGACCACGCGGGCACCGAGGTCGGCCAGCAGGCGGGTGGCGTAGGGCACGGCCACGGCCTGTTCCAGGCTGACCACCAGGGTGCCGTCCAGGGGTCTCAAGCGGTGATCCGTTCCTGGTTCGCGTAGACGTTCATCGAGTCGCCGCGCAGGAAGCCGATCAGGGTCACGCCCTGCTCCTCGGCCAGTTCGACGGCGAGGGAGGACGGGGCGGAGACGGCGGCCAGGACCGGCACGCCCGCCATCGCGGCCTTCTGGACCAGCTCGAACGATGCCCGGCCGGAGACCATCAGGACGGTGCCGGCCAGCGGGACGCGGCCTTGGAGGAGTGCCCAGCCGAGGACCTTGTCGACGGCGTTGTGCCGCCCGACGTCCTCGCGGACGACCAGGGCGTCACCTGATGCGGTGAAGATGCCGGCCGCGTGGAGGCCGCCTGTGGTGGCGAACACCTTCTGCTTCGCGCGGAGTGCGTCGGGGAGGGCGGTGAGGATGTCGACGTCGATCCGGGTGCCGTCCTGAGCGGGGGAGTGGCGGGTCTTGAGCTTCACCGCGTCCAGGGCGGCCTTGCCGCAGACCCCGCAGGACGAGGTGGTGTAGAAGTTGCGCTCCACGCTCGGGTCGGGTGCGGGGACGTGGTCGGCGAGGGTGACGTCCAGGACGTTGTAGGTGTTCAGGCCGTCCGGGCCGGTGCCCTCGCAGAAGCGGGCGGTCGAGACGTCGGCGAGGGTGTCGATCACGCCTTCGCTCAGGAGGAAGCCGTGGGCCAGCTCCACGTCGTGGCCGGGTGTGCGCATCGTCACGGTCAGGGGCTTGCCGCCGACCCGGAGTTCCAACGGCTCTTCGGCGGCCAGCGCGTCGACCCGGGTGCGGTGGGTTCGTCGCGAATACGTGACCACTGGGCGACGGACGGTGACTCGCCCCATCGTGGAACTCCTTCTCGGCGTCGGGCTTTCGGGGTCGGGCACTGTCCAGGTTACGGATGTGTGCCAGGTCGCGGACGGGTGCCGTGGTCCACTTCGGACCCGGTGCCCGAACCGATCCACGGGTGGGCGCGGTGGTGAGCGGCTAGGGTCGGCGGGTGGACTCCTACGACGTGGTGGTGGTCGGCGGCGGGCACAACGCCCTGGTCGCGGCGGCTTACCTGGCCCGGGCCGGGCGTTCGGTGCTGGTGGTGGAGAAGCTCGACCACGTCGGTGGCGCGGCGGTCGGCGAGCAGGCGTTCGCGGGGGTGCCCGCGCGGCTGTCCCGGTACTCGTACCTGGTGAGCCTGCTGCCGGATCGGATCGTGCGTGATCTCGGGCTGAAGGTGTCGTTGCGGTCGCGGGCCACGTCGTCCTACACGCCGGCGGGGAACCTGTTGGTCGAGCGGGAGCCGGGGGAGGCCACGGCCGCGTCGTTCCGGGCGCTGACGGGGTCGGATGCCGAGTTCGGGCGCTGGCTGCGGTGGTACGGGGATCTGGAGGCGTTGGCCGGGGCGTTGTCGCCGACGTTGCTGGAGCCGTTGGTGTCGCGGGAGCACGCGCGGATCCGGGTGGACTCGGTGGCGCGCGGACGGTTGTGGGAGCAGGTGTTCGAGCGTCCCGTCGGGGTGACGTTGGAGGAGCTGTTCGCCGACGACGTGGTGCGGGGTGTGGTGGCCACGGATGCGTTGATCGGCACGCACACGTCGTTGCACGACCTCAAGGCGAACCGGTGCTTCCTGTACCACGTGATCGGCAACGGGTCCGGGGAGTGGAAGGTGCCGGTCGGTGGGATGGGGGCGGTGACCGGCGAGCTGCTGCGGGTGGCGCGTGAGGCCGGGGTGGAGATCGTCACCGGCGCGGAAGTGTCCAGAGTGGACGTTGACGGGACCCGGGCCGAGGTGGAGTTCGACGGGCGGACCGTGGGTGCCCGGTTCGTGCTGTCGGGTGTCGCGCCCGCGGTGCTGGACGTGTTGCGGGGCAAGGAGAGCCGGGCGGTCGCCGAGGGCTGTCAGGTCAAGGTGAACATGCTGCTGGAACGGCTGCCGGCGGTGAAGGGCGGGGTGGATCCGAAGGTCGCGTTCGCGGGGACGCTGCACCTGGACGAGTCGTACTCCCAGCTGGAGACGGCGTTCCGGGAGAGTGCGGCCGGGCAGGCGCCGTCCGTGCTGCCCGCCGAGATGTACTGCCACACGTTGACCGACCCGTCGATCCTGGGTGGTGAGCTGGCCGAAAAGGGTTGGCACACCTTGACTTTGTTCGGTCTGCACACGCCGGCGGGGTTGTTCTCGGCGGACAACGAGGGGTTGCGCGAGCAGTTGGTCGGTCGCTACCTGAAGGCGTTGGACGCGTGTCTTGAGGAGCCGATCGAGGCTTGTCTGGCGCGGGACGCCGAGGGTCGGCCGTGCATCGAGGCCCGGTCGCCGCTCGATCTGGAGACGGAGCTGGGACTGCCGCGCGGCAACATCTTCCACGACGAGCTGGCCTGGCCGTTCGCCGAGGAGCCGCTAGCCCTCGTCCGCTGGCTCCGCGGGCGAGACGTTCCGGACGAGAACGGTGGAGTACCCGGAGCCACCCT
>CBHFOL010000211.1:0-13991 GCA_965995405.1 uncultured Saccharothrix sp.
GCCGCACGCGCCGCGGGGAGCACCCGCGCCAGCCGCTCGCTGCCCGCGTCGCCCGCGAGCAGGTCCAGCAGCTCCAGCAGGTGCTCCACCGCGTCCGCAGTCATGCGGTCATGCTGGCACCGTCGCGCGGCCCGTGTCGGCCCGGCTCAGCGACGTGCCCTTGGTTTCCCGCGCCGCGAGCACCGCGACCACGGTCACCGCGCACATCGCCAGCACGTACAGCACGATCGGGATCCAGCCGCCGAAGTCGCGCAGCAGGGCGGTGGCGATGATCGGGGCCGGCGCGCCCGCCGCGATCGACGCGAGCTGGTAGCCGATGGACGCGCCCGAGTAGCGGACCTTCGTGCCGAACAGCTCGGAGAAGAACGCCGCCTGCGGCCCGTACATCGCGCCGTGCAGCACCAGTCCCACCGTCACCGCGACGGTGATCGGCCCGAACGACTTCGTGTCGAGCAGCCAGAAGAACGGGAACATCCACAGGCCGATGCCGACCGCGCCGACCAGGTACGTGGTGCGCCGGCCGATCCGGTCGGAAAGCGCGCCCCACAACGGGATCGTGACCAGGTGCACCGCCGACGCGATGAGCACCGCGTTGAGCCCGGTGGACTTCGGCAGGTCCAGTGACGTCGAGATGTAGACCAGGATGAACGCGGTGAGCACGTAGTAGGACACGTTCTCCGCCATGCGCGCGCCCATCGCGACCAGCACCTCGCGCCGGTAGTCCCGCAGCACGGTCAGCACCGGCGGCTTCTCCTTGACCTTCAGCGCCTCCGCTTTCGCCTGCGCCTCAAGGAAGATCGGCGACTCGGACACGGTGAGCCGGATCCACAGGCCGATCAGCACCAGCACGCCGGACAGCAGGAACGGCACCCGCCAGCCCCACGACAGGAACGCCTCGTCGCTCTGCACCGCCGCCAGCACCGCCAGCACGGCCGTCGCCAGCAGGTTGCCCATCGGCGCGCCCGCCTGCGGCCACGACGCCCAGAACCCGCGCCGCTCCGCGCTGCCGTGCTCGGACACGATCAGCACCGCGCCGCCCCACTCGCCGCCCAGCGCGAAACCCTGCACCAGCCGCAGGAACGTGAGCAGCAGCGGCGCGCCGACGCCGATCACGGCGTAGGTCGGTAGCAGGCCCATGGCGAACGTCGCGCCGCCCATCAGCACCAGGCTCAGCACGAGCAGTTTCTTGCGCCCCAGCTTGTCGCCGTAGTGGCCGAACACCAGGCCGCCCAGCGGGCGGGCGAGGAAGCCGATCGCGTAGGTGAGGAACGCCAGCAGGGTGCCGGTGAGCGCGTCGGCCGTGGGGAAGAACAGCTTGTTGAACACCAGCGCGGCGGCGGAGCCGTAGAGAAAATAGTCATACCACTCTACTGAGGTGCCGATCAGGCTGGCTATGACGACCTTGGCGATACCGGGCTTGGGCAGGGCGGAATTGGTCATGGCGGGTCACGACTTCATCGGGGGAGGTGTGTTCCGGGGTCTTGCGGGCGGGGACTTACCGGGCGGACCAGCCGCCGTCGATCGTGAACGTGGCCCCGGTGACGTGCCGGGCGGGCTCACCGCACAGCCAGCGGACCAGGTCGGCCACCTCGGCGGGTTCCACGAGCTCCTTCACCGCGTGCCGGTCCAGCAGCACGTCGGTGAGCACCCGCTCCGGCGCGAGGTCGTGCGCCCGCGCCTGGTCCGCGATCTGGTTCTCCACCAACGCGGTGCGGACGTAGCCGGGGCTCACGCAGTTGCTGGTGACGCCGTGCTCGGCGCCTTCCAGCGCGATGACCTTGCTCAGCCCTTCCAGGCCGTGCTTGGCGGCCACGTAGGCGGATTTGAACGCGCTGGCGCGCCGGCCGTGGACGCTGGAGACGTGCACCAGCCGGCCCCAGCCCTGCCGGTACATGTGCGGCAGCACGTGCCGTGCCAGCAGGAACGGCGCGGTGAGCATGACCTGGTGCAGCAGCGCGAACTTCGCCGGCGGGAACTCGTGCACCGGGGCCACGTGCTGGAGCCCCGCGTTGTTCACCAGGATGTCGACGGCGGACGGCAGCGAGGCGGCCGGGTCGGCGGCGGCCAGGTCGACCACGTGCGGTGTGCCGCCGATCTCGTCGGCGACGCCCGTGACCGACTCGTCACGGTCCACCAGGTGCACCTTCGCGCCGCCCTCGGCGAGGGCCGCCGCGCACGCCCGGCCGATCCCGCCGGCCGCCCCGGTGACCAGGGCGGTACGTCCGGAGAGGTCTGCGCTGTGACCGGGGACACTGTTCATGGCCGCCAACGCTAGGACGCCCGCCGCGCGCCACCCATGTCGTCACCGCACACAACCAGCGGGTTTCGGGTGTGTTTAGCCAACAGTTAGCGACACGAAGTCACTTTTGGTCGATACCGGGTGAAGTGGACAGCCGGTCGTGGGTAGGCTGCTTTGGCCCGATCGGGGGATGAACCAGACCTTGGGGGTTACCTAGTGTCACTAACGCCGATCTACGACGACCTGCTGCGCGAGTTCGAAGGCATCATCGAGGCCAGCGCCGACGTGGAGGCCGACGCCGTCGACACGACGGCGGACGCCGGCAAGCCCGCCACCGCGCCCGTCACCGCGCCCGCAGCCACGCCCGCCGTCGAGACCGAGGGCTGAGCCCCTGGCGCGACACCTGGCGACGCGTCGGCACCAGGGGGCTGAGTCAGCCGACGCGACCCGCCCACCGCACCGCACACCCGGCCGAACCGGGCTCCGCACAGATCGCGGGTGGACTCGGAACCGAGCCCACCCGCGATCACGTTCTCCGGCCGGTCCGCCTAGCCGGGCTGCTGCAACAGGTCGGCCGGCACCGGCTCGTCCTTCTCCAGCGCCCCGAACAGGCGCAGCGCGTTCTCCCGGTCCCACTGCACGACCGAGCCCACGCCGGGCAGCGTCGGCGTGCCACCGACCGGCACCGTCACGTTGTCCACGCCGCCGCCCATCCCGAACGCCATCCCGGCCAGGTGGTGCAGGTGGTCGCCCTCGTTCACCGAGATCGAGTCGGTCGACGCGAACAGCAGCGGGAACGCCCGGAACGGGTTGATCAGCGTGCCGAAGCTGGTCGCCTTGTCCGACAGCGCGGACAGGAACTCCCGCTGGTTCTGCACCCGCTGGAGGTCGGCGTTCGCGAACGCCCGGGTCCGCACGAAGCCCAGCGCCTGCGCCCCGTTCAGCTCCTGGCAGCCCGCCTGGAGGTCCAGGCCCGCCAGCGGGTCGTTCATCGGCTCCTTGATGCACAGGTCGACGCCGCCCACCGCGTCCACGATGCCCGCGAACCCGCCGAAGCCGATCTCCATGTAGTGGTCGACCCGGAGCCCCGTCGCACCCTCCACGGTCTGCACCAGCAGCGGCGCGCCGCCGATCGCGAACGCCGCGTTGATCTTGTCGCGGCCGTTGCCCGGAACGTCCACATAGGAGTCACGCGGCACGCTCACCAGCGTCGACTTCCCGGAACCCGACGGGATGTGCAGGATCATGATGGTGTCGGTGCGCCGGCCGGCAGCGTCCCCTGTGGACAGTTGGTCCTTCTGCTCCTGGGTCAGGTCGTCCCGTGCGTCGGACCCGACCAGCAGCCAGTTCGTGCCGGGCGTGTCGGCGGGCCGGCCCGGGTAGTCGGGCAGCGCGTCGATCCGGCGCAGCGACGAGTCGACGTAGACCCACATGCCGACCGCGAAAGCCAGCAGCAGCACCAGGATCAGCAGGATGATCCGGCCGATCCTGGGCTTGCGCCGGCGCGGCGGCGGCCGGTGCCCGGCCTGCTGCTGGTATCCGTGGTGGTAGCCGGCGCTCATGTCAGCGACCCCGATCCCTGTGTCGGCGAACTGCTCGCACCTATAGACGCGGCGCGAGAGGAGAGGTTGCCACCCTAGTGGTCGGGTGGCAGCACGAGCGTCCGCAGGAGGTGGTCCAGCGCCGCCTCCGGGTCGTCGGTGAGGCCGGTGTGCGCGGGCGAGGTCTGGATGATCGTGCTGCGCGGCGCGGTGAGCCAGCGGAACCGCTGACCGGCCGACGTCCGGGACACCGGGCCGGCCTGCGGATCGCCGTCACAGGACACCCCGAGATGAGCCAGGTTCGCCGCGAGCAGCTCGACGTCCACGAACGGGTCCAGCGCACGCAGCCGCTGCTCGTCCACGTGCACCCGGGCACCCAGGAAGTCCAGCGGCGCGCAGTAGACCAGCACCCCGACGTTGACGAACTCACCCCGTTCCTGCCTGGGCACCGCGCGCAGCAGCGCGTACTCAAACACGTGCGGCACGGGCTGCCTCCAGGGCGTCCACCCAGGCACGGGGTCGCGCCAGGCGGGTCGAGAAGAACTGTTCGTAGGCGGCGCGGACTTTATCGGGTGTGCCGAACGCCTCGTCCTGCGCCAGCCACTCGTCGGGCACCAGCGCCAGCACCTCGCGCACCAGGTCCGGTGTGACGAGGGCGGACAGCTCGGCGTCCACCTCCGCCGGCGGCCCGGCGAACGGCAGCATCAGGTGGTCGCCCGCGTCGAACCGGTAGGACGCGGCGGGGAACCGGTCCGGGTGCCACGAGTGGTGGAAGTACAGCGAGGCCCCGTGGTCGATCAGCCACAGCTCGCGGTGCCACAGCAGCGTGTTCGGGTTGCGCCAGCTGCGGTCGACGTTGAGCGTCAACGCGTCCAGCCACAACAGCCGGGTGGCGGTCTCCACCGACGGCTCACGCACCACGGGGTTGTAGTCGAACGAGCCGGGCAGGTAGTCGAGCCCCAGGTTGACCCCGCCGCTGGCGCGCAACAGCTCCTGCACCTCCTGGTCGGGCTCGGCACGCGCCAACTCCGGATCAAGATCCACCAGGACGATCTCCGGCACCCGGAACCCGAGCCGACGGGCCAGTTCACCCACCACGATCTCGGCGACCAGGGCCTTCACCCCCTGCCCGGCACCCCGGAACTTGAGCACGTACATGCCCAGGTCGTCGGCTTCCACCAGTCCGGGCAGCGACCCGCCCTCCCGGAATGGCGTCACATAACGCGTGGCCGCGACCGTACGCAGCCCGTTCGTGGAGTTCACGTCCGGCATCATCGCCGTTGGCACCCGATCACCGCCAACGGGTTACGCGGCGCCGGCCTGGTGCCCGCGAACGCCGACCAACCGTTCCAACACCGGCAGATAGCCGAACCGATGCCCCGCGCCATTCGGGTGATAGGAATCGCCGACCGGCACCGAAAGGTCGTTCACCCACGGATCGCCACCACACGCACCGTGCCCCGCGAACGCCTCCCGCACGTCACCGAACCGGAACCCCGCCACCTCGGCCCGCCCCCGCACGACCTCGTCCAGCAGATCAGCCGCCCGGTTCAACGCCACCCGCTTACCCACCCCCAACAAACACGACCCCGCCACCTCGAACAGCCGCGGATACCCCAACACCACCACCGGCGCGGAAGTCCGCTCCCGCACCGCCCCGAACACCGCGTCCACCCGCCCCGGCAACTCCGCCCGGATGAACTCCTCCGCCACCGCCACCCGCCGCTCGCACGCCCGCTCCCCGCCGAGCACACACGCCTTCATCACATCGGCAAACGCGACGTCGTTCCCACCCACGGTCACGGTCACCAACGCCGTCCCCGCCGAAATCCGCCTCGCCTGCTCCCCCACATCCCCCGAGGTCGCCCCCGCACAAGCCGCGAAGTCCAACGCCCACCCCCGGGCGCGGGCGACCAACTCCGGATAGGCCGACGAACTCCGCCCGCACTTGTCCCGATCCGCGCCGACCCCCGCCGCGTAGGAGTCGCCGAGGGCGACGTAGTCCGGAGCGACGGGGGTCGGCGCGGGAGCCAACGCCACGACCAGCAGTGCTGCCACCAGGTTCATGCGTCCGGCGTACCACTGTGGACGGTCAGGTAGACGAAATGTGCCCCTATAGGGCGACACACACCGGGATGGGTGCCGGGAACGTACTGGTGTGCTTGAGCCGCCCCGACTCCCGGTCCACCGCGAACACGGTCACCGTGTTGGAGTTCTGGTTGGCCGCGAACAACAGCTTCCCCGTCGGATCCAACGTGATGTGCCGGGGGAACTCACCGCCCACCGGAACCGCCTCCACCAGCCGCAACCCGGCCCCACCGGCCTCCACCGCGAACACCGCCACGCTGTCGTGCCCCCGGTTGGACAGGTACACGAACCGCCCGTCCGCCGACACCACCACCTCGGCCGGGTAGTTGCGCGGCCGGGTAGGGGCACCGACCGGCAACGTGCCGAGCTTCTGCCCCGGCGTCAGCACCCCGTTCGCGTACGACGCCACCACCACGGTCGAGTCCAGCTCGTTCGCGATGTACGCGAACCGCCCGGACGGGTGGAACGCCAGGTGCCGGGGCCCGGCCCCCGGATGCAGCCGGGCAGTGCCGACGCGGGTCAGCCTGCCCCCCTCCAGCCGATAGCCGAACACCGCGTCCGCGCCCAGATCCACGGCGAGCACGTACTCCCCCGCCGGGTCGGCCAGCACCTGGTGCGCGTGCGGCCCCTCCTGCCGGTCCGGATCGGGCCCGGATCCCTTGTGCCGGACCAGGTCCGTCCGCGGCCCGAGACCGCCGTCGGCCCGCACCGGGTGCACGGACACGCTGCCCGAGCTGTAGTTCGCGGACAGCACGTGCCCGCGGTGCAGCACCAGGTGGCACGGGTCCGCGCCCCCGGTGCTCTGCGTGTTGACCACCTTCGGCACGCCGTCCGCGCCGACCGCCAGCGCGGTGACCGTGCCCTTCGACTGCTCGTTGACCGCGTACACCCGAGTGCCCGCGCTGATCACGAACGACGGGTTCGGCACGCCCGCGACCACACCGGTCGACCGCAGCCGGCCGGTGGCCGCGTCGTAGGAGGCCAGTCCCAGGCCGGCGCCGCCGCCCGCCCAGGTGGTGTAGGTGCCCAGGTAGACGCGGACCTCCGCGCGTGCTTCGGCGACACCTTCGGTCATCAGCAACCCCGCTCCAACGCCCACGGCCCCCAGGAACCGTCGCCTGTCCACTGTCACGCCAGACCTCCCGCTGCACCGTGCCCGCGGCGAGTCCCACAGTGGACTAGACCACTGGGGGAGGGCAATAGATGCAACCGAGATTGCGTCTAGCGCAACGGATCGGCCTCCTGGAGGCGAGCCAATTCGACCAGTGGATCGTACGAGGGCTCGGGGAACACCGGGGCCACCTCCCGAAGCGTCTCCAGCAACACCGACGCGACCGCCCAGTTCCGGTACCACTTGCGGTCCGCCGGAATCGCGAACCAGGGTGCGACAGCCGTCGAACACTTCGCCAGAGCGTCTTGATACGCCGTCTGGTACTGGGAGAACTTCGCCCGAACGGCAATGTCGTCCGGGTTGTACTTCCACCGCTTGGCCGGGTCCTCCAGCCGCGCGACCAACCGCTCCTGCTGCCGCTCCGGCGAGATGTGCAGGAAGCACTTCACCACGGTCACGCCGCTGTCGGCCAGCTCCGCCTCGAACTCGTTGATCAGCCGGTACCGCCGCCGCCACTCGGTCGCGGGCACCAGCCGGTCCACCCGCGCCACGAGCACGTCCTCGTAATGTGAACGGTCGAACACGCCGAGCAGCCCCGGACCGGGCACCTGCCGCCGGATCCGCCACAGGAAATCGTGCCGCAGCTCGGCCCGCGTCGGCTTCTTGAACGAGGCGATGCGCAGCCCCTGCGGGTTCACCAGACCCGCCACGTGCCGGATCGTGCCGCCCTTGCCCGAGGTGTCCATGCCCTGGAGCACCAGCAGCACCCGCCGCCGACCACCGCCGACGCCCTCCGCGTACAGCGCCTCCTGGAGCCCGTCCAGCTCGGCGCCGATCTTCGCCACCTCCCGGGCGGCCTCGGTCTTGGACGTCGGCCCGACCGGGGCGACCGCCGGATCGACCGCGCCCAACTCGAAGTCTCCGGGCACCACCCGGAACACGTCCCGAACCGACCGGACCTGCGCGGACTTCTTCGCCATCGTCGGACTGTAACCGCGTGATCCACCGTTCGCCGGGTGCACAACGGATCGCCGTGCCCATCCCCAATTGCGCAACGATTACACCAGACGCGCAACACCTCACGGATGAAATCGCCGGCACAGGCCCTTTAGCCTGGTGACATGACCGCCATCGCCGCACCCACCACAGGGCAGTTCATCGCGCTCGACGACCAGTGGAGCACGCACAACTACCACCCGCTGCCGGTCGTGATCTCACACGGCGAGGGCTCGTGGGTGACCGACGTCGAGGGCCGCCGCTACCTGGACTTCCTGTCCGGCTACTCGTCGCTCAACTTCGGCCACCGCCACCCCGCCCTGGTCGCGGCGGCGATCGAACAGCTCGGCCGGGTGACCCTCACCAGCCGCGCCTTCCACCACGACCAGTTCGGCCTGTTCTGCCGCGAACTGGCCGAGCTGACCGGCACCGAGATGGTGCTCGCGATGAACTCCGGCGCGGAGGCGGTCGAATCCGCCATCAAGGTCGCCCGCAAGTGGGCGTACCGGGTCAAGGGCGTCCCGGAGGGCCAGGCCGAGATCATCGTCGCCGGCTCGAACTTCCACGGCCGCACCACCACGATCGTCTCGTTCTCCACCGACGACACCGCCCGCGCCGACTTCGGCCCGTTCACCCCCGGCTTCCGCGTGGTGAAGTACGGCGACCTGGACGCCGTCCGCGACGCCGTCACCGACCGCACGGCGGCCGTGCTCATCGAACCCATCCAGGGCGAGGCGGGCGTCGTCGTCCCGCCCGCCGGCTACCTGGCCGGCATCCGCGCCCTGTGCGACGAGCACGACGTCCTGCTCATCGCCGACGAGATCCAGTCCGGCCTGGGCCGGACCGGCGACCTGCTCGCGCTGGACCACGAGCACGTCCGCGCCGACCTGTACACGCTCGGCAAGGCCCTCGGTGGCGGCATCCTGCCGGTGTCGGCGGTGGTCGGCAGCCGTGCCGTGCTGGGCGTGCTCAAGCCCGGCGAACACGGCTCGACCTTCGGCGGCAACCCGCTGGCCTGCGCCGTCGGCCGCGCGGTGGTCCGCCTGCTGGCGACCGGCGAGTTCCAGCGGCGCTCCCGCGAACTGGGCACCCACCTGCACGCCCGGCTGGGTGAACTGGTCGGCCGGGGCGTGGCCGAGGTGCGCGGCCGGGGCCTGTGGGCGGGCGTCGAGATCGCGCCGGGCGGTCCACGCGGCCGGGCGGCCTCCGAATCGCTGGCCGAGCTCGGCGTGCTGTGCAAGGAAACCCAGGACACCACCCTCCGCGTCGCCCCGCCGCTGGTCATCACCGAATCCGAGCTCGACCAGGGCATCGACGCCATCGCGAAGGTCCTCACCCACTAGCCGCCGCCACCGCCGGCTCCGCCCGGCCAACCCCTCGCCGCCGCTACCACCGGCAGCCGCCGGTGCCAGCCCCGCCGCCGCCGAGGTCGGGGTCGAGGTCGAGGTCGGCGGCAGCGGGGCAGGGTCGAGGGCAGCACTGGGGCGGGGCGAGGTCGAGGGTGGCATGTGTGAAACCGTGGACGATCGCTGTGTTCTCCAGCCTGGAAATACGCAATCGTCCACCGTTCTACACATGCATCCCCGACCCCCACCGGCCCAAACCGTGCCCGAATTGCGTGAAGAGCCCGAATAAGCAGGTCACCGGCTTGCACGGTGCGGTATCCAGCGCCCGGCACAGGCATCATTCCCGGTATGGGTGAACACAGACGGGCCGAGGCGGCTGCCGCGCTGGGCCGGTGGACCGAGCCGGAAGAGGTCTTGGCGCAGGGTCGCGAGTTGCGGTCGGCGACGCCGCACGAGGCGCACCGGAGGATGGTGCTCGCGCCCGACCGGCCGTCGGTGGTCGGGTTCATCGAGGCGTCCAACGAGGGCCGGTTGCCGCACCTGGTGCCGCTGCGGATCGGGCGGATGCTGGCGTCGCCGTTCGCGTACTTCCGGGGCAGCGCCGGGCTCATGGCGGGCGATCTCGCGGCCGGCGCGCGCAGCGGCCTGGACGCACAGCTGTGCGGTGACGCGCACGCGGCGAACTTCGGGCTGTACGGCACGCCCGACGGTCAGATCGTGATGGACATCAACGACTTCGACGAGACCCTGCCCGGCCCGTGGGAGTGGGACCTCAAGCGGCTGGCGACGTCGCTGGTGCTGGCCGGGCGCGAGGGCGGCGTGTCGGAGAAGGGGTGCCGGGAGGCGGCGGGCGACGCGGTGCGGGCGTACCGGGCCGCGGCGCGGCACCTGGCGGAGATCCCGTTCCTGGAGTCGTGGAGCGCGCTGGGCGACGAGTCCGTGCTGTCCAAGACCAAGGCGGACGACCTGCTGGACGAGTTCAGCAAGGCGGCGTCCAAGGCGCGGAAGAACACCAGCGCCAAGGTGGCGGCGAAGTGGACCCGGCGGGAGGGCGAGCACTGGCGGTTCATCGCGGATCCGCCGGTGCTGACCCGGATCACCGACCGCGAGGCGCAGTCCGTGGTCGACGCACTGCCGTCCTATGTGGACACCCTGCGGGAGTCGCGGTACAGCCTGATCATGCGGTACGGGGTGTCCGATGTGGCGTTCCGGGTGGTCGGCACCGGCAGCGTGGGGCTGCGCAACTACCTGATCCTGTTGCACGGCAACGGGGACGAGGCGCTGATCCTCCAGGCGAAGGAGGCCCGCCGGTCGGCGCTGGCGCCGTTCCTGAACGTCCCGGAGGCCAGGCACGAGGGCAAGCGGATCGTGCACGGTGCGCGGCTGGTGCAGGCCGAGACGGACATCCTGCTCGGCTGGACCACCATCGGGGACCGGCACTTCATCGTGCGGCAGTTCCGCAACCGCAAGGGCGAGATCGACGCGACCACGTTGAAGCGGGACGACCTGGACGACTACGGCCGGTTCGCGGGCGCGCTGCTGGCGCGGGCGCACTCGCGTTCGGTGGATCCCCGGCTGCTGGCCGGGTACTGCGCGAACGGCGATGAGCTGGACGAGGCGTTCACCCGGTTCGCGGTGGACTACGCCGACCAGACCGCCGCCGACCACGAGGACCTGACCCGCGCGGTCAAGTCCGGCCGGCTTCCCGCGCTCGTCGAATAGCACCGGCACTCGCGGGCGGCCCGCCGAGCGCGGCAAGGCGAGCCTCCCGCCGAACCCGGCGAAGCGGGACGCCCCGCCGGGCCTGACCAGGCAAGTTCCCGCCGAACCCGGCCAAGCGAGACGTCCGCCGAGCCGACACGGTCAGGCGTCCCGTCGAGGCCGGCACCACCAGACGCCCCGCCGAGCGCGGCAGGACCGGGCGTCCGCCGGACCGGCCAGGTGAGGCGTCCGCCCGGTGCCGGCCACGCGGTCGTTCCGGAACCGGGTCAGCGGGCGCGGCGGACGCGTTGCTCGTCCCACACCGGCTCGTCCACCTCGACCACCTCGCCGTCCGAGCGGAACAGCAGGAAGCGGTCGAAGGTCTTCGCGAACCAGCGGTCGTGGGTGACGGCCACGACGGTGCCGGTGAACTCCTCCAAGGCGTTCTGGAGGGCCTCGGCCGAGTTCAGGTCCAGGTTGTCGGTCGGCTCGTCCAGCAGCAGCAGGGTCGCGCCGGACAGCTCCAGCAGCAGCACCTGGAACCTGGCCTGCTGACCGCCGGACAGCGTTTCGAACCGCTGGTCACCGCTGCGCGACAGGCCGTACCGGCTGAGCGTGGCCATCGCCGCGCCCCGGTCGCGACCCGGGCGGTTGTCCTCGCCGTGCCACAGGATGTCCACCAGCGTGCGGCCGATCCACTCGGGGTGCTGGTGGGTCTGCGCGAACAGGCCCGGCACGACCCGTGCGCCCAGCCGGCACGAACCGGTGTGCGCGACCTCTCCCCCGCCGAGCAACCGGAGGAAGTGGCTCTTGCCCGACCCGTTCGAGCCGAGCACGGCCACCCGGTCGGCGAAGAAGATCTCCGTGTCGAACGGCTTCATCAGGCCGGTCAACTCCAGGTTCTCGCACGTGATGGCACGCACCGCCGTGCGTCCGCCGCGCAGCCTGGGCGTGACCCGTTCGTCGGTGGGCAGCTCCGGCGGCGGGCCGGCCTCCTCGAACTTCACCAGCCTGGCCTGCATGACGCGGTACTTCTGGGCCATCACCTCACTGATCCGGGCCTGGATCTGGAGCGTGCGGACCAGGTCGACCAGCCGGTCGTGCTCCTCGTTCCAGCGACGGTGCAGTTCGGCGAGGCGTTCGATCCGGGCCACGCGGGCGGCGTGCCAGGTGCCGAACGAGCCGCTGTGCGTCCACGCCGAGTGCGCCTCGACCGTGACGACGTGCGTCGCGGCGACGTCGAGCAGCTCCCGGTCGTGGCTGACCAGCAGCACCGCCTTGCCGGTCTCGACCAGCCGTTCCTCCAGCCACCGCTTGCCGGGCACGTCCAGGTAGTTGTCCGGCTCGTCCAGCAGCAGCACCTGCTCGGACCCGCGCAGCAGCGCCTCCAGCACCAGGCGTTTCTGCTCGCCGCCGGACAGCGTGCGCACCTCCCGGAACCGGGCCCGGTCGAACGGCACGCCGAGCGCGGCGACGGTCACCGTGTCCCACAGCACCTCGGCGTCGTAGCCGCCCGCCTCGCCCCAGTCGGTCAGCGCGTCCGCGTACCGAAACTGGGTCGGCTCGTCGTCGGTCTCCATCAGGGCCAGTTCGACGGCGTCCAGCTCGCGCGCGGCGTCCCGCAGCGGCCGGGGCGACGCGGCCAGCAGCAGGTCGCGGACCGTGCTCCCGTCCCGCACCGAGCCGACGAACTGCGGCATCACGCCCAGCCCACCCTGGATCCGGACACCGCCCGAAGCCGAGGTCAGGTCGCCGGAAAGGATCTTCAACAGGGTCGACTTGCCGACGCCGTTCGCGCCGACGAGTGCCACCACCGCGCCCGCGCCGACCTTGAACGACACATCGCGGAACAGCTCGCGGCCGTCCGGCAGGCGGAAGGCGAGCCCGTTCGCGTCCAGATATCCCACACCGCGCATGGTCGCCCGGACACGCACCGTGAAGCCAGCGGGTTTCGCGTATCAGCGGGCCCCGCCCACCACTCCTTAGGTCACGGACACATTCTGGGGAGGGTTCGATGGCGACGGTCGGGACGGCGTTGCTGGCCGCGGCGCAATTGGGAGTGCTCGCCACGGTGGGTGCGCTGCCGGACCTCGGCGACGGCGTGCGGCTGGCCGACGAGCCGGTGCCGGTGCCGGACACCACGGGTGAGGTCGCGCTGTGGCGGCACGCGGTGGGCTCCGGGTACGTGGACGTCGCCGCCCGGCCCGCGCTGGGCGCGCCGCTGGTCGCCGTCGTGCCCGAGGGGCCGGTGGACGCTTCGCCGCGTCCCGTGGCGCGGCCCGTCGGGGGTGACGCGGCGCGGATCGCGAACGAGGAGCGCTACCGGCAGCGGGTGCAGGACCTGACCCACCTGGCGCACGTGCTGAAGGTCACCGAGCCGGTCGTGCGGCGGTTCGACCGGGCGCTGGTCGAGGAGGTGCTCAGACCCCGGGTCGACCGGCAGGAGCTGCCGCTGTGCGGACGGCCGTTCCGGCAGGAGACCGACGAGTGGGCGCCGGCGGCGTGCACGCAGCTCGTGCTCGACTTCTACCGGTACCGGTACGATCAGGAGCGACTGGCCGAGGAGCTGGGGCTGGGCACCGAGGACTTCCCGATCGCCGAGGGCGAGCACGACGTGGCGCTGGCGCTGGAGACGTTGACCGGCAAGGCGCTGACCGCCGAGCTGACCGGTGCGCCGACGTTCGCCGAGTACCGGTCCGAGGTGCGGGAGTTCCGGCCGTCGATCAGCTTCGTGCCGGGCCACTCGCGGGTGGTCACCGGGTACACGCGGATGAGTTCGCTGCGTCTCATCGGGGCCAGCTTCGCCGGGTTGCTGGTGCAGGACCCGTGGGAGCACCGGGCGCGGTGGGAGAACTACGACACCACCACGTGCGTGGGCACGTGCACGGCACGCGTCAGCCTGGTCCCCTGAGCCCTCGACACGGCCGGCTTCGGCGCAACCGCGTCGGCGCGCCGTGCGTGCAGCTGCT
>CBHFOL010000212.1:0-13963 GCA_965995405.1 uncultured Saccharothrix sp.
ATCTCCAGCAGCCGCTCGCCGAAGTGCATGGCGTTGGGACCCAGGTAGGACAGCCCGACCTGGCCCAGCATGGACGCGATCCACGGGTGCCGCAGGATCATCGAGCGGACGCTGTGCGCGCAGACGGCGATCGTCTCGCGCCAGGCGGCCGGGTCGCCGTCCGGGACCTCGATCTCGCCGTAGACCTCGTCCACCACCAGCTCGATCAGCTCGTCGCGGTTGGCGACGTGCCGGTAGAGCGAGGTCGCGCCCGCGCCCAGCCGGGTGCCCAGGCGGCGCATGCTCAACGCGTCGACGCCCTCGGTGTCCAGCAGCCGAACGGCCTCGGCCACGATCTGCGGCCGGCTGAGCGCCGGCTGTTCACGGGACCGGCGCGTCCGCGTCCACACCGACGGGATCTCGTCGTTCGTCATGCCCTCGACCGTAGCGCACGGCCTGCGCACTTGCGCACACTGTTCCGCTGTGCGTACGGTGTGCGCATCAACGGAACGGTGTTCGCAAGAACTGGGGAGTGATCATGACCGAGAGCCGTCACCCACGCCGGTGGCTGATCCTGGTGGTGCTGTGCCTGAGCACGTTGGTGCTGGTCATCGACAACATGGCGCTGACCGTCGCGGTCCCGCCGCTGACCGCCGACCTGGGCGCGAGCGCGCAGGACGTGCAGTGGGTGCTCGACAGCTACCTGCTGGTGTTCGCGGGTCTGCTGCTCACGGCGGGCAGCCTGGCCGACCGGTTCGGCAGGCGGAAGGTCATGGTCATCGGCCTGGCGCTGTTCGGGGCGGCGTCGTTGTTCGCGACGCTGGCGTCCGGGCCGGGTGAGCTGATCGCGGCACGGGTGGTCATGGGTGTGGGTGGCGCGCTGGTCATGCCGAGCACGCTGTCCATCCTGATCACGGTGTTCGACGAGGAGGAGCGGCGGAAGGCGATGGCCGCGTGGAGTGCGGTCGCGGTGGTCGGCATGGTCGGCGGTCCGGTGCTGGGCGGTGCGCTGATCGCGTGGTTCTCGTGGGGCGCGGTGTTCTGGATCAACGTGCCGATCGCGGTGCTGGCGATCGCGGCGGCGTTCGTGCTGATGCCCGAGTCGCGCGGCCCGTGGCAGAAGCCCGACCCGTTGGGCGCGGTGCTGTCCGCCGTCGGCATGACGGCGCTGGTGTGGACGATCATCGAACTGCCCAAGCACGGGTTCTCACACCCGAACACGCTGACGTCGCTGGGTGTGTCGGTGGCCGCGCTGGTCGGGTTCGTGTTGTGGGAGCTGCGCACCGACTCGCCGATGGTTCCCCTGAACCTGTTCCGTGACCGGGACTTCAGCGGTGGCAGCCTGTCGCTGACGCTGGTCCAGATCGGCAACGGCGGGCTGCTGCTGGTGTTGACGCAGTACCTCCAGTTCGTGCTGGACTACACGCCCACCGAGGCGGGTCTGGCGTTCATCCCGATGGCGTTGGCGTCGCTGGTCTTCAACTCGATCGGCGCGGGCCTGGGTGCTCGGATCGGCAACCGGACCCTGACCGTCGTCGGTCTGCTGGTGATGGCCGCCGGGTTCGCCGCTTTGGCCACGCTGACCGTGACGGACAGCCTGCCCACGCTGGTCACGGCGCTGGTGCTGCTCGGTGCGGGTGGTGGTCTGGCGATGCCGGCAGCCATCGCGGCGCTGATGGGTGCGGTTCCGCCGGCCCAGGCGGGGGTTGGTTCGGCGCTCAACGACACCATCCAGCAGATGGGTGCGGCGCTCGGTGTGGCCGTGCTGGGCAGCGTCGTCGCCTCGAACTACACCGACGCGATGCCGGCTGATGCACCCGAGCGGGCGCGCCGGTCCGTCGCGGACGCCCTGACCACCGCTCCGGGCCTCGCCGAACCCGCCCGGACAGCCTTCACCGAAGCCATGTCGACCGCGTTCGTGGCGGGCACCGTGGGCACCCTGGCCGCAGCGCTGCTTGCCTTCCTCACGCTGCGCCGCCGTCCTGCACCGGAACCTGTCGCCGCGTCGGTCTGACCGTTACGCCGATGCCGCTCCGCTTCGACTGAAGTGGGGCGGCATCGGGGTCAGCGCTGGAGTGCGGTGCGGGTGAAGTGCTCCGGATAGGGCGAGCGCTCCACGGCTTGCTCCGGGGTGAGCGTTCCGACTTTGACCTCGTGGCACAGTCGGGCGATCTCGACGAGCTCCAGCCGTTGTGCGTCAACGAAGTCCCGGTCCACCGGGTCGCCGTGACCCGGCACGACAATCGGCGCGTCGAAGGCCAGGATGCCGTCCAGCGCGGCCGGCCAGGTCTGCGGGTACGCGTCGCCGAACTGTGGTGGGGCACCCTGCTCCACCAGATCCCCCGCGTAGACCACACCCGCGTCCGGCACGTGCACCACCAGGTCGTGGTCGGAGTGCGCCGGTCCGAAGTGGACCAACTCCACCCGACGTCCGCCCAGGTCCAGTTCCGCGCGGTCGCCGACCAGCCGGTCGGGTAGGACCAGGCGCACGGCCGCGATGCGGTCGGCCACCTCGTGCTCGCCCTGTTCGCGGTAGCGCCGAGCCCACTTCTCACGTTGCAGCGCCCCGTTGGCCACCAGGTCGGCGTGACACCGCTCGTGCGCCCATACCTGGCAGGGAGCGAAGGCCTCGGTGCCGAAGCTGTGGTCGAAGTGGGCGTGGGTCAGCGCCACGTGCCACGGCAACGGGGTCACCTCCCGCACCGCGGAGGCCAGCTCCGCACCTTGACCCGCGTCGCCGCCGGTGTCGATCACCAGGCATTGCTTGTCGCCCACCACCAGGCCGACCGAGAGGTCCAGTTCCTCGTAGCGGCGCACGAACACGCCGTCGGCGACCTCGATCCAACGTCCCATGTGGACACCCAATCACGGCCGCCGGCGAAGACCGGCGTCAGCGTTGCCAGCGCCACGCGTACTCGCCCGGTGCCGGAGGAGGACCGGGCAGGGGTTGTGCGTCGGACAGGGCGAGGCTGTCGGTGAGCAGGGCCAGGATGCGGCGGCGGAGCTGGGTGGTCCGGGGTTTGTCGGGGACGCGGATCGCGGCGCAGGCTTCGAGGATCTGGCCGATGTCCTCGGCGACGATGCCGGGGCGCAGGCGGCCGGTCCGGTGGACCCGGTGGAGCAGGGCGTCGGTCAGTTGCGCGGAGCGTTGGGCGTCGGCACCCATGTCCGGGGTCGGGGTGAACGTGCCGGCCAGGTGCACGGTCAGGGAGTGCACGTCGGCATCGACGATCCTCGCCAGGAAGTCGGTCAGGGCGGTCCACGGGTCCGGCTCGGCCAGCGCCCGTTCCGCCTCGGCGAGGTAACGGCGCAGGCCGTCGTGGCAGAGGCGGCGGAGCAGGTCTTCCTTGGCGGGGTAGCGGCGGTATAGGGCGCTGATGCCTACGCCGGCGTGTTTCGCCACGTCGGAGATGGGCGACCTCGGGTCGTTCAGGAAGACCTCGCGGGCGGCTTCGAGGATGGCCTCGTCGTTGAGGGCGGCCTGTTGGCGGCGGCCGGACAGGCCCAGGGTGGTCGCGGCGGGCGGGGTGGTTTCGGCGGGTGACGGCACGGTCACCAGATTAGCACTGGAACGGATCGTTCCGCTCCGCTATGTTTGAACGGAACGAAGCATTCCGTTCCAAACGAGGAGCACGACATGACCGCGATCCGCCCGTTCCGCGTCGACGTCCCGCAGACCGACCTGGACGACCTCGCCGACCGCCTGCGCCGGGCCCAGTGGCCGGACGAGCTGCCGGGTGTCGCGGACTCCTACGGCGTGCCGAGCGCCCGCGTCCGCCGCCTCGCCGACTACTGGCTGAACACCTTCGACTGGCGCGCCTTCGAGGCCCGGCTCAACTCGTACCCCCAATTCGTCACCGAGATCGACGGCGAGGACATCCACTTCCTGCACGTCCGCTCGTCCCGCCCGGACGCCACGCCGCTCGTGCTCACCCACGGCTGGCCCGGCTCGATCGTGGAGTACCTGGACGTCATCGCGCCGCTGACCGAGCCGGAACCGGGCCTGCCCGCGTTCCACCTGGTCATCCCGTCCCTGCCCGGCTTCGGGTTCTCCGGCCCCACCCGCAGCACCGGCTGGGGCCGGCACCGCACGGCCCGCGCCTGGGTCGAGCTGATGCACCGCCTCGGCTACGACCGCTACGGCGCGGTCGGCAACGACGGCGGCTCGATGGTCTCCCCCGAGATCGGCCGGCTCGACACCGAGCACGTCATCGGCGTGCACGTCACCCAGATCTTCTCGTTCCCGTCCGGCGACCCGGCCGAGTTCGCCGGTCTCAGCGACGCCGACCAGGCCGCCCTCAAGCACCTGGAGTGGTTCTACGCCAACAAGTTCTCGTTCAACGCGCTGCACAGCCAGCAGCCGCACACGCTGGCCTTCGCACTCGCCGACTCCCCCGTCGGCCTGCTCGGCTGGAACGCCCAGCTGTTCGGTGAGTCCCTGGACGACGAGTTCGTGATCGCCAACATCGCCCTCTACTGGCTCACCCGCACCGGCCCGTCCTCGATCCGCTTCTACTACGAGGACGCCCACCACGCCGAGGAGCCCACCGGCCCCACCACCACCCCGACCGGCCTGGCGATGTTCGCCGGCGACTTCCAGTCCATCCGCCGCTTCGCCGATCGCGACCACGCCAACATCGTCAGCTGGCACAGCTACGACACGAGCACCCCCGGCGGCGGCGCGAACGACGCCGCGGGCCACTACGCCGCCCACGAGGCCCCGGACGTCCTGGTCGCCGACATCCGCCAGTTCTTCGCACAGCTCGGCTGAACGACGACCTGAGCCCGGGTGACGACGACCACCCGGCAAGCGGTCACATCCGCCCGACGCGTTCCGTCAGGCCAGTGACACACCCGAACGGCCCGGGTCGAACGCCCGGAGCCCAGCGAAGGAGCCACCCCATGGGCGCCACCTACGTCGTCGTCACGGTCCTCGGCGCGGTCATGGCGGCGTTCTCGGCCGGATCGATCTTCTTCCGCGCCAAGTGGGTCGTCGAGCCGCTGGCCGAGTACCACGTCCCCACCTCGTGGTGGCCGTGGCTGGGCACGGCGAAGGCCGCCGGCGCGGTGGGCCTGCTCGTGGGGCTCGTGGTGCCGGTGATCGGGACGCTGGCGGCGATCGGCCTGATCGGATACTTCGCCGGGGCGGCAGTCACGGTCGTCCGCGCCCGGTGGTACGGCCACATCGCATTCCCGTTGATGTACATGGCTCCGGCCGTCGCCTCACTGCTCCTGGCCGCCTGAACGCCGATGTGCGGGTGGACGGTTCCACCCGCACATCGGCTGAGGGTGTGCACCCCTCACCCAGTCCCCCTGTGTGGGACCGGAGGTCAGGCCGCCGGGGCCAGGGCCGGAGCCGCGGCCGGAGCGGGCCACGAGTCCACGGACCACTCGACCGGGCCGGACTTCACGCTGAAGCCGTTCTGGAAGCTCCGGTTGACCCAGCTCGCCTCGCTCGCGCTCGGGTTGGGGTTGCGGCACGACGTGCCCGCGCTGCCACCGGACATCAGGATGGCGCAGCTCCCGTTGTAGTTGTCCCGCAAGCCGAGCGAGTGCCCCATCTCGTGGGCGACCACCCGCAACGGCGAGTAGCCCTGGTTGATCTGCACGCGGTCCAGGTAGATGCTGCCGGAACCGTGGCCGATGGTCGCCCGCGAGCCGCCGCCGCTGCCGACGGTGATCCGGATGTTGCCGCCGCTGGAGACCTGCGACATCCGGATGTTGGGCACGCTGCTGTTCCAGATCTGGATCGCCTGGGGCACATAGGTTGCGTACTCGCCGCCACCGCTGACCGTGATGGACCGGGGTGCGAAGACCGCCGCGTCACCTGCGGGTGCCGCGACGGCGGGCGGTGCGACCAGGACTACCGCGGCGATGGCGACACCGGCCGCCGCGCTGAGAATTCTGCGAAGCACTGTCAACTCCGTTTCATGGCAGGGGAAGTCGACCCGCGAACTGTGCAGACAATCGGCCGACGGGGAATCAGGGACCGTCGACCGACCGGCAGGGACGGGTTTCACCGTATCCGGCGGGCGTTGTTCCACAAGACCGCGCGCCGGCACCGCCCAGGGGTCCCTGGACGACCCGGCCGACCAGGCCCGCATCGGCCCAGGTGGCCTGCCGTCACGGCGCGATTCCACCGAAGTCCGCTCTGGAAAACTCTGTATTTCCGGGGAGTCCGCTTGGTAGAACTGAGCCGACCGGAGGTGGCGCGATGGGGCCGGACGCCCGTACGACGTTCAGCGGCGCGCTGCGGGCCGCCATCCAGGACAGCGGTCTCACCCTCCACGCCGTCCGGGCCAGACTGGCCCGCCGGGGTGTCGTCGTGCCGGTGGCGACGTTGAGCAGCTGGCAGTCGGGCACGAACCGCCCGGAACGTCCGGCCTCCCTGCACGCGGTCACCGAACTGGAAACCCTGCTCGGCCTCGACCAGGCCGCCCTGCTCACCCTCCTCGGGCCGCGCCGGCCGCGTGGCCGCCGGCGGGACGTGGCGCGGGTCGACGTCCTGCCGGAATCCGACGCGGTCACCGAAATCGTGCACGAGATCAGCCCGGAGCAATTCGACGGAATCCGCCTGCTGTACGTGGAGGAGAACGTCCGGGTGAATCCCGACCGCACCCTGCGGGAAATCCGGACCCGGTCCGTGGCGGAAGTGCTGCGGGACGGCGTGCGGCGCTGCTTCTCGATAAATTACGCGCACTCGGCGGCGAATCTGGACCTGGTCCGCACGATCGCCGTCGACCGCTGCCGGCTGGGCCGGGTGCGGCGCAACCACGACCGCCGGCTGATCGGGTCGGAACTGCTGCTGGAACGCGCCTACCACTCCGGCGAGGTGTTCTCCATCGAGTACAAGACCACCACCGGCCAGCCGGTCTTCGACACCGAGTACTTCCGCGCGTTCACCACCCCGGTCACCCTCTACGTCCTCCAGGTGACCTTCGACGACGCCGTGCTCCCGGTCCGCTGCCACCGCTTCGAGACGCCGTCCTGCGACCGGCCGCGAGCCGACCGCGAGATCGACCTGGTGGACCGGAAGTCCGTCCTGGTGGCGACCCGCGACGCCCAGCCCGGCCTGTACGGCATCCGCTGGGAGTGGACCTGACCGCCCAGCCGTGAGCCGGGCGGTCAGGAACCTCAGCGCTCGAAGACGACGATCGGGATCAGCCGGTCGGTCTTCTTCTCGTAGTCGGCGAACCCGGCCGCGTGCTCGACCATGCCCGCGTAGAGCCGGTCGCGCTCGGCGCGGTCCTCGATCACCACCGCGTCGGCCTCGAACCTCTCCTCACCGACCTCGACGGTCACCTTGGGGTTCGCGACGAGGTTGTGGAACCACGAGGGGTGCTTCGGCGCGCCCCCGTACGAGGCGGCCACCACGAACCGGTCACCGTCCCGCGTGTAGACCAGCGGCGACAGCCGCTCCCGGCCGCTCTTCGCGCCGACGGTGGTGAGCAGCAGGACGTTGCGGCCCTCGAACATCCCGCCGACCTTGCCCGCGTTGGCCCGGAACTCCGTGACCACCTGCTGGTTGAAATCGTGCACTTCCCCGGTCCTCTCCTGAATGTCTCCGCTGGGGGCGCCGGCTCACCCGAACCCGAACCGAGGCGCGTCCGGGCGGAGCACGGCGCTCTTCGTCCCCACAGACCACAACCCGCCGAAGCCCGCCGACATTTCATCGACCGATCGCGGCACGTCACCGGCCGCGCCCTCGTGCAGCGCCTCGGCGACCACCAGGACCGCGCGCGGTTCTCGTCGTCGGCGAAGACCACCTCGTCCGGCTCCGGGTGCTCGACGTCCCCCGACCCGAGGTCCGGTCCCGCTCCGACCGGGAACAGCGACCGGTCCGGTTGCGCCGGACAGTGCTGGAATACGTCGGCCGAGCGGACTACTGTCCGGTAGGTGCCCGAGTCGGCCGAGACCCGTCTGAGGCCGTTTGCCGAGGCGCTGCGGCACGCGATCCAGCGGCGCGGCGCGACCCTGGAGCGGCTGGCCGACCACCTGCGTGACCAGGGCACGCCGGTCAGCCTGGCCACCCTGAGCTACTGGCAGTCCGGGCGCAGCCAGCCGGAACGGGCCGTGTCCCTGGCCGCGCTGCGCAACGTCGAGCGGTACCTCGGGCTGCGCAGCGGCGAACTCGCCGGGTTACTCGACGCGCCACGCCCGCGCGGCCGGCTCGCCCACCGCGCGCCGACCCCCGTGCCGATGTCCAAGCTGTGGCCCGACGCCCGGTCGCGGCACAAGGCGCTGGACGGGCTCACCCCGCGCGACGAGACCAAGCTGACCAGGCTGAGCATCATCTCGCGGGTGGAGATCGGCCCGGACCGCGCCGAGCGGCACCAGTGGAACCGGAACATCCTGCGGGCCGAGGAGGACGGCGTCACCGGCCTCGTCCTGCTGTTCTGGGCGGACACCCACCAGCCGCCGCCGATCCTGACCCCCACCCGGAACTGCTCGATCGCCGCGCTCAACCGGGACGACGGGTCCGGGCTGGCCGCCGCCGAACTGCAATTCCCGCACCCGCTGGCCCGGCACGAGACGATCATCGTCGAGTACGAGATCGAGCAGGTCGGCGCGATGCCCGCGACCAATCACGAGCGGCGCGGCCGGATGCCCACCCGGGAGATGCTGATCGAGGTGCGGTTCGACCCGGCCGCGCTGCCGGCGCGCTGCGAGCAGTTCTCCGAGGTCGACGGCAGGCACCTGGTGCGCCCGCTGACGTGGGACGACTCGTACACCGTGCACGCGCTGGGGCTGGATCTGCCACCGAGCGTGTTCGGCATTCGCTGGGAGTGGTGATTTTAACTTTTAGCCGGGAATCGCTTTAAGTATTAACAGCGATTGAACGATCGACCCTTTCCAAACGTGCAGCAGGGTGGCAGTATTCCGCGCGGAGCAATCCTGTTGACCGGGTCGGACAAGCCGACCGCCCCGGCCATGCTCCTCACCCCTGCACAGTGAGGAATCCGGCGAAAATGAGACATACCCTTTTGCGGGCAGCCATGCTGTCGGTCGCCGCAGCGACCGCGCTGGCGACGATGACGATTCCGGCGTCCGCCGAGCCGACGATCCTGGGCGCGGGCGCCCCGGGCGCGATCAAGGACCGCTACATCGTCAAGTTCAAGGACAACCGGTCGTCGGCGACGGCGGTGACCGGCCGGCACGGCGGCCGGGTCCGGCACCCGCTGGCGATCATCAACGGCTACTCGGCCGAGATGAACGAGGCTCAGGCGAAGGCCGTCGCGGGCGACCCGAGCGTGGCGTCGGTCGAGCAGGCGTACCGGGTGACCATCCAGGACACCCAGAACAACCCGCCGAACTGGGGCGACGACCGCATCGACCAGCGCGACCTGCCGTTGAACAGCGCGTTCAACTACCCGGCCAACCCGGGCCAGGGCGCGCACGTGTACGTGCTGGACACCGGCATCAACGCCAACCACGTCGACTTCACCGGCCGCATCGCCGCCGGCTACGACTTCGTGGACAACGACGCCAGTCCGACCGACTGCCACGGCCACGGCACGCACGTCGCCGGCACGGCGGCGGGCACCTCGTACGGCATCGCCAAGAAGGCGACGGTCCACGCGGTCCGCGTGCTCGACTGCCAGGGTTCCGGCGCGAACGACGACATCATCGCGGCCATCAACTGGGTCAAGAACAACGCGGTGAAGCCGGCCGTGATCAACTACAGCATCGGCTGCCAGCAGCGGTGCTCCGACGCGACCATGGACAACGCGGTCAAGTCGCTGATCGCCAGTGGCATCCAGTTCGTGCAGGCGGCGGGCAACTCGACCGACGACGCGTGCTACTACAGCCCGCAGCTCGTGCCCGAGGCGATCACCGTCGGCAACTCGAACCGCACCGACAACCGGTCCTCCTCCAGCAACTACGGCGCGTGCCTCGACCTGTTCGCGCCCGGCGAGAACATCGTGTCGGCGTCGTACTCCAGCAACACCGGCTCCGCGACGATGACCGGCACGTCGATGGCGTCCCCGCACGTGGCGGGCGCGGTGGCGGTCTACCTGGGGCAGAACCCGTCGGCGTCCCCGGCGGCGGCGCGCGACGCGCTGGTCAACAACGCCACGACCGGCAAGCTCAGCGGCATCGGCAGCTCGGCGAACCGCCTGCTGTACACGGCGTTCATGAACGGCACGACGCCGCCGCCCTCCGGCTGCTCGGGCACGAACGACACCGACTACGTGATCAACGACAACGCGACCGCCGAGAGCCCGGTCACGCTGGACGCGAAGTGCGGCACGGCGTCGGCCACCGCCACAGTGGACGTGAACATCCCGCACACCTACATCGGTGACCTGATCGTGTCGCTGATCGCGCCCGACGGCACCGCATACGTCCTGCACAACAAGGCGGGCGGCGACGCCGACAACCTGGTGCAGACCTACACGGTGAACCTGTCGAGCGAGGCCGCGGCGGGCAC
Source organism: uncultured Saccharothrix sp. (assembly GCA_965995405.1). Taxonomy (GTDB): domain Bacteria; phylum Actinomycetota; class Actinomycetes; order Mycobacteriales; family Pseudonocardiaceae; genus Actinosynnema. The sequence continues at coordinate 10,412 of CBHFOL010000212.1, forward strand.
GTGGAAGCTGCGCGCGCAGGACGTCGAGGTCAACGACACCGGCCGGATCGACACCTGGACCCTGAAGTCCGGTGCCCCGACCGGCGGCGGCACGACCTGCGCCACGCTGTCCAACGGCACGGACGTGGCGATCGCCGACAACACCACCGTCGAGAGCCCGGTCACCAGCACGTGCACCGGGAACGCGTCGGCGACCAGCTCGGTGGACGTGTCGATCCTGCACACCTGGCGGGGTGACCTGGTCATCGACCTGATCGCGCCGGACGGCACCGCCTACCGGGTCAAGAACGCCGACGCCAAGGACGCGGCGGACAACGTGACCGGCCGGACCACGCTGGACCTGTCGTCGGAATCCCGTTCAGGCACCTGGAAGCTGCGGGTGCAGGACGTGGCGGCGAACGACATCGGCACGATCGACACCTGGTCGCTCACCCTCTGACCAACTGTGTCCCTGCCACGAACGGCCCCGGCCCCACCGCCGGGGCCGTTCGTGTCCCGCTGCACAATCGTTGTGCCGCAAGCAGGTTAGGGCCGGGCAGACGGCAGTCGGGCGACCAGGCGGGGACGGCCGACCTGCCGTCCCCGTCCTAGTGCAGCGGCGTGAAGACACACTCGAAGCCGGCCTTGAGACCGAGCCGAGGGGTGGCCGCCATCCAGAACTCGCCGGGACGGACAACGCCGCCCACGTAGGTGTCCGAGTAGCCGACGCTCGCGGTGGGCGGGTTCTGCGGGCCGACCAGCAGCCGCATCCGCGCCACCCGGCCGCCGACGAAGTACACGGCCACGTACCCGGACGTCTTGGCCTGGTAGACGGTGTCCAGTTCAGCACGGAAGCGAGGCTCACCGAACCCCATCGGTGCGGCCCGCGCCTCCAGCGACCGCAGCGTCCCGTCCGCACGCGCGGCCAGTTCGGTCAGTCGCGCGTGCCGCTCCTCGTCGTGGAGCAGCGTTTCCAACAGGCCGGTCAAGTGCGCGACGCGACCTTCCAACTCCTGGACACGAGTGCGTAGCGCGTCATCCCCGGACCCGAACACGGCTTGCCCCCCTTTGTCGATCCTGCACGTGGTCGTGGAGGTTAGTACGCGGCGACTCCCTACCGGTCCCAACTTCGGCGCCGTCGCCGGCCGGTCAGGTCCGGGTGGTGGGTGTTCGCAGGTGTGCTCGCTCGCCTTGTGGTCCGAACAGGACGAGTGTCTCGACAGGGTGGCCGTCTGCCGATCCGAGCCAGTGCGGCAGTGCGGTGTCGAACTCGGCGGCCTCACCGGGCGACAGGACCAGGTCGCGGTCGCCGACCACCAGCCGGAGCCGTCCATTGAGGACGTAAACCCATTCGTATCCGCCGTGCGTCTGCGGCGTTGGTTCCGCCGGTTCCTGGCTGCTCGGGATGAGCATCTTGAATGCCTGCACTCCGCCCGCGCGGCGAGTGAGCGGGATGAACGTCATGCCGTGGCGGTGGATCGGTTGCAAGTGGATCCGCGGGTCACCCGTTCGAGGAGCGCCGACCAGGTCGTCGAGAGGCACCCCGTACACGCGGGCCAGCGGCAGCAGCAGTTCCAGAGTGGGCCGCCGTCCGCCGTTCTCCAACCGTGACAGCGTGCTTTCCGAGGTCCCGGTCGCCGCCGACAAGTCGGCCAGGGTCAGTCCGCGCTGCGTGCGCAGGGCGCGCAACCGGGGGCCGACCGCGTCCAGCACCTGGCCCGTCTCCTCCGCCATGACGCCCGATCTTGCCATCTCGGCAATCTTTCGTGCCCGTCGCAGTGGCTCGGCGTCAGTGTGGTGCGCAACCGATCCTGCGAGGAGAGCATGAGCACACACAACCAAGCCGCCGGCTTCCGGGGCGAGCACGACAACCGGCACACCGCCGAGTCGCCGATGGCCAAGGTGAACCCGAGACCGGCCGAAATTGCCGGACCGCTGCTCCCTGCCACCGGCCGCACCGCCACCCTCGTCGACCACGTACCGGTCGTCCGGCGAGCCGGGGCAGATCCGGAGGGACGGGCGTGAGCGCGCGGCGCACACGTGACCCGGGGCCTCCCGCGACCGGGCCCGGTGAGAGGGACGTGCTCATCGGCTTCCTCGACTACCTGCGCGCCGCCGTCGCGGCCAAGGCCGAAGGTGTCCCGGAAACCCAGGCCCGCGCCCCCGGCGTGCCGTCCGGGACGAACCTGCTCGGGCTGGTCAAGCACCTCACCCACGTGGAACGGCACTGGCTGCTCGGCCATGAGGTGGCCGACTGGCAAGCCACATTCCACCCCGCCCCGGATGACACCACCGACACGATCCTCGCCGCCTACCGGGAAACCGTCACCGAAGCGAACAAGGAGATCGCCTCCTGGGACGACCTCACCGAACCAGGGCCCCGCCCGGTCGGACGCGGTCGCCCGGGACCTTCCCGGCGGTGGACACTGGCCCACCTGATCGAGGAAACCGCACGACACGCAGGACACGCCGACATCCTGCGAGAGCTGATCGACCGCACCACCGGACGCTGAGACACCGATCGGCCCCAGACCATCCACCGGCACCACGGCTGTGACCGGCCGTAATTCGCTTGACCTGGCCACGGGTCAAAGTCTGGACTGCGCCGGGGCACCACGAGTCGTGGTGCCGGTATCGCGGGGAGGCAGCGGCAGCAATGGAGATCCGTTCCACGACCGACGAGGACCTCGACGTCTTCGTCGACACACTCCATGCCGCGTTCGGACGCTTCCCGGAAACCCCGACCGAGGGCGGCGGGGTCTGGTGGTCGGCGCTCGAAATGGACCGCAGCCTGCTCGCCACGGCGGACGGGCGGCCCGTCGGCACCGCCGCCGCGTACTCCTTCGAGCTCACCCTGCCCGGTGAGATCCTCGTCCCGGCCGCCGGGGTGACCGCGATCGGCGTCCTGCCCTCGCACCGACGCCAGGGCGTGCTCAGCGCGATGATGCGGCATCAGCTCACCGAGCTGCGGGCCCGAGGGGAGTTCCTCTCCGTACTGCTGGCCTCCGAGGCCATGATCTACCGCAGGTTCGGCTACGGACCGGCGACCTACACGCGGCGGCTGACGGTGCCACGCCACCAGGCCGCCCTCGCGCTCCCACGGGCGCGCGGAACGGCCGACGCCCCGGCGGCCGGCTCGGTCGAGCTGCTGCGTCGTGCCGAGTGCGGCGAAATCCTGGAAGAGGTCTACGACCGGTACCGCCGCGCACAGCCCGGCGCGCTGTCCCGGCCGCACCGCTGGTGGGCCTTGCGGGCGGGGCAGCCCCCGATCTCTCCGGCACCGCGCTACGTCGCCGTCCACCGTGACGCCGACGGCGTCCCGGACGGGTACGCCGGCTACTCGGTCGGCGAGCCCGGCACCCTGACGGTCGACGAGACCATCGCCACCGACGACGCCGTCTTCACGGCGCTGGCCCGGTTCGTGCTCGGACACGACCTGGTCACCCAGGTCGTGTTCAAGCACTTCCCGCCCGAGCACCCGCTGCGCTGGCAGCTCGCGGACTTCCGCGCCGGCCAGGTGAGCGACGACACCGACTGGCTCTGGGTGCGGCTGCTGGACGTCCCGCGTGCGCT
>CBHFOL010000213.1:0-13951 GCA_965995405.1 uncultured Saccharothrix sp.
TGGTCACGTCGTCGTGGCTCGGCTTCGACCTGCCCGGGTTGCTGACCGGCTTCCGCCGCCGCCACCCCGCCGTGGAGGTCGAGCTGTCCGAGGCCACCTCCGACCGGCTGACCGAGGAGTTGCGGTGCGGGCAACTGGACGCCGCGATCATCGCGCCGACCGACGTCACCCCACCGGGGCTGACGATGCGGATCGTCGCCGACGAGCAGCTCGTCGCCGCGGTCGGCCAGGACGACGAGCTCGCCGCGAGCGCCACGATTCCCCTTGCCGCCCTGCGGGACCGGCAGCTGATCAGCGTCCCGCGCAGCGTCGGCTGGCGGGTCGCGTTCGACGACGCCTGCGCGCTCGCCGGCTTCGAGCCGAGGATGGGCATCGAGGCCAGCGACCCCAGCGTCCTCGCCGAACTCGCGGTGAGCGGTCTCGGGGTCGCCGTGCTGCCGCTGGCCCACGCCGCCGCGCGGCAGCCGGCGCTCCGCATCCTCGACGTCACGAACCCGTGCCTGCGCGCGCGTATCGCGCTGGCGTGGAGCGCGACCCGGTCGCTCAGCCCGGCGACCCGGGCGCTGGTCGAGTATGCGCGGACCTCACTGGGGAAGCCCGTCCCCACGTTCCGGGTGGTCTAGTCACGCGGCGACGCCGCCCCGCCCGCCGAGTACTCGCTGCCGGGCACCTTGTGTCCCCAGTACGCGGTGGCGTCGTAGGTGTTGACCGTCCAGACGTCGTCGTGCACGAGCCGCCCGGCCCAGCCGTACTCGGTCTGCGAGCCGGAGGGGTTGCGCATGTAGAACGACACCATGTGGTCGTTGGTGTGCTTGCCGAACGTCTCGGTCAGTTCGACCGAGCTGGAGTTCACCCGGTCGAGGGCGGTGCCAACGGCGTCCAATGTGTCCACTTCGACCATGAAGTGCCCGAGTTCCGGCACCGGGCCGTCGGTCTCGACAAAAGCGAGGCTGTGGTGCCGGGGGTTGACGTGGGTGAAGTGCACGACGTTCTCGCCGACCCTGATCAGGTCGCTGAGCCGGAAACCGAGCACGTCCAGGTAGAAGTGCTTGGCCGCCTCGATGTCGTCGACGTGCACCAGGACGTGACCGAGACCGAGCTGACCGGTCACGAACCGGACCCCGAGCGGTGACACGAACGGCGTGGCGGGAATGTAGGCGCCATAGGAGAATTCGAGTTCGTACCCGGCCGGATCGGTGCACCGCAACAGGGCCTCGACCTGTCGTCTCCTGGCGAGCGCGGCGTCCTCCACGACCTCCACCCCGGCGCGGGTGAGCCGGTCGGCCAGCCGGCGCAGTGCCGCCGCGTCCTGGACGTCCCAGCCGGTGTACGCCAGCGAGCCGCCCGACGACGGCTCGACCGCGAACCGCCAGCAGCGTTCGTCCATGCGCAGGAACAGTTGCCCGGCAACGGATTCCGGGGCCGGGTCGGCGACCTGGAGGCCGAGAATGCCGGTGGCCCACTCCCGCCACGCCCCGATGTCGGCTGCCCGGAACCCCAGATAGCCAAGGCCAGTGATCTCGCCCATTCCCACCCTTCCTCCTCGGGGGACCGCGTGCGCCGAGTCTGGGCGGGAGGGGGAGTGGGCACAACGGGAGCGATCCACCTACCGGAACAATGCGGTCAACGGGCCCCGTCGATCACCGAGGGCAGCCCGAAGGCGCTGTCCAGACCGTGCAGGCGCAACTGCCGTTCGTGCGACGCCTGGATGTGCTCACGGGTCGCGCCCGCCGCCGCGTCCGGCTCGCGCTGCCGGATCGCGTCGAGCACGCGGCGATGGTCCTCGTTCACCCCGTCGGTGCCGAGGTGGACGTACGACAGGTACCAGAGCCGCAGGGACCCCAGGTTCAGGTGGCTCACCGCGTCGGTCACGAACCGGTTCCCGGCCGCCTGGGCGATGCCGAGGTGGAAGTCGTAGTCGCGCTCGGCCGCGTCGTACATGGCCTGGGACTCCACCGCCGAGTCGAACAGGTCGCACAGGCCGGTGAGCCGGTCGAGATCGGTGGGTTCGGCCCGTTGCGCGGCAAGGCGGGCGGCGGGCACCTCCAGGATGTGCCGCGCCTCGTAGAGGTGGCGGAGGTCGGCCGCGGCGGTCGACCGGACGTTCTGCGTCCGGTGGGGCGGCCAGATCACCAGCTCCTCCGCCGCGAGCCGTTTGATCGCCTCGCGTACCGGGGTGCGCCCGGTGTCCAGCCGGATCATCAGCTCCGTGTCGTCCAGCTGGGACTCCTCGCGGATCTCGCCGGAGACGATCGCCCTGCGCAGGGCCCAGTACGCCCGATCGGTCTTGGTGGCCATCGGTTCCTCCCTCGTCCCGGGCACTCGCGCGATCCGCGAATCTCCAATATATCGAGGCTCGGTCAGGGCGGGTGCCTCGCCCCGCTGGGACGGGGGGCTTGACTTCGCCGGACCATCGGATGCATTGTGGATGTACTGTCAATATATTAAGGAGCGAAGATGGGGCCTTCCCCTTGGCGGCCGTTGCGACTCAAGTGCGGCACCGTCCTGCGCAACCGCTTCGTCCTCGCGCCGATGACCACGGACTCGTCCCACCCGGACGGGACGGTGAGCGCCGACGAACTGCGCTACGCGGCACGCCGGTGCGCCAACGAGTTCGCCGCGTGCATCAGCTCCTGCGCCTACGTCGACGACGACGGCCGGACCTGGCAGGGGATCGGGGCGGCGGGCGACGCGCACCTGCCGAGCCTGCGGTCGGTGGCCGACACCCTGCGCTCCGGCGGCGGTCTCGCGATCTTGCAGGTCTACGACGGCGGCAGGCTCGCCGACCCCGCCCGGGTCGGCGAGCACGGGCTGCGCGCCCCGTCCGCCATCGCGTCGTCGCGTCCGGGTGCGCGGGCTCCCCGGGCGATGGCCACCGAGGAGGTCGAGCGCATGGTGACCGCGTTCGCCGACGCCGCCCGTCGCGGGGAGCGTGCGGGGTTCGACGGGATCGAGCTGCACGGCGCGAACCACTACCTGATCCACCAGTTCCGGTCACCCCGCAGCAACCACCGGACCGACGACTGGGGCGGTGACCGCCGGCGACGGATGAAGTTCGCGGTCGCGGCTGCCGCGAGCGTGTGCGAGGCGGTGGGGGACTCGATGGTGGTCGGGTTCCGGCTCAGCCCGCTCGAACAGGAGGCGGGCGGGTTCAGCCTGGACGACTCCGTCGAGCTCGCGCACGCGCTCGTGGACCACGGCGTGGACTACATCCACCTGTCCATGGACGACTTCCGCCGCCGGGCGATGATGCGTGAGGACCGCGACTGGACCGTGGCCAACGCCGTCGAGCCGGAGGAGAGCAGCCCGGTGACGGCCATCGCCGAGGCCGTCCGCGGTCGTTGCGCGCTCGTGGTGAGCGGCGGGATCACCACGATCGAGGACGCGGAGGACGCGCTCGGCATGGGTGCGGACGTCGTCGCCGTCGGCCGGGCCGGCCTGGTCGACCCGGAATGGCTCGGCAAGGTCAAATCCGGTGCGCACGACGCGATCCGGCGGCGGATGCCGGCCGACGCGGCGGCGATCGAGTCGGAGCTGACCATCCCGCCGGCGATGGCGCGATACCTGTTGAGCCGGCCGGGGTGGATCCCGACCGAGAGCCGCTGACCCGACCGTGGCCCCGATCAGTCCTGGCTATGTTGATCATCTCGCGTTGGTATTGGACTCCTGATCCCATTCGGACCACCCTGACCAGGGCGTACAACGCTGACCAGGGCAGACAACGTGGCCGCGCGGCGCGCCGCACCGGCGTCGCGTGCCCGGAAACACAGGAGTGGTCATGACGTCTACTGTGCCGACCATCGCCGCGCTCGATCCGCTGTCCGCGCCGGGAACGACCGACCACGAGCGCCCGTCGTCCGTGGGTAAGGCGCTCGCCCTCTTGAACAGCTTCTCGGCGGACTGTCCGTCGATGGGCCTTTCCGAGCTGGCGCGGCGGTCCGGCGTGCCCAAGGCGACCGCGCACCGGCTGCTGGGGTTCCTCGTCGGCGCGTCGCTCGTCGCCCGGACCGGGACGAGCTACACGCCGGGCACGCGGCTGCTCGAACTCGCCGCGCTCACCGATCCCTCGCGGGAACGGCTCCGGGAGATCGCACTGCCGTACCTGCTCGACCTGTACGAGACCACCCACGAGACCGTGCACCTGGCCGTCCTGCACGACCACGAAGTCGTTTACCTGGACTGCATTCGCGGGCACCACGCGGTCGGCCCGACCGCTCGTGCCGGGGTGCGCGTCCCGGCCGCCACGTCGGCGCTCGGGCGGGCCATGCTCGCGTTCGGCGACCCGGCACCGACCACCGGGCGGTTCGCCGAGGAGTTGCGGATGATCCGTGAGCACCAGGTCGCGTTCGACCGGGAGTCCGCGGTCCCGGGTGTCGCCGGGGTCGCGTCGCCGATCGTCACGTGGGCCGGTGCTGTCGTCGGCGCGGTGGCGGTTTCCGGTCCGGTGCGACGGTTCCGCCCCACGGCGTGCGCGGGGATGGTCCGTGCGGCAGCCGCCGCGATAGCGAACCAGGTCCAGCGCGTCCCCGCGCGCCGGCGTCCGTGACAGTCCACTGTGGACGATCGGTTACCCGGTCGTCCTGTTCGCCGCCCGGCTGAGCGCCCGCAGGTCGACCGACTCGTCGGCCAGCACCGGCGCGGACACCGGGACACCCAGCCGGACGAGGTCCATCGCCGCACGGATGTCGCGCTTGCGGTTGAGGCCGACCGCGCCGCGGACGACGCCGTCGCGCAGGTAGAACGCCGTGCAGTCGAACGTTTCGCGGTCCCCGCGCCAGACGATCTCGTCGGTCGGCGCGGGGAGTCCCGCGATCTGGAGGTTCACGTCGTACTGGTCGGACCAGAACCACGGCACCTCGTCGAACGGCCGGGCGGACCCGAGCATCGCGTCCGCGGCGGAGATCGCCTGGTTCTGCGCGTTCTGCCACGTCTCCAGCCGGACCGGGCGGTCGGCGAACGAGCTGGGCCTGGCCGCGACGTCCCCGGCGGCGAACACGTTCGGCACCGACGTCCGTCCGAAGTGGTCGACCAGGACGCCGTTGCCGGTCTCGATCCCGGCCACGGCCGCCAGTTCGGACGCCGGGACGGCACCGACGCCGTACACGACGAGATCGGCGGGCAGTTCCGTCCCGTCGGCGAGCACGACCGCACGGCACCGCCCGTCGCCCCGGATCTCGGTCACGGCGGCATCCAGGCGCACGGTCACACCCGACGAGCGGTGCAGCTCGGCGTAGAGCCGGCCGAACTCCGGCCCGAGCACCCGTTGCAGCGGCAGCGCCGCGACCTCGATCATGGTGACGTCACAGCCGCGAGCCCGCGCGGACGCCGCGACCTCCGCGCCGATGAAACCGGCCCCGACGACGACCACCCGGGTACCGGGCGCCAACGCCTCCCGCAGCCGAACGGCGTCGTCGAGGGTCCGCAGCGCATGGACGCCCGTCTGTTCCGCGCCGGGGACCGGGAGCGCGCGCGGACGCGAACCGGTCGCGAGCAGAACCCGGTCGACGGCAAGGGAACGCCCGTCGGCCAGGGTCAGCCGCCGCTCGCCGGGGAGCAGGGCGGTGACCCGGGTTCCCAGCGCCAGTTCGATGTGCGCGTCGTGGAAGTCCGGCTCCGGCCAGAGCGTCGTGGACGCGGCATCCTGCCCGCCGGTCAGGATGCCCTTGGACAGCGGCGGTCGCTCGTACGGCAGGTGTGGCTCGTCGCCGATCAGCACCAGCCGTCCGGCGAACCCGGCGCTCCGAAGCCGGTGCGCGGCGTGCCCGCCGGCGAGACTCGCTCCCACTACCGCGTACGTTTCCACCATGCCGGCGACTATCCAGGGGCCGCCGCCCGGTCGCCAAGACCGGCGTTCCACCGCGTGGCACGAAACCCGCGTCGCACGATGCCGGCGTTCCGCACGGTGGATCGGTGACCTGGTCGTCCGGCCCGCCGCCGGTCACTGTGGGGCCACGAATCCCGATCCCGGAGGAGACCCATGTCCGCACGAACCGAGGTGTCCGGCTTCCCGACTGTCCACTTCGGACTACCAGACGGCTCGGCCCGCGCCGTGCGGGTGACCCGGCTGCTCAACGCCGGGTACACCGGGCGTGCCCGGGAGGAAGTGGCCGCGCACATCGCGGAGCTGGCGGAGCTGGGCATTCCCGCGCCCTCGGTGACGCCCGCGGTGTACCCGATCGCGCCGTACCTGGCCGCACAGGTGGACGAGGTTCCCGTGCAGCACGGCCGCACCTCCGGTGAGGCCGAGTGGGCGCTCGTGGTCGCCGGTGACCAGCCGGAGGACCTGCTGATCACCGCGGCGTGCGACCACACGGACCGGGCGCTGGAGGTGCACGGCGTCGCGTGGAGCAAGAACGCGGCACCCGACGTGCTCGGCCGGCAGGCTTGGCGGCTGACCGACATCGCCGATCATTTCGACCGGATCCGGCTGCGCGGCTGGGTCTTCGACGCCGACGGCACCCGGCAGCTCATCCAGGACGCGACCCTGGACGCCCTGCTTCCGCCGCGGTACTGGCTCGACACCCACCCGGACCTGCTCACGCCCGGGACCGTCCTGCTGTCCGGCACGACCGCCATGGTTCCGGGTGTGGACCAGTTCGCCGACCGGTGGATGGTCGAACTGGCCGACCCGCGCACCGGCGAGACGATCACGGTGGGCTACACCGTGCGACGCGCCCCCGCCCCGATCGGCTCGGTCGCCCGGAACTACCGACCCGGCCGGACCGGGGGGCGCGTGCCCGCACCCCGGACCGTCTTCGTCGGTCAGTGGGTGTCGAAGACGTCCTGGAACAGCCGGACGGCCTTCATCGTGGCGGCGACCTCGTCGTCCGTGGGGGCGCGCGGGTCACGGGCCGGTGGCCAACTGCCGTACTTCAGCATGGTGGCCATCAGCAGCAGCCGTGCCTTGGTCGCGGTGAGGTTGTCACCGGCGACGAAGACCGGGTTGAGCCGGTATGCGGCGCCCCCGGTGTTCCCGCGCCCCACCCGGACCACGGGCATCCCGGAGAACGCGGCCAGGCCGAGCGCCGCATCGGTGGTGGGGTCGGTCAGGCCGTACGGCGACATCCCCTCGGCGACGAACCCGGCCAGTGGCGCGGACCGCAGGTTGCCGGCGATCCTGGCCATGATCTCGACTTCGACCGCCGGGTCCGGTGGCAGCTCGGTGCCGGTCGCGACCTCGGCGTAGCGGCTGTACTTGGCGATCGTCACGATCGGCATCGCCGACGGCACCAGACCGCCGTCCTCGTCCTTCGTGGTGACGGCCACCTCGGTCACGCCGCCCGCCAGGCTCCCGGTCACGCCGGTCACCGCGGCGGGCAGGGCGGTCAGCCGGACCTCGGAACGGTAGGTGTGCCGTTTGGCCGGCAGGTAGCCGACTTTGGGCGGCTCGTAGCCGCCGAGGCCCACCACGACCCCGCCGAGCCCGCCGGTCGCCTGGTAGCCGCCGGGACGCCCGTCGGTCTTGGCCACGTCGCGGGCGGCGAACGCCAGTTCGTCCACGATCACGACCGGTCCGATCCGGTCCCGGCCGTCCTCGTCCAGCGCCGCACCGGACACCAGGTACTTGACCCCGTCGACGATGTTGCGCCCGCCGTCGGTGCCCAGCGACTGGTGCTGCCGCTGCCCGGAATGGCCGACCAGCGGCCTGGTGGTGTCGACCAGCAGCCCGAACCAGTACATGCTCTCTTCCACGTTCGGACTGCCGTCGAGCCACTGGGCCCCGGCGTACCGCCCGGTGGCGAGCACCCGCTGGATCAGGTTGGTGGCCGTGGCCAGGTTGCCCAGCGTGGGTTCGCGCTGGAGGTGGAACGGGTAGTAGGGGAAGTAGTCGTGGCCGAGGCGTTCCGGCGGGACGCCGTCCGCGCCCTTGCGGTACCCGCCGGACGGGATGGCCCGGAAGAAGTCGAAGTCGGCGACCGAGCCGAGCGGGGCGGGCCTGCCGTCGCTCCAGACGCCCAGCCGGTCCACCTCCTCGTAGATCCGGCCGGCGTCGGGGTAGAACGTCTGCCGTGCCTCCTCCGCCGGCGCCAGCGGGCGCGTGGTGGAGTCCTCCCAGGCCGAGCCGTCCGCCTGGCGAGCCATGTAGGGCAACGGGTACACGCCGTCGTCCGGGTGCAGTTCGACCACGTACACCGGCTTGCCGCCGCCGGCCGGTCGTCGTTCGTGCACCACGCCTTCGGTATCCAGCCAGCCGTCCGGCGGGGCGTAGAGCTCGGCGGCGTCCGCTTCGAGCGGGTGCGCGGTGAAGGCTTCCACCAGAACCGTGACCGGTGCCGCCAACCGTTGCGGGCGCAGCACGTCGAACCGCTGCGGCGGCGTGCTCGCCGGCAGCCCGTGCTTCCGGCGCGCCGCGTCCGACGTGACCAGCGGCGGACTGTTGCCGATGGTGGCGGTCGGCCCGGAGAACACGGCGATCCGCGGTCGTTCCTGTGCCATCCCGGTCACCTGGACTCCAACCGGGACTTCCAGCGGTCCCACACCTGAGCCCGGTAGTCGTCGTCGAACCGGTTGGAGATCGGGAACTTGTCCTTCCACGCGAACGGTTTGCAGGCGTTGATCAGGGTGATGCCCATCGAGTAGTCGTTCTGCTGTCGTTGGTGCGGCGACAGCCGGGGGTCGATCTCGCTGGTGGTGGTCCGCAGCACCTGGATCGACTCGGCCGGGTCCACCCTCGTGCACATCGCCCACAGCACGTGGTTGAGGTCCGTGATGTCGATGTCGTCGTCGACCACGACGAAGTACCGGTCCACCCCGCCCACCCTGGTGCGCCCGGCGGCGGCCAGCAGGGCCTGCATCGCCTGGCCCTCGACCTTCTGGTCGATCGAGATCACCATCATCATCTGCCGGCCGTAGGCCCACACCCCGCGCACCCCCTGCACACCGGAGGCTTCCAGGTGGTCCCAGGTGACGCTCGCCGAGTACAGCGGCACGGCCTGGTCGCCGGGTGTGAAGGTGGGGATCATCGGGGGTGCGCCGAGGATGATCGGGTCGTCGCGGTGCATGATCCGGTTGACCCGGATCACCGTCTCCGGGCCGGAGTGCGTGTAGTACCCGGTCCATTCGCCGAACGGGCCTTCGTGCACGGATTCCTCTTCGAACGGGGGCATCTCGCCCTCGATGACGATCTCCGCGTGGGCCGGGATCGGCAGGCCGGTGCCGGGGGCGTACAGGATCTCGACGGGTTCGCCGCGCAGACCGCCGGCGAGGTCGTATTCGGAGACCCCGGGCGGGGCGGGCATCGCCGCGGCCGTGGCCAGCGTGGGGTCGGACCCGACGACCACCGCGATCGGGCACGCCTGTCCGCGTTCCCAGTACTTCCGCGCGATCGCCTTGCCGTGCCTGCTGCCCAGCATCCACAGCGACAGCCGGTCCTTGCCCTGGACGCACGCGCGGTAGGTGCCGACGTTGACCCAGCCGGTGTCCGGGTCGCGGGTGATCACCATGCACGCCGTGCCGATGTAGCGCCCGCCGTCCTGCTGGTGCCACTGCGGCGTGGGGAACATGGTCAGGTCGACGTCCGCGCCTTCGTGCACGTTCTCCAGCACCGGACCGTCGGCGACCTCGCGCGGCGGGACGGATTCGGGCCGCGCGCTGCGGTCTTTCCAGTGCCGGACGACCTCAAGGCCGGGCGTGTCGGCCGGTAGCCCCATCGCCACCGCGGAAGCGGCCACGGTGCCCATGTAGTTGGCGACCACCCGGTAGCCCTCGGGGTAGCCGACGATCTTGTCGAACAGCAGCACCGGGCCGGTCCGCTCCGCCATCAGTTCGGTGATGCAGCCGATCTCCAGGTTCCAGTCGGCCCCTTCGATCCTGCGCACGGCGCCGTCGCCGATTTCCCGGACGAGCCGGTCCAGGTAGTCGCGCAGGTCACGAAAAGCAGTCGGCATGGATGCCTCCTATTTCCTGGTCAGCAGGTGTTCGATGAGCGACCGGGCGTGCGCCCAGTGCTCGGCCCGGGACAGTTCGGCGGTGGTCCGGAAACCGACCGGCGTCAACGGGATGCCGATGGAGTCGCGTTTGTGCTCGGCCACGCGGAGGAGGTAGCCGGTCAGGTCGCCGGACACCACGTTGTGCACGACCCGGAGTTTGAGGTAGTGCGCGGCCGTGCCGGCGACGGCGATCAACGCCGCCTGTCCGGACCGGTCGAGGTTGCTCTTGGTGTTCGGGCTGCGGACGGCCGCGACGAGTTCACTGTCCGGGGACACGGCCAGTTCCGACCGGGACAGCAACGCGGCGTGCGGGAATCCGGCGGGGTCGACGGTGACGAACGGGAACGCCAGTTCGTCGGCGTCGACATCGGGGAATCCGGCCACCAACCGGGCGACTTCGTCCGGCACGGTCAACTGCCCCACCGCCGGAACAGGTCGTGCCCGATGTCGAACTGGTCGAGCACCTTCCCGCAGACTTGGCGGACGAGGTCGTCCAGGGTCTCGGGCCGGTGGTAGAAGGCCATGACCGGCGGGAACACGACGGCCCCGGCGAGGGTCACCGTCTCCATGTTCTTCAGGTGGATGTAGTTGAGCGGTGTCTCCCGGGTGACCAGCACGAGTTTCCGCCGCTCCTTGAGCGCCACGTCGGCGGCCCTGGTCAGCAGGTTGTCCGAGTTGCCGCCGGCGATGGCGCCCAGCGTCCGCATCGAGCACGGAACCACGACCATTCCGGCGGTCTGGAAGGAGCCGGACGACACCGACGCGCCCAGGTCGCGGGAATCGTGGACGACGTCGGCGAGCTGTTCCACCTCGGCCGGATCGCGGCGGAGTTCCAGCTCGATACTGCGCCGCGCGCCCGGCGAGATGACCAGGTGGGTCTCGATGTCGGGCAATTCCCGGGTGACCCGCAGGAACATTTCGCCGAGCTGCGGCGCACTCGAACCCGACATGCCCACGACCAGCCGCCGCACCTGCCGTTCAGCCACATTTCCAGTCACCCGGCGATGATGCGCGGCGCGGGTCGGCGGGCGCGTCGGATGAACTACCGAGATCGCTACCTACGGCCCCGCCGGGGCTACAATGCCGTCTCGGGACAGGGGTTTGGAACATCCGCGCGGACCGAGGTGGTGACGACGCTGCCGGCCGGAGACCTGCCTGCGGACGTGACCGGCCTGGTCGGCAGGCGCGCGGAGTCCGCCGAGGTCCGGCGGCTGTTGACGGCGTCCCGGCTGGTCACCCTGACCGGTGTCGGCGGGGTCGGGAAGACCCGGCTGGCGGTGCACGTGGCGCGGGCCGTGCAGCGCGCGTTCCCCGGCGGCGTCCGGCTGGTCGAGCTCGCGGAACTCGCCGATCCGGCGCTGGTGCCGGCGACCCTGACGCACGCCCTGGGCATGCTCGGTTCGGGGGGCGACGTGACCACCGACCTGATCGAGCACCTGCGGCCACGGCACATGCTGCTCGTCCTGGACAACTGCGAGCACCTCGTCCTGGAGTGCGCGCTGCTGGTGGGCAGGCTGCTGCCCGCGTGCCCGGATCTCCACGTCCTGGCGACCAGCCGGGAGCCGCTGCGGGTGGACGGGGAGCACACCTATCCCGTCCCGACGCTGTCCGTCCCCGCGAAACGGTCCCCGGCCGGTGCGGACATCGCGCGGTCCGACGCGGTCACGCTGTTCGCCGACCGCGCCGCCGCCGTCAGCCCCGGCTTCACGCTGACCGACGACAACCGGGACGCGGTCGCCGCGCTGTGCCGCCGGCTGGACGGCCTCCCGCTCGCCATCGAGCTGGCGGCCGTGCGGATGCACGCCGCGACCCCGGACGAGCTGCTGACCAGGCTGGCCGATCCGTACCGGCTGCTCACCACGGGCAACCGCGCCGGCGCGCCCCGGCACCGGACCCTGCGTGCCGCGATCGAGTGGAGCCACCAGCGGTGCTCCTCGGACGAGCGGACGCTGTGGGCGCGGCTGTCGGTGTTCGCGGGCGGGTTCGCCGCCGACGCCGCCGAAGCCGTGTGCGCCGGGGACGGACTGGCCCGGGACGAGGTGTTCGACACGCTGACCGGACTGGTCGAGAAGTCCGTCCTGGTCCGCGAGGAGGCCGGCGGGCGTACCCGGTACCGGGCGCTGCGGGTCATCCGCGAATTCGGCCGCGAACTGCTGGAGCGGCGCGGCGAGGACGCCCGGACCCGCCGCCGGCACCACGGGTACTACCTAGCGCTCGCCGGGCGGCTGGAACGCGACTGGTTCGGCCCCGGCCAGGAGACCCTGTTCGCCGGCATCCGGGCCGAGCACGGCAACCTGCGGGTGGCGCTGGAGTCGCTGCTCGCCGACCCCGCCGACCGGCCCCGCGCGCAGGCCATGGCCGCCGCGCTGTGGAGCCACTGGGTGGCGTCCGGCCGACAGGGCGAGGGACGGTACTGGCTCGACCGGGCGCTGGCCGGGGACACCGGCCGGAGTCCGCAGCGGGCCGCCGCGCTCTGGGTGAACGGCTACCTCGCCCTGTCCCAGGGAGACCACGCCGCCGGGAACCGGCTCGCCCGGGAGAGCCAGGCGCTGGCCGCGGGCATCGGGGACCTGCCGAACCTGGCCCACGCCACCCACGTCCGGGGACTGCTCGAACGCAACCTCGGCGTCGGCCCGGCCGGGACGGCGCTGCTGGAGGAGGGCGTCGAGCTCGAAGCCGGCCAGCGCGAGTTCAACCCGTACCTGGTGCTCGCCAGGATCGAGCTCGGCTGGGCGTACAGCCTCGAAGGGCGTACCGACCAGGCGCTCGCCCTGCTCGCCGACTGCCGGGACACCTGCGCCCGGCACGGCGACCGGTGGCTGCGGTCGTGGGCGCTGACCTTCGAGGGCCTGGCCCGGTGGCTGCGGGGCGAGTTCGGCGAGTGCGCGCGAACCCTGCGGCAGGCCGTCCAGGGCCAGACCGCACTCGACGACCCGCTCGGCCTGGCGGTGACGACCGAGGTGTTCGCGTGGGCGGCGATGTCCGAAGGGGACGCCGACCGGGCCGCCCGGCTGCTCGGGGCCAGCCGGGCGCAGTGGCAGCCGCTGGGCGCCTACCTGGGCGGCTTCACCCTGCTCGACGGCAGCGAACGCTGCCTGCGGTTGGCACGGGAATCGCTGGGGGACAAGGCTTTCCACGCTGCGATCGAGGAAGGCCGCAAGCTCACCGGCGCGCAGACGGTCGCGCTCGTCCTCGGCGACCCGGCCGCCGGCCCGCCCGAGCCCGGCCCGGCGGACCCCATTCCGCTGACCGCCCGCGAGTCGCAGGTGGCCCGGTTGGTGGCCAAGGGCAGGACGAACAAGGAGATCGCCCGCGAGCTCGTCGTCTCACTGCGCACGGTGGACAGCCACGTCCAGCACATCCTGACCAAACTCGGCTTCAACTCCCGCAACCAGGTGGTCGCCCTGTTCGCCAACGCCGACGCGCCCGGCCGCTGACCAGCGTGGGCTAGCGGTATTCGGCCAGTCGCGGCCAGGTACCGATGGCGACCAGCGCCACGATGGGTGCGACCAGGCCATAGGGCACCGGTCGGGTCCACCCGCCGATCGCCTTCTCGCCGTCCGCGATGGACTCGTCCATCGCGTGCTGGTTGATGTCGACCAGGGCGGTAAGGGCCTTGCCGTACTCGTAGAAGTAGTAGTTGGAGGTGCCGGGGACCGTGTCGAGGCAATACTCGATCGCCTGGTAGCGGCCGAACTGGTCGAGCACTTCGCGCACGGTGGCTTGCGCGGTCTCGTCGTCGCCGGCGACGGTCGCCGCCTGCTGGAGGTCGGAACCGGCGCGGGCGCGGTCCTTGTCGTAGGCGGCCGGCGACTGCCTGCGGACCTTGGAGACGCGCGGCCGACGGCGCGTTGCCGAGGCACCCGTCGGTCGCGGCGAGGGCGAGCTTGGGCGCGGACTCGCCGGGCAGCAACGAGTACGCGAGGTCGAAGTACGACCGGGCGACGGCCAGTTCGCCCGCGGCGAGGGTGACCAGGCCCCGGTACCAGGTGATCCGCCAGTCGGCGTCGTCGGTCCGCTCG
>CBHFOL010000214.1:0-13937 GCA_965995405.1 uncultured Saccharothrix sp.
GTCGCCGTCGACCTGCCCGGACAGGGTCGGCAGATCCGCCAGTACACGATCAGCGACGAGCCGGGCGACACCATCCGCATCACGGTGAAGCGCCACCCGGACGGCCTCGTCTCGGCCCACCTCCACGACCACGTCCGGCCCGGCGCGCGGCTCGCGGTCAGCCCGCCGTTCGGCGACACGGTCCTCCCGCCCGGCGGGTCACCGCTCATCCTGGCGGGCGCGGGCATCGGCACCACGCCGGTCGTCGCCGCACTGCGCCACCTGGTCCGGCAGGGCAGCACCCGCCCGCTGGTCGTCGTCCACGCCGACCGCTCCCCCGACGCCCATCCGCTCCGCACCGACCTGTTCAGCGCCGTGGACGACCTGCCCGACGCGGCACTTCTCCTGTGGTACGAAGCGGAAGGCGCGCTCGACGCCCCTCGCCGCACGACCATCCACAATGGACTCGTCAATCCTGATCGCATCCCGGTCGACCCGACGGCACATGCCCTGCTCTGCGGCCCGCTGCCGTTCATGCGGATCGTGCGCCACGACCTGATCGCCCGCGGCCTGCCCGCCGCGAACATCCACTACGAGGTCTTCGGCCCGGACGCCTGGCTCGGCACCGCGACACCCGCGGCCACGCCCGGCTGACCCGGTCCCCGCCGCCGGGCCGGTGGACGTTCCGACCGGTGGTCAAGGCCGCTCGGCGGCGACGGCGTTCTCGATGCGGGTCGCGGCGGCGATGAGCGCGCCCACCCACGTGGGCAGCAGCTTGCGGTCGAACCGGGCCGTAGGCAGGGCGGTCGAGATCGCCGCCACCGGGGAACCGGCCTGGTCCTTGATCGCCACGCCGAGCGCGGTCAGGCCGGTCTCGGTCAGCTGGTCGTTGATCGCGAAACCCCGCCTGCGGACGGCGGCCAGGTCACGGGGCAGCCGGGACGGCAGGTCGGCCCCGTCCAGCTCGGCGACCTGCGCGGCAGGCAGTCCGGCCAGGATCGCCTGACCGCCGGACGCCAGCGCGGCCGGCAGCGACCGGCCTTCCCGGTCGCCCACCCGCAGCACCTGGTCGCACTGGACGCTCGCGATGAACCGCGCCTCAGTGCCCGCGAGCACCGTGAGGTTCGCCGACTCCCTGGTCTCCTCCACGAGCCGCCGCACGTGCGGCAACGCCACCCGGCGCAGCAGCGCGACCGGAGCCTCGGTCGCGGGCGTCGGCCGGATCGCCGGCCCCGGCCGGTACCGGCGATCCGGCCCCGGTTCGGCGAAGTCCCGGTACACCAGCATGGCCAGCAGGCGGTGCGCGGTGGAGACCGAGACGCCGAGCCGCTCGGCGGCGTCGGTCACCCGGACCGCGCCCTCCTGGCGGAGCAGCGACGCCAGTTGCAGCGCGTGGTCCACCGACGTGATCGAGTAGGGCGGCTTGTTCCTCACAGCGGAAAGCTCTATCCCTCCCACCAGAAGCCGCCGAACAATCGCCGCATGGCGCAGACCACAGTCCCCGCGACGTCGCGGGCCGCGTACCTGGTCACGGGCCTGCGCTGGGTGATCGTGGTGTTCGACGGCTACGACCTCATCGTCTACGGCACGGTGCTGCCGCGCCTGCTCGCCGAGCCCGGCTGGGACCTCACCAAGTCCGGCGCGGGCCTGCTCGGCAGCCTGGCGTTCGCGGGGATGCTCGTCGGCGCGGTGCTCGCCGGGACGCTGGCCGACCGGCTCGGCCGCCGGCGCACGATCATCGCCTGCACGGTGTGGTTCTCGGTGTTCACCGCGCTGTGCGCCGCCGCGCCCGGACCGGAGGTGTTCGGTCTGCTGCGACTGCTCGCCGGACTCGGGCTGGGCGGTCTCGTGCCCAGCGCCAACGCGCTGGCCACCGAGTTCGTGGACGCCCGCGTCCGGTCCGTGGTGGCGACGCTGATGATGTCCGGCGTGCCGATCGGCGGCTGCCTGGCGGCCCTGGTCGGGATCTGGGTACTGCCCGGGTACGGGTGGCCGGTGATGTTCCTGATCGCGCTGGCCGCGTTGGTGGTCGTGGTGCCGGTGGCGTGGTGGCTGCTGCCCGAGTCGCCGCAGTGGCTGCGGTCGCGCGGCCGGGTCGCCGAGGCGGCGGCCGTCGAGGAGCGGTACGGCCTGCCGGTGGTCGGTCAGGCCGGGGATTCCGCTGTGCGGCAACCGTTGCGGGCGCTGGTCCGGGCACCGTACCGGCGGTCGACAGTGCTGTTCTCGCTCGCCACGGTGGTGACACTGTTCGCCTGGTTCGGTCTGACGACCTGGCTGCCGCAGCTCATGCGGGAGAGCGGGTTCGACCTGGGCTCGGCGCTGGGCTTCCTGCTCGCGCTGTCGCTGGGTGCGGTGCTCGGGTCGCTGGTCACGGCGTGGGCGGGCACCCGGATCGGCCCGGTCCGGACCGGGATGATCGCCGCCGCCACGGCTTCCGCCGGTCGGGTGCTGCTGATCACGCACCCGCCGTCGGCGGTGGTGTACGGGGCGCTGGTGCTCGCGGGCGTCGGCACGCACGGCGCGCAATGCCTGATCATCGCCGCCGTCGCCACGCACTACCCGGCCCCGCTGCGTGGTTCGGCGCTGGGCTTCTCGCTCGGCTTCGGCCGGATCGGGGCCGTGCTCGCGCCCCAGGTCGGCGGTTGGCTGCCGGCCGCCGGGCTCGGCGTCAACGCCAACTTCCTCGCCTTCGCGGTGGCCGCCGCTCTCGCCGCCTGCCTGCTCGCCGCGAGCCGGTGACCCCAGAGAGGAGCACGATGACCGTCACCGACGACCAGCCGATCCCCGGTCCGGAGCTTTCCGCGCTGTACCAGGGGTTCGCGGCACACCGACTGGTGCCGCTGTGGACCGAGATCGGCGATCTGATGCCGGCGCACCCCCGTTCCCGCGCACTGCCCCACCTCTGGCGGTGGTCGGACCTGCTGCCGTTGGCCGAACAGGCGGGCGAACTGGTGCCCGTCGGCCGTGGCGGCGAACGGCGGGCGGTCGCGCTGGCCAACCCGGGTCTGGACGATCGCCCCTTCGCCACCCCCACGCTGTGGGCCCCCATCCAGTACCTCAACCCGGGCGAGGACGCACCCGTGCACCGCCACACCCAGAACGCGTTCCGCTTCGTGGTGGAAGGCGACGGCGTCTGGACCGTGGTCGACGGCGACCCGGTGGCGATGCGGCGCGGCGACTTCCTGCCTCAGGCCGGCCGGCACTGGCACGGCCACCACAACCGCACCGACCGCCCGATGGCCTGGATCGACGGCCTGGACATCCCGTTCCAGCACTTCGTGGAGTCGACGTTCTTCGAGTTCGGCCCGGACGAGGTGCCCACCAGGGAGACACCCGACCGGTCCCGCTCGGAACGCCTGTGGGGCCACCCGGGCCTGCGCCCGCCCACCTCGGGGAAACCTGGCAGGCGCTGGGCGACCACACCCGGGCCCGGCACACCTGGCACCAGGCCCTGTCCCTCTACCGACACCAGCATCGGACAGCCGAGGCGACAAGGGTCCACCGCCTCTTGGCCGAACTCGACTGACGCGTCCGGTCGGTTGGCCCTCCCGCTTCAGCTCACCGCTTCCAGCACCGCCCGATAGACGCCCAGCACCCAGCCCGCGACCGGCACGATCGCGATCAGCAGCGTGTACTCCAGGACGTTGAGCCACCGCGCCACGGACGGCGAGTGCACGTTGCGCACCACCCGCCCCGCGTACCAGAGGCACACCACACCGGCCGTGCCCGCGCCGGCCGCGTAGGCGAGCAGCCAGGTCCGGTCCGCCGCCGTCGTCAGCCACCAGCCCAGCGCGCCGAGCATCGCCAGCCCGATCACCACCAGCACGACCCGCTGCACCGCGCCCGCGTACGACCGGGACCGCAGGATCCAGGTGACGCCCAGCAGACCGACCAGCCACGAACCCTCGCCCAGCAGCACGACCGCACACGCGAACACCACCACGCCCAGCGCACCGACCAGCCCGGTCAGGATGTCGGTCGCCGCCGAGGTGCGGCCCAGCACGTCGACATCGGCCACCGGCTCCTCGTCCGCCCGGAACGTCTCCATGTCGGCGGGCAGGCGGGGCAGCGGCAGGCGGGCCAGGCGCAGCGCGATCATCGGCGCGGCGGTGGTGAGGGCGGTCGCGACGGGAGCGGCCACGGCCGCCGCGTGCAGCGGGGTGACGTCGAACAGCACGATGGTCGCCATGATCAGCGCGCCGGCACCCGCCGCCGTCGCGATCCCGATGAACCACGCGGCCCGGTGGGCGATGGCCACGGCCGCCACCCCCGCGAACGCCACGGCCACACCCGAGCCGACCGCGATCTGCCCGACATCGGACGGCCACCACGTGTGGGGCGGCAACGCGGCCAGCCCGGCGAGCGTGGCCACCACGACCCCGGTGATCCCGCACGCCACGCCGGCGTCCGCCTCACCGCGCGCCCGCACCAGCGCCGCCCCCATGAGCAGCAGCAGAGCGCCCGGCACCCCTGCCCCGAGGGGCGCGGCAGGGGTGCCGGACCAGACCTTGAACGCGAGCAGCGTGCCGCCCAGGAACAGCGCCACCGCCGACCCGATACCCAGCCAACGCCCGACCCGGGGTCGCCACGCACCGCGCCGCGTCTCGGCGGCAGCGGCGATCGCGTCGACCACGTCGTCGAAGAACACCGGCACTTCGTAACGCTCACGGGGCCGCAGGTGCAGCACCTCGCCGTCGCGCAACGCAGCCGCCGCCACGGTCAGGCCCGGCGCGAACGGGGTTTCGCCGAGCCTGGCCAACGCCCAGCCACCCGGCTGCGGCCGGCCCCTGGCCAACCGGACCAGCTGCGGCACCAGCTCGGCGACGGTGCAGTCGCGCGGCAGTGCGACGTCCATCCGGGACTGCGGCGCCACCACCGTCACCCGGCACGGCGCCAGAGGTGCCGACACGTCAGTGTTCCGCCATCCGCGACGCCGCCTCGATCACCGGGGCGTACCGGGCGGCGGTGGCGGCGGCCAGCTTGTCCAGCGCGTCGTTGACGGCCTCCAGCACCACGCCGCCGAGCTCGTACGCGTCCAGCCCCCGGATCCGCTCCGGGTCGACGGAGATCTCGGTGAACCGGCCGGTGCCGCGCACCGACGCGGTCACCTCCTGCTGCCGGGAGTGGCCCTTGACCAGCATCGCCTCCACGTCGCCCTGGATGCGTTCGACCTCCTCCTGCTGCTGCCGGACCTGGTCCATGATCGCGTCGACGTCCAGCTCGTCGTACCGGTCGACCTTCATCTGCCGTTCTCCCTCACCTGACGTGGACCTTGCCGATGCGGACGAACTCGTCCCAGTGCCGCTGGATCGCGGCGGACACGTGCTCGGGGCGCAGCTGTCCCGGCGGGTACTGCGCGTGCAGCTCGACGCCGATCCGCACGGCGAGCTGGTCGCCGGGATCGGTTCCGTTCTGCTGCAACACGTCGAACACGTTCGCGCCGACCTCGCCGACCAGGCTGAACCGGGGCATGGACGCCGCCATGTACCCGTAGTGGATGTTGCCGACGAGGTCGAACGGCATCGCCGCCTGCCTGCCGTTGATCGTGCCGAGCTCGTTCGGCACGGGCGTGGTGAAGTCGTTGCGGGCGGACATCCCCCACATCTCGTTGAACGCGGGCTTGGTGTCCCACGCACCGCCGTAGTTGAAGTTCTGCCCCCACTTCCACAGCATCAGGGTCCGCGCCTCGCCCTCGGTCGAGCCCCACAGCCGGCGCAGCTCCTCGGCTTCCTTGCTCCGGGCGTCGGTGTTCATCCGGTACGCGATGTAGTCGACGCTCTCGCTGAACTCGGTGCCCGTCGTCAGCCCGACCACCGGCGGGAACGTCGTCTTCGGCTTCTCCGGCGCGGCCGGTGGGAGCGCGCCCATCTCCTCCAGCACCCACCGGCCGAACCCGACGACACCCTTGCCGATCGACCACACGGTGGCCGTGGGCGGATCGCCCCGTCCTTCGGCGAACACCGACACCAGCTCACGGATGATCTGCTGCGCCTGCCGGAGCGCGTTGTCCAGGTAGTACCGCAGCTTGACGAAGACGGCACCCTGCCCGTCCGGCTGGTTCAGCTCCGCACGCAGCCGCTCGACGTTCGCGCGGTACTCGGCGATCACCCGCTCCATGCCCGCACGTGACGTGACCAGCGCGTTCCCGCAGCGGTGCAGCCAGGTCTTCTCCCGCCGAAGCTGGCGCACCGCCTCGCTGAGCGCCTTCGTGAGTTCCTTGTGGACGGTGGCGAACTCGGTCGCGGCCGGACCGTCCCACTGGCGCATCGCCACCGTGCCGGCGGACCGCAACGTGAGCAGCACGTCCTGCACCTCGTCGGAGTGGCGGCCGAGCCGATCGGCAGACCCCGCCAGCGCGCCGGGGTCGCCGGTCACGCTGTCGCGGATCCGCTCCAACGCGGCGACCGTCCCCGCGATGCTCTGGTCGAGCAACCGCCGGTCGGCCTCCAGCACCGGGTTCACCTCGGGGTCACTTTCCCGTCGCCGTCACCGTCGATGGTCACGCGAACCTGCTCCGAGCCCAACTTGACGTCGAACGCCGCGTCCTGCCCGGCGACCGCGCGGACGGTGGTGCTCATCCCGTCCTTCGTGGTCACCGCGACCTCCACCTGGCCCGGCCGGTCCACCGGAATCCACGACAGGTCGTTGCCACCGGGAGACAACGCCGGCGCGCGGTAGTCCGTGTACTCGGGCGGAATCCCCTGCTGCCAGGCGTCCCGCGCCAACGGGTTCTGCTGCCACGACTGCCCACCGGACCCTTGCCACGCCCCCGACTGCCCGACCCCCTGTCCGGCCCCCTGCCAGGCACCGGACTGCCCGGCACCCGAGCCGGACGGATACGTGCCCCCGTTGGCCACCTCACCCGAGCCCGCCTGACCGGAGTTCTTGGAGAACAGCTGCTCCAACTGCCCGGCCAGCTCGCCGACCTGCGACAGCACCTCGCCGAGCTGGGTCAGCCCCAGGCTCTTCAGCAGCTGACCGAACCCGCCGATGATCCCCTGCAACGACCCGGTGGTCTGCGCGGCCGTGGCCTTCGCCTTGGCGTACGCGCCCGGCTTGCCCGCCGCAGCCGCCGCCAGCAGCGGGATGATCCGGGCATCACCCTGCGCGATACCCGCGGCGAACGCCTGGCGCGTCCGCTGGATCGTCCGGGCCGCCGTCTTCAGCACCTCGGAAACCCGGCCCACCAGGCTGATCACGTTGCCGAACACCTGGTCGAGCTGGGCCAGCTTGTGCTGCGTGTCCCCGGACTTCACGCCGTGCGGCCACACCAGGGCCAGGTCGCGCGCCGAGGTCCGCAACTGCCCGCGCACCCCGCCGAGCCGCTTCGCCAGGTCCAGCATCTGGCTCACCGTGGACAGGATCGTCTCCGGCGACCCGCTCTGGATCGACCGCATCACACTGAACACGCCGGGGTTGAGTCGGCCGACGCAACCACAGCTCAACGCACCGGACATGGGAACCTCACCGAGTCTCGAAGGGTGCTAGGCATTCCGGAACAGTCCCCAGTCCCGTGGACCCACGTAGTCCGTGGACGCGACCCGGTTCACCGCCGAGCCCACTTCGCCGTCGATCCTGCGGTAGGTGGCGGCGTCGTTCTCGGTGAGCTGGTTGACCGCCTGCCACACCGCGCACATCCGGCTCAGCGCACTGGTGATCTCGTTGTGCAGCTTGCCGTTCATCGACGCCAACGAGGACCCGATGTCGGCGAACGCGGCGGCCGGCACCTGCGCCGCCGCGAGCGCGTCCACCACACCCTTGGCCTCCACCAGCAGCCCGCCGATGTTGCCCGCGACCTTTGCCACACCGTCCGGACGAATCTCGAACCCCCGGTCCGAGTCCACCATCCGGCCACCTCCCCGCGCCGACGTCCTGTTCGCCCCAGGACGGTAGGTCCGCCGGACCCGCCACGCGGACGGCAAAAGTACCCACCACCCCCGGAACCACCGGCCGGCCCACGCGACGGCAGAATTACCCACCACACGGACGATCACACTCGTCAGACTCCGGCTCATGCAACCGCGCGCGCGTAGAGTGCCGCCGCCCCAGCCGTCGTCCGGCGAGATCGAGCTCCAACCGCCGCCCACGCTGAGCCGGGGCTCCAACCAGGGCGTGCTCCAGATGCTGTTCTTCCTGCCCATGATGCTCGGCATGGGCGCGATGTCGTTCGTCTACATCGGACGCGGCGGCGGCCCGATGACGTGGGTGTTCGGCGGCGTCTTCCTCATCGTGATGGTGGGTATGCTGTTCGCGATGCTCGCCGGCGGCGGCCGGGCGGCGAAGGCCAAGATCAACGAGGAGCGCCGGGACTACCAGCGCTACCTGGCCAACCTCCGCAAACAGGTGCGCAAGGAGTCCGGGAAGCAACGCGACGCGCTGGCGTTCGGCCAACCGGACCCCGCCGAACTGTGGACCCTGGTGGCCGGCGACCGGATGTGGGAACGGGCCCGCTCGGACGCCGACTTCGGCCAGGTACGGCTGGGCAGCGGACCACAACGCCTCGCCACCAGACTCCGCGCGCCACGCACCGCGCCGCTCGAAGACCTGGACCCGGTGTCGTCGACCTCCCTGCGCCACTTCATCCGGGCGCACGCCACCGTCCCCGACCTCCCGGTGGCCATCTCGCTGCGCTCGTTCGCCGCGATCAGCGTCAGCGGCCCACGGGACCGCGTGTTGGACCTGCTCCGCGCGCTGCTCGCGCAAGCCGCCGTCTTCCACTCCCCCACCGACCTGAAGATCGCGCTGTGCCCGGCCCGTGACCGCTACCGCGACTGGGAGTGGGCCAAGTGGCTGCCGCACGCCCAGGACCCGGCGGGTGCGGACGCCGCCGGCCCGGCCAGGCTCGTCGCGGACAACCTGGACGCCGTGGCCGAACTCCTCGGGGCCGACCTGGGCGACCGCCCGCCGTTCACCAGACGTCCGGGCATGGGGTTCGACCTGCCGCACGTGATCGTCGTCGTGGACGGTGGACGCACGGCCGGCGCGACCCGGCTGGCACTCGACGGCGGGCGGCACGGCGTGACCGTGATCGACGTGGCCACCGCACCCGACCGCGAGCAGACACCGAACCTCCTCCGGCTCACCGTCGCCGACGACCGGATCGGCAAGCTGGCCGGCACCGGCGGTGAGACCCGGCTCGACTTCCTGGGCACCCCGGACCGCCTGGACGAACCGTCCGCCGAGGCCCTCGCCCGCTCGCTGACCCCGTTGCACGGCGGCACCGTCGTCACCCACACCCCCGTGCCGACCGTCTTCGGCCTCTCCGGACTGCTGGGCCTGGGCGACCCGCGCGACGTCGACCCGAGTGTCACCTGGCGACCGCGCGGCCCACGCGACCGGCTGCGCATCCCGATCGGCCTGGACCCGGTGGGCCGCCCGGTGGACCTCGACCTCAAGGAGTCCGCCGAGGGCGGCATGGGCCCGCACGGCCTGGTGGTGGGTGCGACCGGCTCCGGCAAGAGCGAACTGCTGCGGACCCTGGTCACCGGCCTGGCCGTGACGCACTCGTCCGAGACCCTCAACATGGCGCTGATCGACTTCAAGGGCGGTGCCACGTTCGCCGGGATGACCGACCTGCCGCACACCTGCGCGATGATCACCAACCTGTCCGACGACCTGACCCTGGTCGACCGGATGGCGGACGCCATCAGCGGCGAAATGGTGCGCAGGCAGGAACTCCTCCGGTCGGCGGGCAACTTCGCGTCGGTCCGGGACTACGAGCGGGCCCGGGAGTCCGGCGCGGACCTCGGGCCGCTCCCGTCGCTCCTGGTGATCATCGACGAGTTCAGCGAGCTCCTGACCAGCAGGCCGGAGTTCATCGACCTGTTCGTGATGATCGGCCGGCTCGGCCGCAGCCTTGCCGTCCACCTTCTTCTTGCCTCACAACGCCTGGAGGAGGGCCGGCTGCGCGGTCTGGAGGCGCACCTGTCGTACCGGATCGGCCTGCGCACGTTTTCCGCGTCCGAGAGCCGCGTGGTGCTGGGTGTGCCCGACGCCTACCACCTGCCGTCAATCCCGGGCTCGGCATACCTCAAGAGCGACACGGAAACCCTGCTGCGCTTCAAATCCGCCTACGTCTCGGGCGAACTGCCACCCCGCGCGGCCGGTCCGACCGCCGGTCCGGCACCCGACCGGCAGGTGGTGCCGTTCGCGCTGGTCCGCGTCGAGCCACCGGCCCCGCCCGTGGTCGCCACGCCCACGCCGGCCGCCGCCCCGACCGGCGAGACGATCATGAGCGCGATGGTGACCCGGCTGACCGGCAAGGGCCCGGCGGCACACCCGATCTGGCTCCCGCCGCTGTCCGACGCGCCCACGCTCGACCACCTGCTCCCGCCGCTCGGCATCGACCCGGAACGCGGCCTGTGCCCGACGGGCTGGAACGGCAACGGCAGGCTGACCGTCCCGTTCGGCGTGGTGGACAAGCCCTTCGAGCAACGCCGCGACCTCCTGTGGGCGGACCTCCGGGCGGCGGGCGGCAACGTGCTCGTGCTCGGCGCGCCGCAGAGCGGCAAGAGCACCCTGCTCCGCTCCCTGGTCGCGTCCCTCGCGCTCACCCACACCCCCGCCGAGGTCCAGTTCTTCCTCCTGGACATGGGCGGCGGCGCGCTCGGTCCGGTGGCCGGCCTGCCGCACGTGGCCGGCCACGCCGTCCGACGCGACGTCGAACGCTGCCGCCGCCTGGTCGCGGAGGTCACCGCACTGCTGGACGAACGGGAACAGCTCTTCGCCGAGCACGGCGTCGACTCGGTGGTCGCCTACCGCGAGCGCCGCACCGAACTGACCCGGTTCACCGAGCAGCAGCGCGAGTTCGGCGACGTCTTCCTCGTCGTGGACGACTGGACCACCCTCCGCGACGAGTACGACGCGTTCGAGGAGGTGATCACCCGGATCGCCGCCCGCGGCCTGGGTTTCGGCATCCACGTGGTGATCTCGGCGAACCGCTGGATGGCCATGCGCGCCCAACTCCTGGACACCCTGGGCACCCGCTTCGAGCTCCGCCTCGGTGACCCGAGCGACTCGCTGGTCAACCGCCGCACGGCCGAGAACGTGCCCACCGGCGCACCCGGCCGCGGCCTCACCTCCGACGGCTTCCACTTCCTGGGCGCGCTGCCCACCCTGGACGCCGCACCCGGCACGCTCACCGAGGCGACCGCCGACCTGGTGGCCAAGGTCGCCGACGCGTGGCACGGCGGCTCCGCGCCCGAGGTCCGGCTCCTCCCCCGCCAGGTCCCTGTCACGGACCTCCCGGACGTCCCCGGACAGCCGGCCAGGGCGATCCCGCTGGGCCTGGCCGAATCGGACCTCAAACCCGTGCACCTGGACTTCGCCACCGAACCGCACTTCCTGGCCTTCGCCGACGTGGAGTCCGGCAAGACCGCCCTGCTGCGCACCATCGCCGACGGCATCATGCGCCGGTACCCGCCCGAAGAGGCGGCGGTCATCGTGGTCGACTACCGGCGCGGCCTGCTGGACGCCGTGCGCGGCAGGCACCTGCTCGGCTACGCCGGTTCCGGCCCCGTGCTGGAGGACCTGGTCGGCCAGGCGGTCCAGGCCCTGCGCGAACGCCTGCCCGGCCCCGACGTCACCGTGGAGCAGCTCAAGGCCCGGGACTGGTGGGACGGCCCGGAGCTGTTCGTCCTGGTGGACGACTACGAGCTGGTCGCGGGCCAGGGCGGGATGCTCAACCCGCTGCTGTCGCTGGTCGAATTCCTGCCGCAGGCCAGGGACATCGGGCTGCACCTGATCGTCACCAGGGGCAGCGGCGGGGCGTCGCGGGCCATGTTCGACCCGGTGATCACCCGCATCAAGGAACTCGGCTCGCCGGGCCTGGCGATGTCCGGCAGCCGGGACGAGGGCGTGCTGTTCGGCGACGTGCGGATGGGCCCGCAACCACCCGGCCGGGGCTACCTGGTGAGCAGGCGGCTGGGCACCGAGCTGGTGCAGGTCGCCTGGACGCCACCGGAACATTCCGCATGACGCGCCGCCGACCAGGCTCGCGGTCCGGCCCGTGGGTAATTCTGCCGCCGTGCCCAACGGCACTTGTGCCGTTCACGGCGGCACCGCCGCGGGCATAGCGTCTCGTTCGCAGCGATTCCTTGCGGTGCATCGGCAAACTCAGAAGGGCGGGACCGTGAACCAGGGTTTCGAGGTCGAAGCCGGCCAGATGGCCAGGGCGGTGCAGGACTTCCAGGACGCCGCGAACGCCATGCGTGCCAGCATGAACAGCCTCCAGAACGACCTCCAGGGCTGGGCGCTGACCCAGTACAAGGGCGACCAGGCGGTGGCCTTCGCGAACCTGCACCAGTCCCTCCAGGACGAGCAGAAGGTCATCAACGACAACCTGGAGCAGATGTCGCAGACCGTCGACCAGAGCTACAAGCAGATGACCGGCACGGACGCCCAACTGCGCCAGGACTTCCAGCGCGTGCCCGCCTTCGGCGACGGCGGCGAAGTGCTGAGCCGGCTCCGGAACAAGTGACCACGGCGAAGACCCACCCGCACAGGAGGACGCAGCTGTCATGACCACGATCAACGTCAACTTCGCCGAGATGGTCACCGCGGCCGAGAAGCTCAAGCTCAACGCCAAGGCGTTGCAGGACAGCATGACCAGGCTGGAGACCGCGCTCAAGCCGTTGCAGGCGACCTGGCTGCGGCCGGAGAGCGCGTCCGGCGAGGCGGTGGTGCAGTCCACCGCGCGGGTGTCGCAGGCGGTGGAGAGCACCACCACCACGCTCACCGAGTTCGCCCGCACCGTGCACGACGGCGCGAGCCGGCAGCAGGCGGAGGAGTTGCAGCGCGCCGGGAACATCTCGCAGGCCGTCGGCAGGCGCTGAGCACCGGCGGTGTTCAGGCGGGTCGGCCCTGCGCCGGTCCGCCTTGAGCCGCGAGCCCGCCGGCACCCGCACGACGTGGAATCGAGGTTGCGTTGCCGTCCGACCACCAGTCGTTCCAGGTCCACCTGGCCTCCCTGACCGACTTCGCCCGCGAGCTCGGCACGCAGCTCGCGGGCATGGCGACCGCGGCCGGCCCGCTGGAGGCGTTGGCGGGCAAGGATCTCCCGCTCGGACTGTTCGGCGAGGCGCACGCGCTGAGCACCGCGCACACCGACGCCGTCGCCGACTTCCGAGAGGTGCTCGGCCGCGCGCGGGAGGCGATCGACTTCGCCGGCGGCGTCACGGACACCGTCGCCGAGTCCTACCGGCAGGCCGACCGGCAGACCGCCGCCGAGCTGTCCCGGCTGGGCATCGACACCGGGAGCGGATGACCCCATGCACACCGACTTCGCCCTCTACAACCACCACCAGCTGCACGGGATGCTGCGGGCGGGCGACCCGAAGGCGGTGCGCGCCGCCGCCGAGCGGTGGGACGCGTTCGGCGCGCGGCTGCACGAGCAGGCCGCCGGCCTGGAGGCCCGCCTGCGGGACTTCCGCCAGTGGTGGCAGGGCGGCGCGGCCGAGAAGTACCAGACCATGGTGGGCGACCTGTGCGGCGGGCTGCGCGGCGTCGCGGACCGCGCGTTCGCCATGCGGGACCTGGCGCACGACGCGGCCGACGCGCTCACCGAGGCGCAGCGCAAGATGCCTCCCCCGGTGGCCGTGCCGACGCTCGACCCGTCCACCACGCGGCTCGCGAACACTCCGCTGCAATTCGACCCGATGACGTCGCCGCAGGTCGTGGACCGGCTCCAGCGGCACCGGTCCGAGGCGGTCGACGCGGTGCGGGCCCACCAGAGCGCGGTGAAGGCCGCGAACGCCGCACACGCGCAGGCCATCGCCGTGATGACCGAACTGGCCGGGCACTACGCCGGCTACGACCGGGCGATCACGGCGACGGACCCGTCCGCCGACACCGGCACCGGCCAGGGCGGCCAAGGCGGCCGGGGCGGCGTCCAGTCGGTGCCGAACGGGACGGGCAAACCGTTGTTCGGCAACATGTTCGCGGCCGGGCTCGTGGCGGCC